>NZ_CP022314.1:793513-988359 GCF_003352915.1 Arthrobacter sp. PM3 | reverse complement strand
GAGAACCAACAACTGAATAACACCACAACTGCACCACCAGCTATAACTACAGGTGCAGCGTGTTGTAACCACAAAGTTTTCCCCACCCCCGCCCCCACAAAGGGCCGGGCCGGTGGCGGACACAGGGTTACGGCGGTCATAGCGTGGGGGAAACGCCCGGTCCCATTCCGAACCCGGAAGCTAAGACCCACAGCGCCGATGGTACTGCACCCGGGAGGGTGTGGGAGAGTAGGTCACCGCCGGAACATCATTCAGGTCGAGGACCCCAACCACCAGGTTGGGGTCCTCCCGCATTTAACACCCCCACCACCCATTCACACCCTCCCTCACCACCCGCACCCTCCCTCACCACCCGCATCTTCAAGCCCGACATCTGAGGGAGCATCACCCCAGGACTGCGGAAGCTGAGGGAGGATCACAGACACCACCGCGAAAGGTGAGGGAGCGTGGGGTTGTGGGTGCTGCAAAGTCATCGGGCCAGGGGCGTCCGCTCTGGGCGCAATCGGACGGTGATCGGCGTGGATTCCAGTGATTTTCCCCAAAAAACGCCGAAAACACGCGGAATTTGCGGCCTCGGCGGCGCCAAGCTGGTAAGTTTTCGAACAGTGGTTTGTACGCATGCCGTGTGCAGGCTCCAGAATTCATGACCGTCCAGGAGGACATAAATGGCTAAGAACCGTAGTGAACTTGTTGCAGAGGTAGCGGGCAAGGCCGGCACCAGCCAGGCAGCAGTCAACTCCGTGCTCGACGCACTGTTCGAGGTCTTCGAGACCTCTGTCGCCGCGGGCGAGAAGATCACCATCCCGGGCTGGCTCGCAGTCGAGCGCACCGACCGTGCAGCTCGCACCGGCCGCAACCCGCAGACCGGCGAGACCATCCAGATCGCCGCTGGCCACAGCGTCAAGCTGACCGCCGGCTCCAAGCTGAAGGCTGCAGTCGCCAAGAAGTAGTCTTCTTCCGACGCTTGAAAGGAGCGGCAACCCCGAGGGGGTTGCCGCTCCTTTTGCGTCCCGCGGGATCTGCAGGCCCGATTCGGCGCGTGAGGCACCGTAGCGGACAATGGAGATGTGCCTCCAGCAGCAAATCCCACGCCCACAACCGCAACGCCAGTGCCCCCCGGAGACCCCCGAGGGTCCGGCCGGGCATCCGGCGGGATAGGCCGCGGGTGGCTGTTTGCCGGCCTCGCAGCATTGTTCGTGGGCCTCGCCGCAGCGCTGGCCTTCTCCGGCGCCGCAGCCGCACGTGAAGTCGCGGACCCCGGCGCGCTGGTGCGGTGGGGGCTTCCGGTGAGCAAGGCGGTCCACAACATCGCCGTGGCCACCGTGATCGGCGGACTGATCTTCGCCGTCGGCATCCTCCCCCGGGCCAGGAACGGCTCCCGGTCCAAGGAACGGGACGCCCCGGAACATCCGGCGTTCACCCGGGCGCTCTCCGTCGCCGCGGCCGCAGGCGCCGTCTGGACTCTTTCCGCGATTTCGGTCCTGGTCCTGGGCTACGCGGACATAGCGGGCCAGGGCATTTCCGGCGATGCGCAATTTACCCGCTCCCTCGTGTACTTCATGACGGACATCGAAACGGGACGCGCCTGGCTGACGGTCGTGATCATCGCGGCCGTCGTCACTACGGCGCTCTTCGGGGTCCGCTCGCGTGGCGGCCTGGCAGTGACGCTGGTCCTGTCGCTGATCGGGTTGGTGCCGGCCGCCCTCATTGGACACTCATCGAGCTCCAGCGACCACGAGGGCGCGATCAATTCGCTCGGCCTGCATCTGGTGGGCGTATCGGCCTGGGTGGGCGGCATCATCATGCTGGCGCTCCTCTCCGGCGTCATGGGCAGTCCCGCGGGCCGGAAGGCAGGCGCCGCCGGCACCGCGGACATCACCGAGCCGACGGTCCGCCGCTTCTCGTCACTGGCCGGCTTTGCCTTCGCCCTGGTCTTCGCCTCCGGCGTGATCAATGCCAGCATCCGCCTCACCACGTGGGGTGAGCTCTTTGGCTCGTCCTACGGGCAGCTGATCCTCGCCAAGACGGCCGCCGTCCTCGTGCTCGGCGGGATCGGGCTCATGCACCGCCGCTGGGTCATCCCGCAGCTGGGCAGCCGCAGCATGGGCCTGTCCGCCCGGCGCGTGCTCTGGCAGCTGGTGATCGTCGAACTGATCATCATGGGCGCGACATCGGGGATCGCCGTGGCGCTGGGGCGGTCTGCCCCGCCGCAACCGGCCACTTTCGCCCCCGAAGCGTCACCGGCGTTCATTCTCTCCGGCTACGAACTGCCGCCAGAGCTGACCCCCGGGCGCTGGCTCACGGAGTGGCGGCTCGACTGGCTCTGGATCGCCGTCGTTGTCTTTGGCCTTGTCTCCTATCTCCTGGGGGTCCGGAAGGTACTGCGCCGCGGCGACGCCTGGCCGTGGTTCCGGACGGTCAACTGGGTGATCGGCCTGCTGGTCCTCACATACGTGACCTCGGGCCCGCCGTCGGTCTACGGCCGCATCCTGTTCTCGGCGCACATGATGGATCACATGGCCCTGACCATGGTGGCCCCCATCTTCCTGGTCCTCGGCGCACCCATGACGCTTGCGCTCCGGGCGCTGACGCCGCGGCGCGACAGCTCCCGCGGTCCGCGTGAATGGCTGCTGATCATCATCCATTCCAAGTTCTCTCAACTGGTGACCCACCCGCTGTTCGCGGCGGCCAACTTCGCCGGCTCAATCGTGCTCTTCTACTATTCGGACGCGTTCGGCTACGCGATGCGGGACCACGTGGGCCACGAACTCATGAACCTGCACTTCGCCCTCACCGGCTACATCTTTGTGCTCACCATGATCGGCACCGACCCGCTGCCGCGCCGCGCCCCTTACCCCATGCGGCTGCTGCTCCTGCTGGCCACCATGGGCTTCCACGCGTTCTTCGGCGTCGCCATCATGGGCGGCACTGGTCTGCTCGCCGCCGACTACTTCGGCAACCTTGGCCGGACCTGGGGCAACCCGGCCCTGCTGGACCAGCAAATGGGAGGAGCCGTGGCCTGGGGCATCGGCGAGGTGCCCACCCTGCTGGTGGCGATCGGCGTCGCCATCATGTGGTCCCGGTCCGACGCGCGCGAGTCCAAACGCACCGACCGCGCGGCGGACAGGAATAACGACGCCGATCTCACTGCTTACAACGATATGTTTGCCAGGCTGGCCGAGCGCGATGCCAAGCTTGCCGAACGCAATTCCAAGCTGGAAGGACGCTGATGACCGAAACCGTACGCACCCACCTCCGGGTCCGGGCCTCCGAGCTGGTGGGCCGTAACTGGCTGAACACCGGCGGCAAATCCCTGGACCTGGAATCCCTGCGCGGCAAGATTGTCCTGCTGGACTTCTGGACGTTCTGCTGCATCAACTGCCTGCACGTGCTGGACGAACTCCGTCCGCTCGAACAGCAGTACTCCGACGTCCTGGTCACGGTCGGCGTGCACTCGCCCAAGTTCGAGCACGAGGCCGACCCCGTTGCGCTGGCGGCCGCGGTCGAACGCTACGAAATCCGCCACCCCGTCCTGGACGATCCGGAGCTGGACACCTGGAAGGCCTACACGGCCCGGGCATGGCCCACGCTGGTGGTCATCGACCCGGAGGGCTACATCGTGGCGCACCTCTCCGGCGAAGGCCACGCGGACGGCCTCGCGGTGCTCATCCCGGAGCTGATCGCCGAGCACGAGGCCAAGGGCACCCTGCACCGCGGCGACGGCCCCTATGTGGCGCCGGAGCCGACGTCGGGCACGCTGCGCTTCCCGGGCAAGGCCCTGTTCCTCCCCGCCGGCCGCGGCGACGCAACCGCTGAGGCGGGTTCCTGGCTCGTCACGGACACCGGCCACCACCGCCTCGTGGAACTCTCCACTGACTTTGCGACGGTGCTGGCCACCTACGGCTCGGGTGAAAAGGGCCACGCCGACGGCGACGCATCGTCCGCGCGCTTCAACGAACCCCAGGGCCTGGTGCTGCTGCCCGAGGCCATCGCCGCGGAGACCGGCTACGACGTCGTCATCGCCGACTCCGTGAACCACCGGCTCCGCGGGCTGTCCCTCGCCCACGGAACCGTCCGGACCCTCGCCGGCAACGGCGTGCAGCGCCTGCTGGAAATGGGGCCGGCCCGCGTGAACGAGGAAGGCGCCGCCTACGGTGCCCGGCTGGAAGCGGATCCGCTGGCGGTGTCACTGAGCTCGCCGTGGGATGTCACCTGGTCCGGCAAGCTCAACGCCGTGGTGGTGGCGATGGCCGGCGTGCACCAGATCTTCAGTTTCGAGCCGGCCTCCGGCGCCGTGAAGATCATCGCGGGCAACGGCCTCGAAGGACTCCTGGACGGACCGGCCGCCGAATCCTGGTTCGCTCAGTCCTCCGGCCTCGCCGAGGACGCCGACGGCAACATCTGGGTGGCCGACTCCGAGACCTCCGCCCTGCGCAAGCTGGTCATTGACGACGCCGGCAGCATCACGGTCGAGTCTGCCGTGGGCAAGGGCCTGTTCGACTTCGGGTTCCGCGACGGCCCCGCCGCCGAGGCGCGGCTGCAGCACCCCCTCGGCGTGACGGTGCTTCCTGACGGTTCGGTGGCGATCGCCGACACCTACAATGGCGCGGTCCGCCGCTACGACCCCGCGACCGGCACCGTCTCCACGCTGGCCCGCGGCCTGTCCGAGCCCTCCGATGTGATTGTGGACCACACGCAGGTCGCCGGCGCCGAGCCGCTGCTGGTGGTGGTCGAGGCCAACAAGCACCAGCTCGTGTATGTGCCGATCCCGAAGGAAGCGCAGCAGGTGGACGAGGGCGCGGCGCAGACCCACCGGCCCAAGAGCCCGGTGGCGCCCGGCCCACTGGAACTGACCGTCCGCTTCACGGCGCCCACAGGGCAGAAGCTGGACGACCGCTGGGGCGATCCCACCCAGCTGAAGATCTCATCCACCCCGCCGGAACTGCTGGTGTCCGGGGGCGGGACCTCCGTGGGCCTGCTCCGCACATTGGAGCTGTCCTCCGACGTCCCTGAAGGCGTCCTGCACATCACCGCCCGCGCGGCGGCGTGCGACGGCCCCGAAGACGCCGACGGCGAGATCCCGGACCACGCGGCCTGCCACCTGTACCAGCAGGACTGGGGCATCCCGGTGCTCCTGCAGCCCGACGGCGACACCGAGCTGGTCCTGGACCTGCGCGGAATGGACTGAGCCGCCGGCCCAACATGGCCGGGGGCGGCCCCGAAAGACTGCCCTGAGTGACGCGCAGCGCTCCGCGGCACTATCCGGCGGCACAGTCCAGCCGCACTGTCCACATATGGCAGTTGGCGGCTGCCGCCGTCGGCTTTCCGATGACAACCATGGCCCATGGACATCGTGAAGGCGTTGAGCATCTGTGGGGGAGCCGCCCGGCGGCCGTCCCTCGCCGGGCTGGGGGTGGACGACGCCGCGCTCCGCCGCGCCGTGCGCTCCGGAGTCGCCCTGCAGCCCTGCCGCGGACTGTACGCACTCCCGACGGCGGCGCCCGACCATGTCACGCTGCTGCGCCGTCGGCAGGGGCGACATGACGCTGGATTTCCTGCGGCAGGGGTTGCCTGGTCCGCGCAACGGCAGAGCCCGGGAGGTCCTGGACTGGGTGGACCGCGGCGCCGATTCCATGCTCGAAACCCTCGCGAGGACATGCTTCCGCCAGGCCGGGATCCGGGTGGACACCCAGGTGTACATTGACGGCGTCGGATACCCCGGCAGGCGTGACGGCCAACCGGGCAGTGTCACGGCAGGCAGGCTTTCCGGCGCCATAGGGGGTGTACCCGCGGCATTCCGGGTGAGCCGGGTTCTGGCACAGCCCAAAGCCTGTCCTGCGTGACGGCAGGTGCCCGGCCGGCGGCCGGCTGCCCCGGCTTAGTAGTTGAGCTGCGGCGTGAGTTTGACGGTGTCGCCGTCGATGTCCAGGCGGGTCGTGAAACTGAAGTCGTGGACGGTGTTGATGTCGGTCACGGCGCCGGTGAACAGGTCCACCTGCCGGGCCTTGATCCGTGCCTTGCCGTCCAGGGGCGCCACCACCCAGCGGCCGCCGAACGGCTCGATGCTGACGGCCGGGTAGTCCGTGATGCTCCAGTCGATGGTCCCGTCAATCACCCGGTTGTTGGTGGCGTGGTAAAACGGGCAGTCCGGCTGGAGTTTCTGCTGTTTGTCGGCCTCGTCGGCGCAGGAATCCAGGAACTCCCGGACCTTGCCGGCCACGGCGTCCTTCAGCGTCTTGGTGGCCTCGGTCAGCAGGTTCAGCGGGGCCGGGTGCGCGTCCCCGCCCGTTACGGCGGTCCGGGTGGGCGCGGCGGAGAAGTACTGGCCGTTCAGGGCGGCCTCGTACTGGCCGGGATAGAACACAGCAAACGAGTTGCGGCCGTTGGGCATGTTCACGGGAACGCCGTTGATGGTGGCTTCGCTGGAGTTGACCACGGTGACGTCCATGACGGGCAGCGCCGCCGGGACGAAGGACCACTTGTGGAAGAACAGCCACTCGGTGCCGGAACGCTCCAGCAGGAACTCGGTCCGCTGCCGGCTCCCGTCGATCGTGTAGTCCATGGGAACCATGACCCGGTTGGCGCCGCGCTCTTCGGCGTTCCCGATCTTGACGTCGGAGATGCCCGCGGCTGCGGTCTGGAGCGCGGATCCATCGAGCATGGCCGAGTTGCTTTGCGGCACGGAGGCGCGCAGCAGGCCCAGTGCTTTTTCGCCGTCGCCCTTCTGCAGGGCGCTGAGATATTCGCGGACGGGCTGCTGCGGGCCGGCAATGGAGTTGTTGACCAGATTGATCGCCACGACGGCCCCGGCGAGAGCCAGCATCAGCCCCAGCAGCCACATTGCTGCGATTTTGACCAACGCCTGACTCATTTGCACCATTCTTACGTTACCTGCACGTCCGCGAATCCCCGTGTCTCGGCCGGTTTCTGTGACATGCGGCACGCAGCCGGGTCCTAGCGGCGGCGGCGTTTCGAGGATGTGCCGAAGACTCCGCGGAGCAGTTCCCTGCCCAGCTGGGTCCCGATTGAACGGGCCATGCTGGTGAGGGCGCCGCCGAGCGCTCCGCCCAGCGCGTCGGCCGTGTCTGCGCCGGCACCGCGGGGCGCTTGGGCCCGGCGCGAAGCCCGCGGTTCGGCGGGGAGGCTGTGTGCGTCGGTGTCGCCGGACGGGGGCGTGGCCGCCGGACGGCTGCTGGGCCGGCCCAGGATCTCCTCCTCGATCCAACGGGCCTCGGCGTCGATGGCGCCGGGATCCAGCGCGCCGCCCTGGCTGCCCTGGACTCCGCCGCGTGCGCTGCCCCCGTGCTCCGGGCCGGCGGCCGGTCCGGTGGTGGAGGCGGCACTCTGCGCGGCGATTTTCTCGTAGGCGGAGACGTTGTCGACGGCGGTTCCATACTTGGGCAGGAGGGCGGAGCCGGCCACGGTGCCGGAGATCAGGGCATCGGTGCTGGGGCCCATCACGGATTCCGGGGCCCGGAGCCGGGTCAGCGCCACCGGGGTGGGCGCGCCCTTCTCGTTCAGGACGGTGATGACGGCCTCGCCGATGCCGGCGGTAGTGAGGGTCTCCGCGAGGTCGTAGTCGCTGGTCGGGAAGGTGGAGACCGTGGCTTTGAGGGCCTTGGCGTCCTCCGGGGTGTAGGCGCGCAGGGCGTGCTGGACCCGGTTTGCCAGCTGGCCGAGGACATCGGCAGGAACATCCTTGGGGGTCTGCGTCACGAAGAAAATGCCGACGCCTTTGGACCTGATCAGCCGGACGGTGGTGGTGATGGCGTCAAGGAACGCCTTCGAGGCACCGTTGAACAGCAGGTGCGCCTCATCCAGGAAGAACACGAGCTTGGGTTTGTCGAGGTCCCCGGCCTCGGGCAGGTCCTCGAAGAGGTCGGCCAGGAGCCACATCAGGAACGTCGAGAACAGCATGGGCTTGGTCTGCAGTGTGGGAAGTTCCAGGCAGCTCACCACACCGCGGCCGTCGGGCGCGGTCCGCAGCAGTTCCGCGGTGTCGAACTCCGGTTCGCCGAAGAATTTTTCCATGCCCTGGGCCTCAAGGGTGACCAGTTCACGAAGGATCACCCCGGCCGTTGACTTGGAGAGGCCACCGAGTTCCTCGAGCTCGTCCTTGCCCTCGGCGGAGGTGAGGAACGCGATGACGGCGCGGAGGTCCTTGAGATCGATCAGCTCGAGATTGTTTTTGTCCGCAAAGTGGAAGACCAGCTGCAGGCTGGATTCCTGGGTCTCGTTCAGGTCCATGACCCGGGAAAGCAGGATCGGCCCAAAGGACGTGATGGTGGCGCGGACCGGTATGCCCTGGCCGTCGCCGCCAAGGGCCAGGAATTCCACCGGGAAGGCCTTGCCGGACCACGGCTGGCCGATGCTCTCGGTGCGCGCCAGGAGTTTGTCGCTGCCCGTGGCCGCGGTGGCCAGCCCGGACAGATCCCCCTTGATGTCGGCCAGGAATACCGGGACCCCTGCGGTGGAGAGCTGCTCGGCCATCATGTGCAGCGTGACAGTCTTGCCGGTGCCTGTCGCCCCGGCCACGAGCCCGTGCCGGTTCATCATGGCGAGCGGCAGCCGGACGGGGGCATCCTTGTGGAGTTCGCCGTCCACAATCGCGGCCCCCAGCTCGATGGTCGGGCCCTCCAAGAGGTAGCCCTTTTGGATCGTGGCGACTTTATCTGCAGTGGATTTGATGGCCATGCGGTTAGCTTAGCCGGGTCCGGGGTCGCCGGACCCGGCTAAGGCGGGCCTATTCGGCCAGGGCCTTGAGGACTTCCTTGGCCACGTCCTCGCTGGACTGCGGGTTCTGTCCGGTGATGAGGTTCCCGTCCCGGACCACGTGGGACGTCCAGGCCGCACCGTTTTCCACGATTGCCCCTCTCTCCTTGAGGACGTCCTCGACGAACCACGGCGTGTTGGGTCCGGTGCCGCCGCCCAGCTCCTCTTCGTTGGTGAAGACGGTGAGGCGGCGGCCCGCGAACGTGAATGTGCCGTCCTCGTTGGTGGCGCTCAGGAGCCCGGCCGGGCCGTGGCAGAAGGGCGCAATGATCTTGGCCGCCGTATTGGCGCCGGCGAGGATCCGGCCGAGGTCCGCGTCCCGGTAGAGGTCGGCCATGGGGCCGTGACCCCCCGGCATGACGACGGCGTCGTACCCGGCGGCGTCGACGTCGGCCAGCGCCCGCGGGGTGGAGAGCTCGGCATCGATCGATTCCAGGTACGAGCGGAAGCTGTCCGCGCGGTCCTGGCCGCCGGCGGACTCCGCGGCGAGGCTGACCTCGTCCACGGTGGGCTTGCGGCCGCCGGGGGTGGCGATGTGCACGGTGTGCCCGGCGTGGCGGAGGGTCTGGTGCGAGACGACGAGTTCCTCGGCCCAGTAGCCGGTGGGGTGTTCGCTGCCGTCGCGCATGGTGAGGGAGTCTGCGGCGGAGACGACCATCAGGATGTTAGCCATGGTGTAGTTCCTGTTCTGCCGGCGGGGCCGGCGGGTTCGGCGGGTTGTCACTGCTCATAGGAAGGAGAACATCCTCAGCATGCTGACTATTCCATGGGTTTAGTCCGGCGGGCGCCGGGGCCCGAAAAAGGGCGCCGGACGGGCCCGCGCGGGGAGGAATGCCGGATTACACTACCGATTTGAATTTCTGCCTTAGACTGTGGCATGCCCAACTCGCTCCCGCGCATCATCCTGTCCATCCTGGTGACCTTCGGCCTGGTCCTCCTGGGCTGCGTCCCGGCCTCCGCCGCGACGGCAAAGTCTCCGGGACCGGGCATCGACGTCTCGTGGCCGCAGTGCGGCAAAACCCTGCCGAAGCAGCCGGCCTTCGCCATCGTCGGCGTTAACAACGGCCTGGCCAACAACACGAACCCGTGCCTGGCGAGCCAGTTGGCGTGGGCGAAGACGGCAAAGTCCCCGGCAGCGACGGCGCAGCCGCGGGTGGCGCTGTACGTCAACACGGCCAACCCCGGCCGGCAGGGGTCCTGGTGGCCCAAGTCGAACACCTACAGCGGAGTGAAGGTCTCCAACCCCTACGGCAGCTGCGCCGCGGGCACCTTCAAGGCCTGCTCCTACATGTACGGCTGGGCGAAAGCGTCCGACGACGCCCGGCGTCGCGGCATCAGCAATCCGCAGTCCTACCTCTGGTGGCTGGACGTGGAACTGGAAAACACCTGGCAGGCAGACAAGGCGGCCAACGTCGCCGTCCTGGAGGGCATGACCGCGTACTTCAAGCGTATCGGCGCCCGCGTTGGCCTCTACTCGACCGGTTACCAGTGGGCCAGGATTGCCGGGACCGTGAAGTCCACCAGCCCGCTGGCAGGACTGCCGAGCTGGCTCGCCGGCGCGGGGTCGGCATCCGCGGCCAAGGCGAACTGCTCCCTTCCCGGGCTCACCCCGCGCAGCCGGGTCTCGATGACGCAGTACATCTCCCGCGGCCTCGACTACAACTACTCGTGCGGCTGACGCGCCGACGCGCCCAACCGCTGTGGCGCTGACCCGCTTGCGCTGATCCGTGTGGGCAGAACCGGGGGGCAGAAATATCCCGGGCGCCGCCGTCGTTGACCCCAGTGTGCCCGCGCCGGACAACCGGCGCCGCCCCGGACCGCGGTTCCCTACGAGCGGTCCGTCCACTGCCCCGCAACGAAAGGCCGGCCTGTTCCGTGACTGTTCCGCTCTCCATCCTCGACCTCGCAACCATCGGCCCGGGCCAGACGGCGGCCGAGAGCTTCGCCGGGAGCGTGGCCATGGCCCAGCTCGCCGAGGACCGGGGCTACCGGCGGATCTGGTACGCCGAGCACCACAACATGTCCTCGATCGCGTCCTCCGCCACGAGCGTGCTGATCGCGCACGTCGCGGCCCACACGTCCAGCATCCGGCTCGGCGCCGGCGGCGTGATGCTGCCCAACCACTCCCCATTGACCATCGCCGAACAGTTCGGCACGCTCGAAACCCTGCACCCGGGAAGGATCGACCTCGGGCTGGGCCGGGCGCCCGGCAGCGACCAGAACACCATGCGCGCGCTGCGCCGCGATCCGATGTCCGCCGACAGCTTCCCGCAGGACGTCCTGGAACTGCAGGGGTACCTGACCGGCCCCACCCGCGTGCACGGCGTCGAGGCGACCCCGGGCAAAGGCACCGACGTGCCGCTCTACATCCTGGGGTCCTCCCTGTTCGGCGCCCGGCTGGCCGCCCAGCTGGGCCTGCCCTACGCCTTCGCCTCGCACTTCGCGCCCAACGCCCTGCAGGACGCGGTTGCCGTGTACCGCCGCGAGTTCCGGCCCTCCGCGCAGCTTGACGCCCCGCACGTGATCGCCGGCGTCAACGTCATCGCCGCGAACTCGGCCGCCGAGGCCCAGGCGATGTTCCAGGCCACCAAGCGGGCCAGGGTCTCGCTGTTCTTCGGCAACGGGCGCGTGTTCAGCGACGACGAGGCGGACATGATCCTGGACTCGCCGCAGGGCCAGCACATGGCGCAGATGATGAAGTACTCCGCGGTCGGCACCCCGGACGCCGTCCTGGCGTACCTGGAGGAGTTCACGCAGCACGCCGACGCCGACGAGCTGATCGTGGCGCATCAGAGCACCGGCACCGAAGCCCGGCTGCGTTCGGTGGAACTGCTCGCCGACGCCGCCCGGCTCCTACCCGCCTGACGGGACGCGCCTGGGACAGCGCCGGGTTTACGATCAGCGGCTGGCTAAAGGTCGCGGCGGGCGCCTCCGGACGCGGTGACCGGGAAGATCGCCGGGGCCGTGTACCCGGCCCGGGCGAAGCTGCGGGCAATGCCCCCGGCGACCCTGCCGGCGTCGTCGTTGCGGACCAGTGCGATGGCCGCGCCGCCAAAGCCGCCGCCGGTCATGCGCGCGCCGATGGCGCCCAGCTCCTGTGCGCTGGCCACGGCGAGGTCGAGCTCGGGGGTGGAGATCTCGAAGTCGTCCCGCATGGAGACGTGGGATGCGTTGAGGAACGGTCCGATCGCGGCGGCGCCTGAACCGCGCAGTGCGGCGACAGTGTCCAGTACCCGCTGGTTTTCGGTGATGATGTGCCGGACCCGTCGGTAGGTCTTCTCGTCCAGCAGGTCCGCCGCACGGGGAAGGTCCTCCGGCCCCAGTGCCCGCAGGCTCCCGACGCCCATGGCCCGGGCGCCGTCCTCGCAGGAGCGGCGGCGGCTGGCATAGCCGCCGTCAGCGTGCGAGTGGCTGGTGCGGGTGTCGATCACGAGCAGCCCCGCCCCTGCCGCGGCGAAGCCGAGGGCGACGCTCTCCGTCAACAGGTTCTGGCAGTCCAGCAGGATGCCGTGATCCGGCTCGCCCAGGAGCGAGGCCGACTGGTCCATGATGCCGGTGGGCGCGCCGACCACCTTATTCTCGGCCAGCTGGCCGATCCGGGCGAGTTCCTGCCGGTCCAGGCCAAGCCCCCAGAGGTCATTCAGCGCCACGGCCACCGCGCACTCGACGGCGGCCGAGGAGGACAGCCCCGCGCCGGCCGGGACGTTCGAGGTCAGCGCCAGGTCCATGCCGGTGAGCCGGGCGCCGGAGGAGGCGCCGCCGTCGCCGGCTGCCGCGCGGGACATCGCCCAGGCCACGCCGAGGGGGTACGCGGCCCAGCCCGTAAGGGCGTCCGGGGTGAGGGCATCGAGGTTCGCCTCCACGACGCCGGGAAAGGCGCTGCTGGCGACCCGCAGGAGCCGGTCTTCCCGGGCACGGGCGGCCACGGTGGTGCGCTTGTCGATTGCGAGCGGGAACGCGAAACCTTCGTTGTAGTCCGTGTGCTCGCCGATCAGGTTGACCCGGCCCGGCGCAGACCACAGGCCGTCCGGGGCGCCGCCGAACTGGCTGGAGAAGTACTCACTTCCCCGCTGAAGAGCTTGATTCATGGCCGGGTGTCCTTTTCGATGGCTTCGCGTAGCCGGGCGGCGGCAGTTTCCGGCGGGATGTCCGCGATGAACGCCCCCATCGCGGCCTCCGACCCCGCGAGGTACTTGAGCTTGTCCTCCTCCCGGCGGGGCGAGGTCAGCTGCAGCATGAGCCGGATGTCGTCCCGGTGGGCGTGGACCGGGGCCTGGTGCCAGGCCGAAATGTACGGGGTCGGCGTGTCGTAGAGGGCGTCGACGCCGCGCAGGAGGCGGCCGTACAACGCGGAGAACTCATCGCGTTCCTCGTCCGTGGTGGCGGCGAGGTCCGGGACGTGCCGGTGCGGGAGCATGTGCACCTCCACCGGCCAGCGCGCGGCAAACGGGACGAACGCGGTCCAGTGGTCGCCCTGGAGCAGCACCCGCTCGGACTTCTGCTCGAAGGCCAGGACGTCCTCGAACAGCGGCCCGCCGTAGGTCTCGATCGTGCGGACCAGCTGGGCCGTGCGGGGCGTGATGTAGGGGTAGGCGTAGATCTGCCCGTGCGGATGGTGCAGGGTCACCCCGATCGCCTCGCCGCGGTTCTCGAACGGAAAGACCTGTTCGACGCCGGGCAGCGCCGACAGCGCGGCCGTCCGGTCCGCCCAGGCCTCCACCACGGTGCGCATCCGGGACAGCGGCAGGTCCGCGAGGGAACCGGTGTGTTCGGGGGAGAAGCACACCACTTCGCACCGGCCCACGGACTGCCGGCTGCGGCCCAGCCCCACCCGGGCGAGGTCCGCCAGGCCCTCCGGGGCGGCGGCGCCCCCGAGGTCGGGGCCGAAGGACGGGGACTTGTTTTCGAAGACGGCGACGTCATACAGGCTCGGGATCTCCGAGGGGTTCCCGGGGGAGGCCGGGGCCAACGGGTCCAAGTGCGAGGGCGGCAGCACCACGCGGTTCTGCCGTGCGGCCGCGATCGAAATCCACTCGCCGGTCAGGATGTCCTGGCGCATGGTGGCCGTCGGCGGCCGGACCGTCGGCTCGCGGAGGTCGTTGCCGCGCTCCGGCGGCAGCACGGTGTCGGAGTCATCGAAGTAGATGATGTCCCGGCCGTCGGAGAGCTTGTAGGAGCGTTTCGTGATGGTGCCCATGCTAGGAGTTCCTTACGGCGTGGCCGCCGGTTGCGGCTGGAGTGTCAGCGGTGGCGCGGCGGACGGCCAGGAGCAGGCCGTGTTCCGGGTTGAGGACGGGCATCGGGAGGCCGGACTCCGCCAGGAAGCGGCCGGTCGCGTCGACGCCGCCGGCGAGCCATGCCGGGTGTTCCGTCTGCAGGAAGGCCCGGCGGTCTTCGGCCGCCGGGTACAGCGCCTCCACCCGGTATGCGGCGTCCGGCAGCAGGCCCGGCAGGCAGATCCGGCCGGGGAATTCGGCGTACGACGTCGCCACGGACACCAGCGCGAAGAGGGCTTCGGCGCCGTCGTGGGATACGACACCGTGCAGCCGGAGCGACGGATCGGGCTCGTCGGCGCGCACCATGCGTCCACTGTGCAGGAGCGGGCGGTACTCCTTGAACAGCGCGATCACCGCGGCAAGTTCGGTGCGCTCGGAACCGGCGAGGTGCCGGACATCCCATTCGAGGCCGAAGTGGCCGAACATCGCGGTGACGGCCCGGAAGGAAAGATCGTGCGTGCGCGCCGTGGTGTGGCTTGTGGTGGGCCCGACATGCGATCCGACGAGTTCCGGCGGCACCACCAGGCCGGTCCACCGCTGGATGGTCTGCCGTTCCAGGGCGTCGTTGCAGTCCGAGGCCCAGATCCGGTCGGTGCGTTCCAGGATGCCGAGGTCCACGCGGCCGCCGCCGGAGGAGCAGCTTTCGATCTCGACGCCGGGATGGGCTTTGCGGAGTTCGTCGAGCAGCCGGTACACGGCCAGGGTCTGGTCGTGTACCGAGGGTCGGCCGGCGTGGCCCATCTCGGTCAGGTCCCGGTTCTGGTCCCACTTGAGGTAGCTGATCCGGTACTCACGCAGCAGGGCGTCCAGCCGGCCGAAGACGTACTGCCAGGCGTCGGGGTTGACGAGGTCGAGGACCTGCTGGTGCCGCCAGCGTTCGGGCAGCCGGCCGTTGCTGCCGGGAAGGCCGGGCGTGGCGTGCGTGGCCGGACCGGCGATCCAGTCCGGGTGGGCGCGGGCCAGGTCCGAGTCTTCGCTGATCATCTCCGGCTCAACCCAGAGCCCGAATTCCATGCCGTGGCCGGTGACCGCGTCGACCAGCGGGGCCAGGCCGCCGGGCCAGCGCTCCTCGTCGACGTACCAGTCGCCCAGTCCCGCGGTGTCGTTGCGCCGGCCGCGGAACCAGCCGTCGTCGAGCACGTAGCGTTCCACGCCCAGGCCGGCGGCGGACTCGGCCAGTTCCAGCAGCACGGGCAGGCGGTGGTCGAAATACACCGCTTCCCAGACGTTGAGCGTCACGGGCCGGGCTTTGCCGGACCGGCTGCCGGGGTGGTGGGGCCGGCCGCGGAACCAGGCGTAGAAGGCGTCGCTGATGCCGTCCAGCCCGGCGGCGGAGTACGCGGCGAACAGCCACGGAGTCTCGTACCCGGTGTCCGGGGCGAGGACGATCTCGCCGGCACCGAGCAGTTCCGAGGCGCCGATGACAGTCCGGCCGTCCGCCACGGCGTCAACGAAGCTCTCGTGGTTGCCGCTCCAGCCCAGATGCACGGCCCAGACCTGGCCGTGGCGGTTGCCGAACCCGGCGGTCCCGGCGGCCAGAAGGAGCGGGGCGTCGTGGCCGGTGCGGCCGTGCCGGCCGGACCGGACCCAGGTGCCCTGGTGCAGCGGCAGTCGCTGCGGGTGGGACTCCCGGCACCAGCGGCCGGTCAGGTCCAGGACTTCGGTGGCCGCGCGGCCCACGGGCAGCACCGCGGCCAGTTCGTCGAGGCTGTAGGGATCCGCACCGTCGTTGTGGAGCCGGTGCCGGAGCTGGAGGAGGCCGCCGTCGTTGATCCTGACCTCGGTACGGACGGTGACGCCCGCCTCCGCGTCGGCCTGGGTGATGACGGCCGAGCCCGCCTCCGCCTGTTCCACCCCGACAACGCGCAGGCGGGCCGAGAACGCCTGGCCGTTCCGGTGCCCGCGGAGGCCGGGCCGCCCCCGCCACCCGGAGGAGGCCTGCGGGATCAGTCCCAGGGTGACCGGGATGTCGAGGGCCGAGTGCGGCACCGCGTCGCCCAGCAGCGACAGGTCCGGCAGGGCGGGGCCGAGGTCGGCGCCGAAGTGCAGCATCGCGGGCTCGCCCGTGCTGAAGTCGATGAGCAAGGATGTGCCGGAGCGGCGCAGGTGCAGCGGCTCGGCAGGCGGGACGCCCACGGATCTGACACCCGGGGGACGGGTCTCGGGGACAAGGGTGAGGTCCGGGTTGTTCACGGTAGCTCCAGGCGTAGTGATGAGTGGTGGGCGGGGCCGTTGAGGTCAGCCCGTGGCGGCGCCGGCGTCAGAAGCCGTGCGCGCCAGGCGGAGCCGCCCGACGCGCTCGCCGAGGATGCGCCGGGCTTCCCCGCCCAGGAGGTCGTCGCTGATGAGTTCGTCAGCGTCCTCGAGGTCGGCGATGGTGCTGATGCCCAGGGTGCCCCACTTGGTGTGGTCGGCCAGGACCACCACCCGGCGGGCCGCGGCCACGAAGGCCCGGTCGGTTTCCGCTTCCAGGACGTTGGGCGTGGTGAACCCGGCGTCGGCGTCCGCGCCGTGGACGCCGAGGAACAGCACGTCCAGGTGCAGTTGCCGGAGGGCGGACGTGGCAAGCGGGCCGACGAGGGCATCGGAGGGGGTGCGTTCGCCGCCGGTCAGGATCACGGTGGATGGCGAGGAGCTCTGGTGGAAGACGTCCGCGATCCGCACGGAGTTGGTGACCACCGTGATCCGCGGCCCGGCGGACAGCAGCTGCGCCAGCGCCCACGTGGTGGTGCCGGCGCTGAGCCCCACCGCCATGCCCTCGCGGACCTGGGCGGCGGCCTCCTGCGCGATCGCCATCTTCTCGTCCTTGAGCTGGGTCACCTTCAGCTCGAAGCCCGGCTCGTGGGTGCTGGCGCCGCCGGGCAGCTTGGCCCCGCCATGGATCTTCTCCACGCTGCCGGCCGCGTCCAGGGCATCGATGTCCCGCCGCACGGTCATGAGCGAGACCCCGAGCATCTTGGCGAGGTCCGCGACGCGGACGATCCGTTCACGCTGGACCTCGGCGAGGATGGCGGAATGGCGGGCAGCGGCTAGCATCTGGAGTCCTTACAGGCGTGGGTGGGTTGACTGGTCTGATTGGCTGGCGGACGAGCCGACCAGTTCGGCGGCCCGGGTCCGGATGACGGCGACGCCTCCGGCAGCGAGGCCCAGGCCGCCGTCGAGCTCGGCGCCGGTGAGGACGTCGACGCCGTCCAGCGGCAGCCTGACGTCGTCCGCCCCGTGGTTGATGCAAAACGTCCAGTCGGTCCCGTCCTTGCTGCGCCGGGCAACTTCCACCCCGGCCGGCAGGTCCGGAAGGAGCGGCTGCACCCCGGCATCGGCGCAGACGACGCTGAGAAGCTCGGCCATGCCCTCCGGAGCGAGCGTGGTGGCGACATAGTAGGACCGGCCGCTTCCGGCGCGGTTGCGGGTCACGGCCGGAGAACCGGCGGCCGGGCCGCCGGCCACCTCCGCGAGGACCTCGGCAGTGGTGGCCTGTCCCAGTTCGTTCCAGCACGTGCCTGCGCCGAAGCCGCTGAGCGGGACGCTCTCGCCGGCACGCAAGGGGAAGAACTCCTCCATCCGCACGCCCAGCAGTCCGCTGAATGCGCCGGGGTAGCCGCCAAGCCTGATGTGGTCATTTTCGTCCACGATACCGGAGAAATACGTCACGACGAGGTGGCCGCCAGCGCGGACGTAGGCGTCCAGGTTCGCCGCCCCGGCATCGCCGACGAGGTACTGCATCGGCGCGACGACGAGCCGGTAGCCGGAGAGGTCGTCCGTGCTCTGGCGGAAGTCCGTGGGAATCCCGGCCCGGTAGAAGGCGTCATGCCAGCGCCGGGTTTCCGCGATGTTCGAGGCATCCACGCTCGGGTGCGAGTCCAGTTCCGAGGCCCAGCGGGCATCGGTGTCGTGGAGGATGGCGACGTCCACCCGGCCGGAGGCCCCCGTGACCACCGAGCCGCTGATTTCCGCCAGGCTGCGCAGCGCCTGGCCCAGCTGGACCACCTCGCGCCACACCTTGGTGTCAGTGCCGGCATGCGGCAGCAGCCCGGAGTGGAACTTCTCGGCACCGGCCCGCGAGGCCCGCCACTGGAAGAACAGGGCGCCGTCGGCGCCGCGGGCCACGTGCTGCAGGGAATTGCGCAGCATCTCGCCCGGCGCCTTGGCGATGTTGCGCGGCTGCCAGTTGACGGCCGACGTCGAATGCTCCATCAGCAGCCAGGGCTTGCCGTTGGCCCAGCCGCGGGTGAGGTCGGCGGTGGCCGCCAGCTCCTGGAAGTTCCGTGCGTCCTCGGCAATGAGGTAGTGGTCGTTGGAGACCACGTCCATCTCCTGGGACCAGCGCCAGTAGTCCACCGGCTGGTGCAGGCCCATGTTGAAGCCCATGAAGTTGGTGGTCACGGGATGGTCGGAGTGGGAACGGATGATCGCGGCCTCGGCCTTGTAGCATTCGAGCAGCTCGTCGGAGGAATAGCGGGCGAAGTCCAGCTGCTGGGTCGGGTTGACCCAGGTCCCGGAGGTCCGCGGCGGCAGGATCTCGGCCCAGTCCGTGTAGCGCTGGGACCAGAAGGCGGTGCCCCACGCGGCATTGAGCGCGTCGAGGCTGCCGTACCGGCGTTCGAGCCAGACGCGGAAGCCGGCGGCGGCGCCGTCGGAGAAGTCCGGCTGGTTGTGGCAGCCGTACTCGTTGTGGACGTGCCACATCACGACGGCGGGGTGGTCCTTGTACCGGACGGCGATCTGTTCCGTCAGCGCCGCGGCAGCCCGGCGGTATTCTGGGCTGGACGCGGCGAAAGCCTGCCGCGAACCGTAACTGTGCCGCACGCCGTCGGCCGTTACCGGCAGTGACTGGGGATACTTGTGGCTGAACCACGGCGGCGGGGAGGCTGTTGCGTTGGCCAGGTCCACCCGGATGCCGTTGGCATGCAGCAGGTCCAGGACACGGTCCAGCCAGCCGAATTCGTAGACGCCCTCGGACGGTTCCAGCAGCGACCAGCTGAAGATGCCCACGCTGACCAGGTTGACGCCGGCCTCGCGCATCAGCCGGACGTCCTCGTCCCAGGTCTCCTCGGGCCACTGCTCCGGGTTGTAGTCGCCGCCGAAGGCAAGCATCGGGGAACCCTCGGCGCCCAGGCGGGCGGTGATGTAGTCCATGGCTGAGGGGGTGCTCTGGTTGTTGTTGTCCACGTTTATCCTTTGCTGGAGCCGAGGGTCAGGCCCGCCACGAAATGGCGCTGCAGGAGCAGGTAGATGACCAGGGCCGGAATTGCCGTGATCATGGCGCCGGCGGCGATCAGGTTGTAGTTGGCGAGGAACTGGCCCTGGAGGTTGTTGATGGCGGTGGTCACCGGGAGGCGGTCGCCGCTCTGGATGAACAGCAGGGGCCAGAAGAAGTCGTTGTAAATGAAGATGACTTCGAGGGTGGCCATGGCGGCCAGGGCCGGGCGGCACAGGGGGAGGATGATGTCCCAGTACTGGCGCCAGACGCCGGCGCCGTCCACGAGGGCCGCCTCGGTCAGCTCGGGGGAGAGGGCCTTCATGTAGTTGGAGAGCACGAACGTCACGAAGCCGATCTGGAAGGCGGTGTCCACGGCGATCACGCTGATGTAGGTGTTGAGCAGGTTCCCGGAGTCGCTGAGCGCGTACGGCAGTTCGAAGTGCTTGAACATTTCAAAGAGCGGGGCTGCGAGCACCTGCGGGGGCAGCAGGTTGCCGGCGGTGAACATGATCAGCAGCGTGATGTTGAACTTCCAGTTCACCCGGCTGACGGCGAACGCCATCATGGAGGCGAAGAACAGGATCAGGAGCACGGACGGGACCGTGATGAGCACGGAGTTCCAGAACAGCTGGGCGAAGCCGCCCTGGGTCCAGGCCTGGGTGAAGTTGTCGAAGTTGAAGGCGCCGCCGGTGCTGAAGTAGCCGTATTTGTCTGTGTCCGCCTTGGGCCGCAGGGCCGTGAAAATGGCCCAGCCCAGGGGCACCAGCCAGATCGCGGCCATGACGATCAGGAAGGCGTGGGTGCCGTAGTGCCGCTTGCCCTGCTTGTTGCTGGCCGGCCGGACGGGCCGGGGGCCGGTGCTGCCGGCCCCGGAACTGGGCTGTCCGGCGTCGGCCGGGGTGCCTGCCGCGGCGGCATCGGTGGGATGGGCGATGCTCATGCCTCTTTGTCCTTTCCGAACGCGCGGGACAGGTAGAAGGTGATGGGGATCAGCGAGATGACCAGCAGGATGACGGCCAGTGCCGAGCCGATGCCGATCACCTGTCCCTCGCCCACCAGGTTCTGGATGACCAGGGCGCTGATGAGTTCCAGGCCGTTGGTGCCGCGGTTGATGACGTAGACGATGTCGAATGCGCGGAGCGATTCGATGACGGTGATGACGATGACGATGACGTTGACCGGCCGCATGGCCGGGAGGATGACCCGGAAGAAGGTCTGGACCTCGTTGGCGCCGTCAATCTGGGCCGCCTCGCGCAGGGTGGGGTCCACGCCCTTGAGCCCGGCCAAGTACAGGATCATGACGTAGCCGGCGTGCCGCCAGGTTGCGGCGAACAGGGCCGCCCAGATGTTGACGCTGGAATCTCCGAACCAGTCGACGGCCTGCGGCGTGCCGGCGGTGCCGAGGAGGAAGTTCAGGAGGCCGCTGTCCCGGTTGTAGAACAGCTGCCAGATGATGCCGATCAAGGCCAGCGACAGCATCACCGGGGCAAAGAAGATGCTCTGGTAGATCCTGGTGCCGCGGATGTTCTTGTCCAGGAGCACTGCCAGCAGCAGCCCCAGCGGAGTAGCGACCAGCGCCAGGAACGCCAGCCACAGCACGTTGTGCTGCATGGCGGGCCAGAACGGCGGGTAGTCCTGGGCGATGAACTGATAGTTCTCGACGCCGGCGGGTTTGATGTCGGTCAGCTCCAGCCCGTTCCAGCGGGTGAAGGACAGTCCGACCGACATGAGGGTGGGGATCCAGACCAGGACGAGCTGGATCAGCGTGGGGATGCCCACCATCAGGCCGAGCACCAGTTTGTCGCTGCGGGACAGCCGCCGAACCCGCCGCGCGGGGGCGGCAGCTGTTTGGCGCCCCCGCGCCGACGGATTGGTAGAGACACTCATGGAGATTCCTTGCTGTGGGAAATGCTGCGGGTATTGCTGCGGGATGGGCGGGCCGCTACTGGGCGGCGTACAGGGACTTGGCCTGGGCTTCCAGGTTTTTCACATCGACCGTGCCGTCTTTGATGAAAGTCTGCAGGGCGGGGATCATGACATTGTTCGCCATGGCGGGCAGGGCATCGCGGTCAAAGAACTGGCTGATGTTCTTGGCGCTGCCGATGGCTTCAGCGAGTTTCTTGTTGAGCGGGGTGAACTTCGAGGTGTCGGCGCCCTTGGCCGTGGCGATGTTGGAGGAGTCCACCGAGGCGTACACATCCTGGCCCTCCGGGGTGCCGACGTAGGCCACGAAGTCCCTGGCGGCCTGGTTCTGGCCGCCCTTCTTGGACAGCAGGAGGCCGTCGATGGGCGCCTCGATGGAGTCCCGGCCCTCCACCGCGATTTCGGGGAACGGGAAGAAATCGATGTCGTCGGCGATGGCCTTGTCCGTGTACTGCTGGGTGAGGAAGGATCCGAGCAGGTACATGCCGGACTTCTTGTCGGCCAGGTTCTTTGCCGCGTCCTGCCAGGTCATGCCGAGGGCGTTCGGGTTCTGGAACGGCAGCAGCGCCTTCCAGGTGTCAAAGACATCGCTGACCTTCTTCTGGTCCCAGCTTTCCTTGTGGGCGGTGAGGTCCATGTGGAACTGGTAGCCGTTCAGGCGCATGTTCAGGTAGTCGAAGGTGCCCATGGCGGGCCAGCCGTCCTTGTCCGCGAACTCAATCGGGATCAGGCCGTCGGCCTTCATCTTGGTGGCGAGGGTCTTCAGCTCATCGAAGGTGGTGGGGACCTGGTAGCCCTTTTCCGCCCACAGGCTCTTCCGGTAGAAGAAGCCCCAGGGGTAGTTGTAGTTCGGGACCAGGTACATTTTGCCGTCGGCGCCCGTCGAGGCCTTCTTCAGGGCGTCCGAGAAGTTTCCGCCGATCTTTTCCCAGACGTCATCGATCGGGGCGAGCAGTCCCTTGCCGGCGTAGTACTGCATGCGGTAGCCAGCGAACCAGGTGAACGAATCGTCCGGGCTGCCCTGGAGGTAGGTGTTGATCTTATTCTGGAAGTCGTTGTGCGCCACCACATTGGTGGTGACCTTGATGCCGGACTTCTTCTCAAAAGCGTCCGTTACGGCCTTATAGGCGGCCTTGGGGACCTCGTCCGAGGAACCGGAGCCGAAGGTGGCCGTGTTGGCGCCGCTGCTGGCGGGTGCGCTGCCGCCCGTGCACGCCGTGAGCCAGGGTATTCCAGCCATGGCGACCGCTCCGGCGCCGAAGGTCTTCAGCAGAGTCCGTCGGTCCCACCCGCCTTGGCGCGAACCCGGCAGCGGTGCGTCTTCGTGCATGGTCATAATTTCTCCTTTGAAATAACGCGGACGACGTGAAGCAGCTCACATAACAAGCAATCATAATCGCACAATAAAGAACGTCAAGTGGCAAAAGAGAACATTTTGGGTCATGCGGCGGCGCGCACGGGACGCGGGCACGCACACGGCTGCGGACCGTGCGCGCCGGGACGGACTGTGGGGGGATAGCTACGCTGAGCGGCGGCTGTTGTTCAGGATCAGCGGCAGCAGGGCGGTCGGGGAAGCGGCGACTGCGGCGGCCTGAGATGCTTCCCCGGCATCGCCGTACCCCCAGAGCGCGAATATGGTGGGGATGCCGTGTTCGGCTGCTCCCTCCACATCGAAGCTTCTGTCTCCGACCATCGCGGGACTGGTGATGTCCACGCCGCGGGACTGGAGGCGCAGCAGCAGTTCGGCGATGACATCTGACTTGCTCGCTCTTCCCTCACTGTCCGATGCCCCGCACACGTTGACGAAGTGGCCTTCAATTCCAAACCGTCGTGCGAGCCTGATTGCCTGGTCTTCCACCTTGGACGTGGCTACCCCCAGAGGGATGCCGGCCGAACGGAGGTGTTGCAAGAGGTGCAGGATGCCGTCATATGGGATGGACAGCTCAGCGCCATGATCCGCGTAGGCTTTGCGGTAATGTTGGAGGGCCCTTTGGGCGGTCTTTTCGTCCAGCTGTGACACTGTTCTGAAAGACTGGATCATCGGCGGCCCCACGAAACGGCGCAGTTTGTCCATCGCGGGAACCGGCGCTCCTACGGTTTCCAGGGCATGGGCTGCACTTGCCGTAACGCCGGGTGCTGAATCCAGCAGCGTTCCGTCCATGTCGAACAGGACGCAGGTGATACCGGTGGCAGGGGGCCAGGTCTGGTGCGGAAGTGTCATCTTTTTGGAGGGCTTTCGGTCTTGAGTTCGTTCGGTTCCGGTTGTCCCCGGGGATATTGCGGTGAAGGGTAGGCGTCGATCGGGTGAATCTTGATCAGATAGACCAGAGGATTCTTGCGGAGCTCACGAAAAACGCCCGCATGAGCCATGCGGAGCTGGCGACGAAGGTCCTCCTTTCAAGAAATGCCGTGCGCCAGCGGATAGAACGGATGGAACGGCAGGGTTATATCCAGGGGTACACGATTGTTTCCGGACCGCCGGGCCAGGGCCTGGTATCGGCATTCCTGATGGTCTACCGGAAGGACCGGGTGCGGGGATCGGATGTCATCGCCGTCCTGCAGTCGATCCCGGAAGTGGTTCTATGTGATGTTGTCAGCGGTGATTTCGACCTGCTGGTGAGGGTGGAGGCCCGGTCGCTGGAACGGGTGCAGGAGATTTGGGAACAGATCGCCGCCATTCCCGGCGTAGCGGACACCGTGACGGCCATGACGCTTTCCAGTTTCATCAAGCGGGGCGCCGGAGGCGCCCGGGTCAGTGAGTGAGTGGGTCAGGCTCCGGACACCCCTGCCGTGCCGGCGGGTGCAACGGCGGATTCGAGCAGTGACCGGGCCTCGTCCCGGTCCAAAAGCTTCCTGCCGGTAACGACGTCGAGAATGGTCGATCCGTCCTGAAGGGCTTCCCGTGCCACCGCTGACGCGGCGCCATACCCGATAGCGGGTATCAGCGCCGTGGCAAGGCCCACCGAGGCTGCCGTTTGGCGGGCGAGATGGCCGGTGTTCGCTTCAATGCCTTCCAGGCAGTACTGGCGAAGGATGCGGGCCCCGTGTTCGAGCCACGAAATGCTCTGGAGAAGGACATGGGCGATGACAGGTTCGAAAGCATTGAGCTGGAGCTGGCCGTTGTCCGCGGCCATCGTCACCGTGGTGTCAGCTCCGGCGACAGCGAAGGCAATCTGATTCACCGCCTCCGGGATCACAGGGTTGACCTTTCCCGGCATGATTGACGAGCCTGCCTGGCGCGGGGGCAGGACAATCTCCCCGAATCCGTTCTGCGGACCGCTCGAGAGCAGCCGGAGGTCGCTGCTGAATTTGGAGAGCTTTATGGCCGTGCGCTTCAGCATGGCCGAGATGTGCATGAAAACGCCCACGTCGGACGTTGCTTCGATGAGATCCGGGGCGGGCAGGAGCGCGACGCCGGAAATCTCCGAAAGCGCTCGAATCACGAGTTGCTGATAGCCGGCTTCGGCGGTGATACCGGTCCCGATGGCGGTAGCGCCCAGGCTGCACTCGCGCATCAGCATGGTGGATTCCATGAGCCGGGCACGGTCTTCTTCCAGAGTCGCGGCGAAGGCATTGAACTCCTGCCCAAGTGTCATCGGGACTGCATCCTGGAGCTGTGTCCGTCCCATTTTCACAATCCCGGCGAATTCGGCGCCCTTGGTGCGGGCTGATGCGGCGAGGTTGCCCAGTTCACGGTGGAGTTCTTCGGTTGCGAAAATCAGGGCCAGCTTGATCGCTGTCGGATAGGTGTCATTGGTGGACTGGCACCGGTTGACGTGATCGATGGGGTGCAGGTGCTGGTATTCCCCGCGGCGGTGGCCCAGTTTTTCCAGTGCCAGGTTCGCGATCACTTCGTTGGCGTTCATGTTCGTGCTCGTGCCGGCGCCGCCCTGGATGACGTCGACGCAGAACTGGTCATGGTGCTGTCCATTCTGGATGTCCCGGCACGCTTCGCGGATCGCCGTCGCGTCCCGGGGGTCCAGGATGCCCAGTTCGCAGTTGGCCCGCGCAGCGGCATCCTTGATCATCGCCAGGGCGCGCACCAGGTGCGGGTGGCGGGAGACCGGAATGCCGCTGATGGTGAAGTTTTCCAGGGCCCGGGCGGTGTGTGCACCCCAATAGGCTGCGGCCGGCACGGGAATGCAGCCGAGCGAATCCGTCTCGATGCGGGTGGTCATGGTCTTTTTCATCCTTTGTCTGGTTGGGTGGGTGCACATCGGCGCGGTGGGGGCCCTGTTCGGTGCCGGCCCGGATCCGGAGAGGCGCGAGGCCCGCGCCCCTCCGGACCGGTCAGTTCCTAATGCAGACGACCTTGGGCTGGGTCATTTCCTCATAGGCGAAGTGGACGCCCTCCCGGCCCATGCTTCCGTATTTGGCTCCGCCGAACGGCATGCCGTCGAACCGGTAGTCAGAGGAATCGTTGATCATGACGCCCCCTGCTTCGAGCCGGTGCGCTGCGTCCATGGCCTTGGCCAGGGAATCGGTGAAGATGCCGGCATGAAGACTGAACTCGATCTCGTTGGCGACCTCGACGGCCTCGTCAAAGGTGTCGAACTTACGGAGCATGACGACTGGTCCGAAAACCTCCTCCTTCCACAGCCGGCTGTCCGCCGGGACCGCTTCAAGGACGGTGGGGCGGAGCACATTGCCGTCCGTGACATTGCCTGCGAGGACCAGGGCGCCGGCATCCACGGCCGTGTCCAGCTTGGACTGGAGCTCCTGCAACGCAGCGGGGCTGATCATGGGCCCGACGTCTGTCCGCTCATCGGACGGATCTCCTGCGACCAGCCGTGCCGTTGCCGCAAGAAAGCGACGGCGGAACTCGCTGTACACCGGCGCGGCCACGAGGACCCGCTGTACGCCCACACAATTCTGGCCGGCGGCCCAAAACGCTCCGGAGACGCAGGAATCCACTGCGTTGCCGATGTCGGCGTCCTCCAGGACAATGACGGGCGCGTTTCCGCCAAGATCCATGGACAGTTTTTTCAGGCCTGCGGTGCGGGCGATACTCTCACCCGTGGAGAACCCCCCGGTAAAGGACACCATGCGCACGTCCCGGGATCTGATGATCGTTTCGGCCACTTCCCGGTCACCATGGACAATCGTGAGGGCTTCCGGCGGGAGCCCGGCGCCCAGGAGGGCGTCCGTGAGCAGCTGGGCTGACAAGGGAGTCAACGCGGAGGGTTTGAGGATCACGGCGTTTCCTCCGGCGATTGCCGGCCCGATCTTGTGCGCCACCAGGTTGAGGGGGTCGTTGAAAGGAGTGATCGCGGCAATGATGCCCAAGGGCTCGCGCGAGTACCAGCCGGTGCGGTCCTCCGAGCCCTCGTACGAGTCAAAGGCAATGACGTCGCCGGCGTTCCGGCGGGCTTCGGCGGCGGAGAGGCGCAGCGTGTTGACCGCGCGCAGGACCTCCTTACGTGCCTGGCGGATCGTTTTCCCTGATTCGGACACGATGGTCTGCGCGAATTCCTCGTTGCGCTGCTCGATCGCCGCGGCGGCACCATCCAGGATCTTTCCGCGGGCGTTGCGGGACAGCGCCCGTGCCTTGCGGGCACCGATGCGGGCCGTTTCGATCACGGCCGCGCCGCCCGCGGCATCGGTCAGCGCAACCGCGCCGACCACTCTGCCGTCGAACGGGCTCGTCACGTCGCGGAACTGCGGCAGCCCGGTTTCTGTCGAACACAGCGTGGTTTCAGACATTTGCAGCTGCTCCCGTCCTGGCTGCGTGCATGGCGATGATGTCAGAGAGCAGCGCGTAGGCGGTCTCCACGCGGCCTGCTCCCGGTCCCGAAACCGTCACTGCCCCCAGGAGGTCGGTCTCGAAGGACACGGCGTTGGCCGCGCCGGAAACCCCGGCCAGCCCGTGGTCGAGGGGAAGCGCCATGGGGGAGACACCTGCCGTCACGGAGCCGTCCGGGTTCCGCCGTGCCGCGCCGACGAGCTTCCAGCGGCGTCCCTCGAGGGCTGCCTTCCGGATATTTTCCGGCGTCACGCTCGAAATCCCTTGGCGCTGAACATCCTTGAGTTCCATGCCTGCGTTGAGCAGTTCGTTGGCGAGGATGAGAACCTTGAGCTGAACGTCGTACCCCTCGATATCTGCTGCGGGGTTGGCCTCGGCGTAACCGAGTTCCTGTGCCTCACTGACTGCTGCTGCGAAGTCCAGTCCGGCTTCCATCCGCCCGAGCACATAGTTGCTGGTGCCGTTGAGGATGCCTTCGAAACCATTCAGCTTCAGCCCTGCGAACATCTTCTTGGCCAGGCGGATGACGGGAGTGCCGCTCATGACGGCACCCTCGAATTCGAAATACACGCCGTTCCGTTCGGCCAGGGCGGTCAGCTCCGTACCGCGAAGGGCAACCGGGCCCTTGTTCGTCGTGCAGACGCTCTTGCCGGATTCGAGGGCCCACCGCACGTGCGAAACCGCCGGCTCGCCGTCGTCGGGATTCGTGAAAGTGGCCTCGCAGATGATGTCGGCGGTGCAGTTGCGGATGACTGACTCATTGTTGGTGTCCGCGGAGCCGCCGTGCGCGGCGAACGTTTCGCTGCCGCCGCCGAGTTTGAGGGCGACGGAGAGGTCGATGCCTTCGGGCTGGACCAGTGAGCCGAGTCGGAGGTCGGTGATGGCCACGACCCGCAGGCCGAAGCCCAGCTCGGAACGAAGCGTCTCGCCGCGGGCTGCAATGAGTTCGGCCAGTGTCCGGTTGACGCCGCCGAAGCCGATCAGCGCAATGTCGTAGGTGGTCATGGTGCTCCTTCAGTGGGTTACGTCTGTCCTCCAATGCTCGCCGCATTCCATGTCCGTCGGTGCATGTGATTGTGACCTTAAAACAGGGCGAAGTGACCATCTGACTGCCGATTCGCCATCGGCACTTCGAAGTAACTTACGTGCAACATAGGCATGATGAAATGTTTTTAATGACCAAAATCTCTGTTTTGTGTTACTTTCATCACTATCGCCACCGCACCGCTGGTGGCGGCCCGTCCCGGACGCGGGGCGATGTGCGCGCCTTTCGCATCAGACCTGTCCACTCACCTGGGAGAAACCATGGAACCCTCAGCACCTGTTCAGCTTGAACCACAGCCCACGATGCCGCCGTCGACCGATTCCGGACTCCGGCGGTCCATGGGGGCGCGACACCTGATCATGATCGCCATGGGCGGGGTGATCGGGTCCGGGCTGTTCCTTAGCTCCGGTTACACCATTTCCCAGGCCGGCCCGCTCGGGGCGGTCATCGCCTATCTCATCGGTGCCTTTGTTGTGTACCTGGTGATGGCCTGCCTCGGCGAACTTGCCATCGCCTATCCGGTCTCCGGCGCGTTCCATATCTACGCTGCGAGGTCGATCGGCCCGGCCACCGGCTTTGTCACGGCCTGGCTCTACTGGCTCTGCTGGGCCGTGGCCATCGGATCGGAGTTCACGGCCTCGGGTCTGCTGATGCAGCGCTGGTTCCCCGGTGTCGACGTCTGGGTCTGGTGCGTCATCTTCGCCTCGGTGCTCTTCGGCTTCAACGCAGTTTCCTCGAAGTTCTTCGGTGAATCCGAGTTCTGGTTTGCCATCGTCAAGGTCGGCGCAATCGTGGTCCTCATCGTTTTCGGCGGCGCTGCGCTGTTCGGCTTCCACCCACTCAGTGCCGGTGCCAACCACCCCAGCCTGTTTGAGAACTTCAACACCTCCGGCGGCCTTTTCCCCAACGGCCTCACCGGCGTCCTCATCACAGCACTTGCGGTGTTCTACGCCTTCTCCGGCTCCGAACTCATTGGCGTGGCAGCAGGCGAGACTGCCGACCCCGCCACCAGCATCCCCAAGGCCATGCGCAGCACAGTCATCCGCCTGCTGATCTTCTTCGTCGGCGCCATCGCCGTCATCGCTGCCACCATCCCGTTCGAGCAGGTCGGGCTGGATGAAAGTCCGTTCGTGACGGTCTTCTCGTCCATCGGCATTCCGTTTGCCGCCGACATCATGAACTTCGTCATCATCACCGCGCTGCTCTCCGCCGGAAACAGCGGACTCTTCTCCTGCGCCCGGATGCTCTACTCCCTTGCTGACGAAGGGCACGCCCCCCTGGTGCTGAAGAAGCTGACCCGCCGCGGGATCCCCATGATCGCCCTCTCCGTCAGCATGCTCGGCGGCCTGGCGTCGCTCATCAGCAGTGTCGTTGCACCCGAAACCGTCTACCTGGCTCTCGTGTCGGTGGCGGGGTTTGCCGTCGTCGGGGTCTGGATGTCCATCACTGCCTCGCACTTCTTCCACCGGCGGTCCTTCGTCAGGAACGGCGGCGATGTCTCTGCCCTTCCCTACAAGGCGCCGCTGTTCCCGCTGGTGCCGATCCTGGCCTTCTCGCTGTGTCTCATTTCGCTCATCGGTATTGCCTTTGACCCGAACCAGGTGGCGGCCCTCTATTTCGGCGTCGCTTTTGTTGGCGCCTGCTACGCCTTCTTCCATTTCAAGTACGGTCGCCCGGCGCGGGCGAACCAGGCGTCCTGACGCCGTCATCAGCCATCGTCTACTCAGCTTCGCGGCGGGGCATCCTTCCCCGCCGCGAAGCTGTCCTATGGAGAGGCCATGAACTCACCAGACTTGATGCAACAACTGCGCAGTGCGGGCCGGAACGCCGGGAACTGGCTGGAGATTGACGCTGCCGCTTTCGAGTCAAACGTCCGGAATTTCCTGTCCATGCTCGATCACCGGGCGCTGCTGTGTGCAGTGATCAAATCCCATGCCTACGGCCATGGGGCGGATCTTCTGCTGCCGTCCCTCGTTCGCCTGGGCGTTCCGTTCATCGGGGTAGGCAGTAACGAGGAGGCGGCTATCGCACGCCGCTGCGGTCATACGGGCCGGATCCTGCGTGTGCGGGCGGCCGCGCCGCAGGAAGTCGCGGCCGGCATGTGCTATGACATCGAAGAACTTGTAGCCGACCCGCAGAGCGCATGGCAGATGCACAGGATCGCTGCCGGCGCGGGGAAGACGGTGCGCATCCACCTCGACATCAACTCCTCCGGCATCAGCAGGCACAGCCTCGACGTCTCCTCCGCGCCGGGGCGGGCAACGGCGGCGGCGATTGTGAACCACCCGGGGCTTCAGCTGGCCGGCATCATGACGCACTTTCCCACGGACGACACCAGCCATATCGAAGCGGCTCTTTCACGTTTTCAGAGCCAGGCGCTGAGGTTGCTTCAGCTGACCGGAACTCCCCGGCAGGAGGTGCTGCTGCACTGCGCCAATTCCTATGCCGCGCTGCATGTGGGCCACTCGTGGCTGGACATGGTCCGGGCCGGGGCAGCGCTTTACGGCGATTCGGGGCTGACCACGCCGCAGTTCCAGCGGTGCCTGGCTTTCAAGGCCCGGATCGCTTCCATCAATCGCTATGCCGCCGGGACGAAGGTCGGCTACGGGCTGACCCACACTCTCGGCCGCGAATCCCGACTGGCGTCCGTGACAGCAGGCTACGGCGACGGCTACCGGCGGGCACTGGCCAAGCAGGGAAGCGTGCTTGTCCGCGGACAACGCGCGCCCATAGTCGACGTCGTGTCCATGAATTCGATGGTTGTCGACGTCACCGACCTGCCGGACGTTGCGCCGGGAGACGAAGTCGTGCTGTTCGGGCGGCAAGGGGACGCCGAAATCGCTCCCGCGGAGCTGGAGGCAGCTAATTCAGCGATACTCGCGGACCTCTACACTGTGTGGGCGCAAGGAAACCGCATCCGGGTCAACGACGAGCACATGTGAGAATGGGCGTAGGTATCGGGTGGAAGGAGCGTGCAGCGTGGATGCATCCGCGGAAGCGTCATCCGTGGCCCAGGGGCTTCGCATAGTTCGGCTGGTCGCGGACCGGGAGAAGAGGGGCAGGCGGCTTCTCGGGGTTTCCCAGCTGGCATCCGAGCTGGACATGGAACAGAGCCGTGTCTCCCGGCTGACGCAGGAGTTGTGCGAGCTGGGACTGCTGGAACGGGTCGAACGTGGCCCGTTCCGAACCGGCCCGCGTTTTTTCGGCCTGGCCGCGGCGCTGAATGCCGGATGGGTCCGTGAATCGAGAACTGAACTTGAGGCTCTGGTGGCTTCTTTCGGACTGAGAGCCAGGGTTTGTGCCCGCGAGGGCTTCCGCGTCATTCTCCTGCGCGCCTCCAGCAACGACGCGGTCCCCGGAAGCTTCGTCAAACCCGGCATGGTGACGCCCGTGTGGTGCACCGGGGCCGGCCGGGCCCTGCTGTGGGACGAACCGGAGCCGGCCCTCCAAACCCTCCTCGGCGACGTGAACTTCATCGGCGTCGGCGGTCCGGGGGCGGCCCATTCGACCCAGGAGGTTGCCGACCTGATGGAGCGCGACAGGGTGCGGGGCTACATTGTCGCGGAAGAGGAATTCGAGCACGGAGTCTACGAACTGGCAGTTCCGGTACGCGGCGCCGCCGGCTCCATCCTTGCCTCGCTCAGCGTCCTGGGCGGCCGGGCCGAGATCATCTCCAGGGCCGATGACATTGCGGCGGCTCTTACGTCAGCAGCGGCGCGGCTGGGATCGGTGGACGGCCGCACGCGGACCGACGCCGGCCGGAAGGACCTTGCCAGCTAATGCATCGTTCCGGGTGTCACACCTGACCCGCCGTCGGGTTCTTCTGCACGGCATGCCCGAGCCTGGACTCAAGCCACTCCCCCCAGGAAACCAAGGCCGTGGCGCAGAGTTCGTGCCGCGGCTCCAGGCGTGTCTTGGTGCCCACCACCTGCAAGGCTGCCACCACGTCGCCCTTGAAGTCCCGAATCGGAACGGCCAGGGAATACAGCCCCGGTTCGGCTTCCTCATCGACAACGGAGTATCCCCGGGCCCGCGCCCCGTGCAGTCGTGACAGGAAGTCCTCGACGTCAAGCGGTGTATTAGGGCCGTGCCGGACGAACGGGACGCCGGAGAAGATGTTCCGGACCTCAGCGTCGGACGCCTCCCACAGCAACGCCTGGCCGGCGTCACTGCAGAAAGCCGGGTAGGGCCGGCCCAGCCAGGAGCCGACCATGTTGCTGCTTGCCGGAACGCGCTCGCCGATGGTGACCGTACTGTCACCCCGCAGAACGCCAAGGAAGCATCCTTCGTCGGTCTCTCCGGCCAGGCGTTCCAGGGCAGTCGCGCCGTCCGTCTGGAGACGCTGTTCTGTCAACAGCTGGGCATCGGTCAGGAGCGACCAGTCCAGGGTGTACGACCTCTGCCCGCCGCGTGCCAGGAATCCCTCTTGCTCGGCGGTCCGGAGGCTGCGCGACACCTGGCTGCGGTCCCGGCCAAGATCAGCAGCTATGTCAGCAACTGTTCCGCCAGGCAGCCCTCCGGTACTGCGGGCGCCGACTGCCAGGACCGCCATGATTCCCCGGCCCATGCTGGACGTCTTAGACATGAAACCGATTCTAGCCACTGGACCGGGGCGTCCTAGTGGATGGCGAAGACCCGGGCCGGAAACCCGCTGCCTTGCAGCGGCTTCGGCCAGCTCGCAATGAGGATCGCGCCTGCTTCCGGAAGCCCGTCCAGGTTGGCCATCAGCTCGATCTGCCACCGGTTCTGCGCCAGGACGTAGGTCTCCAAGGTGAAGTCCTGGCGGGATGTGGCGCTCCCCGGATCCGTATCCGTCTGCTCATGGCCGACGGCGGTAACCGAGCGCTCCTCAATCAGGAAGGAGAGGACCTCCTGCGACCATCCCGGCGTATGGCTGATCCCCTCCTCATCCCGGTTTGCCATGGCACCGGTGTCGGGCCAGCGGCGGCTCCAGCCGGTCCGCAATGCCACAAAGGCCCCGGGCATGATGGCACCATTGCGGCGCTCCCATGCATGGATGTCCTCGACGGTGGGCGTGGCATCGGCGTCTTCCGCGACCCGCGAGGTGATGTCGAGGATGACCAGCGGGAGGACCATGTCCTCCACGGGAATCTGGTCCAACGTGCGTCCTCCGCGGATGAAGTGCGAGGGCGGATCCACGTGCGTTCCCCACTGGCCCACGATCGAATAGCGATGGGCGGTGAATCCATCGCCGTTCTCCAGGTCGAAGAGGGCCTCTCTTTGTTCGTCGGGGAATGCCGGAAAATGTGGCTGGCCGGGGTGGAAGGCGTGCGTCAGATCGGTGAACGATCTGCCTGCCAGCAGCGGCTGCAGATCGTTCCAAAGTCCGGCCGTGGCGGCTTCAATCATCGCGCGGCCCCGCTCTCACTGAATGCCGGAAGTGCGGTGCTGGAGACGGTGATTGGCCCGGTCAGTTCAATGACAGGCACCTCCCAGGGGTGGATGTCGATGATGCGCTGGAGGAAGCGTTCCACTGTGGCTTCATCGAGCAGCGCGTCGAAATACGTCGTGAAGACGAAGGTTGGCGAAATGGTCCGCTGGCCCACCTGACCCAGCGTAGGGTTTGCGCCCTCCGCGCAGGTAAACCCTTCGAAACCGACTCCGGATTCGAAGACATGCCGGTAGTTGCCAAAATCTCCTAGATCCGGGGATTCCGACAGGGCCTGGAGCAGCGCCGCGATGCCTGCCTCGTCCTTTAGTGCGTCTGCGTCTCCTTTGCTGAGCCGGGCGAGCGTTTCCGAGGCTATGGGCCAATGCACGCGCAGTTTGCGTACTGCTTTCATTTCAATTTTCAAGGGATGCCTCTTCCTGCGGGGTCACAAAAGGTGTTCTGGATGCCATGGTGGCATAGAGTGATGTTCATTACAAGCATTGAAAAATGCTTATTACGCACACTTGGGGTGATGACCGTGTCGCCCGACGGTGTGCTAGCTTGCATTGCCGGACCACGAGGCGTCGCGTCCGCATGGCAGTCAACAACGAACCGAACCGCTTGGAGCCCCAAACGATGCCTACTAACGCAAAGCTCTCCCTCCTCCTCAATTCCGGAGCGAACCTCACAGTGGACGGTGCCCTCGCCACCGAGCTGGAGGCGCACGGCTGCAACCTGGAAGACCCTCTGTGGTCGGCAAAAGTACTGCTGGAACAGCCGCAGTTGATCAAGCGCGTCCATCACGATTACTTCCGCGCCGGAGCTACGGCCGCCATCACGGCGAGCTACCAGGCCACACCCCTGGGATTTGCCCGGCGCGGCATCGACGAGGAAGAAGCCCTGGGGCTGGTGGCCTTGAGCGTGCGCCTGGCCGACGAAGCACGCCGCGAGTACCTGGCCGAAAATGCGGATGCCGGCCCCCTGCTCATTGGAGGATCGGTCGGGCCCTACGGGGCGTACCTCGCGGACGGATCCGAATACCGGGGCGACTACGTTCTCAGCCGCGACGACTTCATGGAATTCCACCGCCCCCGGATTGCGGCGCTGGTGGAGGCCGGAGCGGACTTCCTCGCTTGTGAAACCCTGCCGTCGTTGCCGGAGGCCGACGCGCTGCTGGCACTCGTGAAAGAGTTCGACGTCGAATCCTGGTTCTCCTTCACGCTGCGGGACGGCGGGCACATCAGCGACGGTACGCCTCTGGCTGAGGTGGCAAACTTCTTCAGCGGGCAACCGCTCGTGGTGGCGATAGGCGTGAACTGTGTGCCGCTGGGGCTGGTCTCCCCGTCCCTGCGGGCTCTGGGCAAAGCCACCGACACACCCCTGATCGCGTACCCAAATTCCGGCGAAAGCTATGACGCAGTCACCAAAACGTGGGGGCCGGCCGTGACGGGTGGCAGGGACGCGGGCAGCCTGGCTGGCCGCGACACTCCAGCGCCGGCAAGCCTCGCCGAGGGGGCGCCGATCTGGCGTTCCCTCGGTGCCCGGCTCGTCGGGGGATGCTGCCGGACTACCCCGCTGGACATTGCCGCCGTGGCGGGACCCTAGGGACGGCCCTGGCCGGAAGGTGCTTGCCGGGCTGGGCGCTGCCCGAGCCGGATTCATTGACTTGGATCTGGCGCCCTCATAGCGTTAAGCCACTCAGGGTGCCGCTGCGCTCCGCCGGACGCGGAGCGCAGCGGCACCCGGATATCCGCGGATACATGGCGAGAACCCAGGTGCATCCATGAAGATCAGGCCCACAGCCGCCGCCACACTGGTCATTTTGCTGTTCCTGGGCGGCCTGCTGGGCGGCGCCTCTGCGCCGGCGTCGGCGGCCGGGGCCACGTATTACGTGAGCGCGGACGGCCGCGACAGCAACGACGGGGCGTCGCCCGAGTCCGCGTGGGCGAGCCTCGATAAGGTCAACGCCGCGGTGCTGCATCCCGGCGACTCCGTCAGCTTCCGCCGCGGTGACGTGTTCTCCGGCGGCCTCACAGTCAGCAGGAGCGGCACCACCCGGCTCAGAATCACATTCAATGCCTACGGAACCGGGGAGCTGCCAGTCATCACGGGAGGGCTGCAGGGCACCTGCGTCAGGTTGGACGGGAGCTTCATTGCTGTGGACGGCCTGCAGGCGGACTCGTGCGGTTATGCGGGCATCAGCATCTACGGGAACCACAACCTCGTGCGGAACTCTGCCGCGCGGAACAACGCCGCGGGCATCAAGGTCAGCGAGGGCTCCGACTTCGGCAGCTACGTCAACAACACGGTCACCGATAACAACATCATGAACGTCAATACCCCGGGGACGGGTTGCGACACTAAAGCCGCCGTGGACTGCAGCGACGACTCCGGTGCCTTCGGCTTCCTCATCAACGGCAGCGACAACGAATTCTCCGGCAACACCGTCGCAGGTTCCACCGCGTTGTCCTATGACTTCGGCCATGACGGCAGCGCATTCGAGATCTATAACGGCAACCGGAACAAAATCCACCACAACGTGGCGGTGGACAACAACGTCTTCTCCGAAATCGGCCGCGGCCGGAGTGGCACCGCCGACGGCAATACGTACAGCTACAACCTCATCAGGGCCACCTGCGTGCCTGATTGTGCCCAGGCCATGGGGCTGATCGCCCGCGGCGATACTTCCTCCTTCGGCCCGACCAACGGCACCACGTTCGAGCACAACACCGTGTGGCTGGACGGCCAGGACTCCCAGGCGGTCGTCTGCCACGCCTCTTGCCCGAAGTCCACGGTCATCAGGGCCAACATCCTTGTGGCGGTCCGCAACTCGCTGTGGATGGACGGCTCCGGCTGGACCGAGGAAAGCAATGTCCTCAACGGCCCCACCAATATCGTTCCCAGCGCCACGTCCACCACCGAACCTGCCGGCTTCGTGAACGCGCCCGCGGACCTCCACCTCGCCGCGGGGAGCCCTGCCATCGATCGGGCCGGGGCGAGTCCTTTCCCCGCGGACCTGGACGGCAGGACCGCCACCCAGGGCGCCGACTGCCAGGGCCAGGGCGCGGCCGATGCGGGAACCTACGAATACAGGCCGCCCGGCTGCTGACGTTCCCGAGATCCCGGCGGCGCGAGACCTTGAGGACTCCAGGATGGCGCCGGGGTGGATCAGCCGCCCGGTCCTCTGTGCACAGAATGGCCAATATGTCCTCGAAGTCTGCACGAAACGCAGTCGTCTCCCAATGTGGCCAGCCGTAGAATTTTGATTTGAGGCCGGCCCGGCACCTGCTGATTCTTTTCGCCCACCGGGGTGGACGGTTAGTCGTTGTGCAGGCCAGGCTCGAATGCTTCCCCGGGCAGGAGCGGGCCTGTGCCGGCACCCGCTCCAAGGCGACCTGGCTGCTGCTCCCTACGCGCCGGCCCCGCAGGGGATCCGCCGCACCGGACAGACCCGGTTCTCACTCGTCCCGCCGTTTCAACGGCACCCGGGCTTAGAAGGACCGATGAGTTAGCGATAACCCGCTGGACTTCATTGTCGCTCAGCGTTGGAGCTGGTGGGATCATCCCCTAAATATAAGCCTACTTGGCGGCTGAAAACCCGAGCGAAGCTAATCTTGGACATATTTCCAGCAAGCCATTGATAGTGCGCTAACTCACGTGTAACTTGACTCACATAGCCCCGACGGCGGGGCGGTCAAATACACAAGGGAGTGTTGTTTATGCGGAGGAGTACAACTGTGGTCCGTCGGAGGCGAAGGCTCGCCACTGTCGCGCTGTGCGCTTCGATCCTGACGGTCTCCGCACTCGGGCTGTCCGGGTGCAAGAGCGGTGCTGCAACGGCTGCTGACGGCGGGGAGAAAGCAACAGGCAAGGGATTGGTCATCGGCTGGAGCCAGCGCGGCATCAGTGGCAGTGACTGGTGGAAGACCCTGGTCGAGGGCGGCCAGGCCGAGGCCAGCAAGGTCGGGGCGCGGCTCGAGCTGCTGGACGCCAACGGTGACACTGTGCGGCAAAACGCGGACGTACAGACCCTAATCACAAAGGGCGTGGACGTCGTCGTCATGAACCCGAATGACCCGTTGGGCGTTGGCCCCTCGATTCAGGCGCTGAAGGACGCGGGCATCCCGGTTGTGACTGTCAACTCGAGCGTTGATAAGTCTCTGGTTCCGGACATGTTCTGCTACGTCGCGGAGGACCAGGAGAAAACCGGCGCGCTTGCCGGCGATGTAGCCGCAAAGAAGGCGCTCGAGAAGTACGGCGACAGCGGGCAAATCAAGATAGTGGGCATCGGCGGCTTCCCGGGAGACGTGCTGAGCGACCTTCGCTTCAACGGCTTCATGGCCGGCTGGAACCGTGTAATGGAAAAGCACCCCGGTGTGACCACTGTGAAGCTTGACACGAAGTACGGAGAGTGGAAGCCGGACAAGGCGCTGGCCCCTATCCGCGACGTCGCCACAGCCAATCCAGACCTCAAGGTCGTCTACAGCATGAGCGATGTCATGCACGGTGGCATAGTCCAAGGCCTGCAGCAGGCTGGTCTCTGGGGCGACGGGATTATCATGGCCAGCTATGACGGCGGCATGGGAGCCATCAAGGAAATGGTGGACAACCCGAAGGGCCCGCTCCAGGCTGACGCGTCCAACCAGCCGTGGGATCAGGGAGCCGCAGCCGTGCGCATGGCGATCGCCGCGGCAAAGGGCGACCAGTCGCAGTGCCCAAGCAAGACGAACTACATCGACACGACGGTAGTCACGCCCGCCGACGCGGCCAAGTACTACGTCCCCACGGACACTTACGTCCGGGCCAAGGACTAACGTCCGCCGGCTCGACAAGCGATCTGCAGCCGGCCCCGCTCTGCCCCGAAGTCCTAGATAAGGAACAATTATGCCCGCCAACAACCCGGTCCCGGTGGCACCTGCCACCGGGACGGCAGGGGAATCGCAGTCAGGTGCCCCAGAACTCGAACTCCACGGCATCACGAAGTCATACCCCGGCGTGAACGCGCTGAAGGGTGTCAGCTTCAGCGTCCGCCGCGGCTCGGTCCACGCCCTTGCCGGGCAGAACGGGGCCGGCAAGTCCACCTTGGTCAAGATCCTCTCCGGGGCCGAGTCCCCGGACACGGGGAGCATCCGCCTGGGTGGCGAGCTCCAGCGCTTCCGGGATCCGATGGATGCCCAGCAGGCTGGCATCCACACCATTTACCAGGAACTCTCGCTCGTGCCCTCACTGTCGGTGGCCGAGAACATCTTCCTCGGCCAGTTGCCGCTGCGCCGCGGTGCGGCCGTGGACTGGCAGCGGATGCAGTCCAAAGCGCGAGCGGCCCTCGACCGGGTGGGCTTCGACCTCGACGTGCGGCGCCCCGTGGGCAGCTACTCCACTGCAGAGCAGCAAGCGGTGGAACTCGCGAAGGCGCTCCACAAGGACGCGCGGGTCCTCCTGCTGGACGAGCCCACGTCGACGTTGCCGATGCCCGACGTTGAGCGGCTCTTCACCGTCCTGAAGTCCCTCTCGGAGCAGGGCGTAACGCTGCTCTACATTTCGCACCGCATGGACGAGCTCTTCTCGCTCTGCGACGCCGTGACTGTGCTGCGCGACGGTGTGAATGCCGCGGACCTGAAGACGGCAGATTCCAAGCCGGCCGACGTCGTCACGGCGATGGTGGGAAAGAGCCTGGAAGGGTCCATTGCCGACGCCGCGCTCCGCGGAGAACGCTCGCCACGCCTTGGCCCCGGCGCCCGCGAACGTGTCATCCTCTCCACCCGCAACATCTCCGAGCGCGGGTCCGTGGACGAGGTCTCGTTCGAGCTGCGCGAAGGCGAGGTCCTCGGTCTCTCCGGACTCATTGGGAGCGGCCAGTCCGAGCTGGCAGGCCTCATAGCCGGTGCACGGAAGCGCACTTCCGGAGAGATGAGCGTCGACGGGCAGGCGGTGGACTTCCGTGCGCCGCGGGACGCGATCCGCCACGGCATCGGCCTGCTGCCGCAGGACCGGAAGGCTGCGGGATTCATCCCGGATATGGGGGTCGCCGGCAACATCACCCTGGCCAGCCTTCCCCAGTTCAGCCGGCTGAGTGTAATCCAGTCTCGGCGGGAGCGCAGCGTCGCCGCCGACATGGTCGACCGCCTCGGCATGAAGGTCTCCGGGGTAACCCAACCCCTGAAGACGCTAAGCGGCGGGACGCAACAGAAGGCAATCCTGGCGCGGTGGCTCGTGCGCCAGTCGCGCATCCTCGTGTGCGACGAGCCCACCCGCGGCGTGGACGTCGGGGCCAAGGAAGACATGTACGAGCTCATCCGCGAGTTCGCGCAGGCCGGAGGCACCGTCGTGGTGGCGAGCTCGGAGATCACGGAGGCGATGATGTGTGACCGCGTCCTCGTGATGGCGCGCGGGCGTGTCGTCGCAGAGCTTGACCATGACGAGATCGATCCCGCCGGCAACGCCATTCTCGAACGCTTCGCCTGACGGCGCCATCCACCAGACTTTCTATCCAGGAGAACAACTATGTCCCGGACCCTGTCACCATTGCCCCAACGCAGTGACACTTCCTCCCCCTCAGCGAGCATCGGCTCGCGTCTGCGGGCGGGCGCCCTGCGCGCCCTGCCGAAGAGCTACCTCATCCTGGTGCTCCTCGCGATTATCGTGGTGGGCTACTACGTCTCGGACGACTTCCTGACGTTCCGTAACGCCGAAAACGTCATCACCGCCGCATCGATCATCGTCATACTCGCCATCGGCCAGTACTTCGTCGTCCTGACGGGCGGCATCGACCTCTCCGTGGGCTCGATCCTGGCCATGTCCACGGTCCTCACGGCACTGACCCTGCAGGCCGGAATGCCCGCTGGGGTCTCCGTCGTGTTCGTGCTGGGCTGCTGCGCCATTGCCGGGGTGATCAACGGCATCCTCGTCGTGTGGCTGAACATCCCGCCCTTTATCGCGACTCTGGCCATGATGAGCGCGGTCAAGGGTTTCAGTTACATCATCCAGTCCACGAGCCTGATCGAGATCCGCGACCAGCCGTTCATTCAGGCCTTCTCCCGCGGCAGCTTCCTTGGCGTCCGCAACCCGGTCCTGATTTTCATCATCGTCGCCGTGGTCGCGGCGCTCGTGGCGAAATACACGACGTTTGGCCGCTCGCTGTACGCAATCGGCGGCAACCCTGAGGCCTCCAGGCTTTCGGGGCTACCGGTCGCACGGAACCTGATCCTCACGTACACCATCTCCGGGGTGCTGGCCGGCCTCGCAGGGCTTATCGCAGCCGCACAACTGAGGCAAGGAAGCTCGCTCATCGGCGTCGGCTACGAACTTGACGCCATCGCGGCCGTCGTCGTGGGTGGAGCGTCCCTCATGGGAGGCAAGGGCGACCCCCTGAACGCGGTGATCGGCGTGTTCATCCTGACCACGATCATCAACATCATGAACCTCGTAGGGATCTCCTCGGAGCCGCAGCTGGTGATCAAGGGAGCCGTGATCGTCCTGGCCGTCTTCCTTTCCAGCGCCGGCGGCGTCCAGAGGATTTCCGGTTTCTTCTCCAGACACTTCCGGCGTACCCAGCCGGCCTAGTCCGCCAACCATCTTTAGCTCGTCCAGCCTCAGAAAGCAGGAATTTCATGTCCATTCGTCCCTTCGGTCGCACCGATCTGACCGTCTCAGAGGTCTGTGTCGGCACGAGTGCGCTCGGGAGCTTCCCCGCCCAGTACGGTTACGAGGTCGATGAGGACACCGCCGTCGCCACGATCCAACGCGTCTTCGACGGGCCGTTCACCTTCATCGACACGTCCAACGAGTACGGCGGCGGCGCCAGTGAAGAGCGGATCGGCCGGGCGATCGCCGAGCGCGGCGGCATCCCCGAGGGATACGTGGTCGCCACCAAGGTCGATCCGATTCCCGGCACCACAGACTTCTCCGGCGACCGCGTGCGGCGGTCCGTCGAGGAGAGCCTCGAGCGTCTCGGCCTGGACAAGCTCCAGCTCGTGTACCTCCACGACCCCGAGAAGATCTCGTTCGAGGAGGGAGTGGCCAAGGGAGGTCCGCTGGAGGCCCTCATCGACCTCCGCGACCAGGGCGTCATCCAGTATCTGGGCGTAGCCGGAGGTCCCATCGACCTCGAGCTGAAGTACCTTGGGACGGACGCGTTCGACGCCGTCATCAGCCACAACCGCTACACGCTCGTCGAGCAGACGGCCGAGCCGCTCCTGGAAGAAGCAGGCCGGCGCGGAGTGGCCTTCGTGAACGCAGCCCCGTTCGGCGGCGGGATGCTGGTGAAGGGACCGCGCGCCGTCCCGCGGTACTGCTACGCACCGGTCGACCAGGCGACGATCGACCGGGTCCTGCGCATGGAAGCGCTGTGTGCCCAACACGGTGTGCCGCTCGCTGCTGCGGCCCTGCAGTTCTCCGTGCGGGACGAGCGCGTCGCGTCCACCATCGTTGGAATGTCCCAGCCGGGCCGGGTCGAGGAGACCCTCGGCCTGCTCAACCATGACATCCCTCAGGAACTCTGGGACCAGCTCCTGCCCCTTGCCCGCGAGGGCCGGAACGGCATCGAAGCCGTGACGGTCTGACTGCCGGGACGAGCAGCAGGAATTTACGAAAGGAAACGAAGCAATGACCAGGAAGAAGCAGCCTGAGCCCGTAGATGTCGTCATCGTCGGCGCAGGCGCCGGCGGGGCAACCGCAGCGAAGGTGCTGTCCGAAGCGGGCCTGAAGGTGGTGGGGCTCGAGCGTGGGCCCTGGCTAAAGCCCGAGCACGCCTCGGGAGACGAGCTCAAGTTCCTCAACCGGAATTTCATCTGGCAGGATCCGAAGATCAAACCGCGGACCTACCGCCCCAATGACAAGGTCGAGGCGGAAATCACCAACTTCTCCGCCACGCCGCAGGTCGTCGGCGGCGGCACCACCCACTGGGGCGGCATGGTGCCGCGCATGGCCGAGAGCGATTTCAAGCTGCGCAGCCTGCACGGCGATGTTCCGGGCGCGAGCCTGGTCGACTGGCCAATCTCCTATGACGAGCTGGAGCCGTACTACACGCGCGTTGAGTGGGAGTTCGGCACCTCGGGCCTGGCGGGGGCGAACAAGTGGGAGGCGTGGCGCAGCCGCGGCTACCCGACCAAGCCGTCACCGCTGAGCCAGATCGGGCGGACTTTTGCCACCGCGATGTCCAAGCTCGGCCATGGCACCTTCCCGATGCCGCAGGGCATGGTCACCGAACCCTACCGGGGCCGCCAGCCCTTCAGCGAGAACGGCTTCTGGCAGCAGTACCCGGATCCGGGCAGCGGCAAGTCATCGACGCTGATCAGCTTCATTCCGGACGCGGTCGCGACCGGGCGCTATGACCTCCGCTCCGACTCCTATGTCAGCGAGATACTCGTCGGCAAGGACGGCCGCGCCACCGGTGTCCGCTACCAGGACGGGGACGGCGACGAATTCGTCCAGCACGCGAAAGCCGTGATTGTCTGTGGCGGCGGCATCGAGACCCCGCGCCTGCTGCTCATGTCCAAGTCCGGGCTCTTCCCGGACGGACTCGGCAACGGCAACGGCATGGTCGGCAAGAACGCGACCTTCCATCAGTACTCATTCTCGGTTGGCTTGTTTGACCGTGAGGTTAGCGACCCGCTGTACGGGTGGGCGGGCCACTACATGAGCCTGTGTTCGTTCGACTTCTACGAGACGGACGAGAGCCGCGGCCACATTCTCGGGTCGCTGATCTTCCCGTCGATGATCGGCCACCCGGTGAACTGGAGCTTCCCCGGCCGGCCCACCTGGGGCCAGGCGGCGAAGGATGCAGACCGCGAGTTCTTCAACCACAGCATGAAGATCGGCGTCCTGCTGCACGATCTGCCGGTCGAGGACAACCGCGTCGATCTTGACCCCAACGTCAAGGACGCCTGGGGCCTGCCGGTAGCCCGCATTACCCACACGCCCCACTCCAACGACTTCGCCCAGGAACGCTGGCAGGTCGCCAAAAACGGGGAAATCCTCGAGGCCGCCGGCGCGAAGAAGGTCATCCCGGTCAACATGGAGCGGATCACGGGCAACACCTCCCACGAACTGGGCACCGCGCGCATGGGCAACGACCCGGCAACGTCCGTCGTCGACCGGTGGTGCCGCTCGCACGAGGTACCAAACCTCTACGTTTTCGACGCGAGCTTCTTCCCGACCGCCACCGGCATCAACCCGGCCCTGACGATCATGGCCAACGCCTGGCGGTGCTCGGACCGCATCCTCCAGGTCGACCGCCACGGCTGGTCCGAAAACTAATTCAGGCTTCACAGGATACGAAAGGACGTTTGTCACATGGGACAGGCGGAATGGGCTACGGTGCCCATCTCAACGCGGGACGTCGACGGCCCGGTCTTCTTCACCGAGCACGAGTGGAATACGATCGAGGCGGCCTCGGCGCGGATCATTCCGACCGACCACCACCCGGGCGCGCGTGAAGCCAAAGTGGTGCGCTTCATTGACCGGATGCTCGCCGGAACGCAGTTCATCTTCCCGGCCGCAGACGGGAACGGGTTCCTCCAGATGGAGGGCCGCGACGAGGCGGCGTGGCAGGAGCGCATCAAGCAGCGCCGGGAGTTTTACCGCGAAGGCGTCGTGGAGTTGGACCGCCTGGCGAAGGAGCGCGCTGACGTCGAGTTCCTCGGGCTTTCGGAGGCGGACCAGGACGCGGTGCTCGAGACCCTATCGGGGGCATCGAAGCCAAGCGCATTCTCACTGGAGCACTCCGAAGCCGGGCTCGGGGGCGCCCCGGCAGGCAACCAACCTGTCAATGAGGACTTTCTCGAGTTCTTCCCGCTGCTGGTGCTCAACACCCGTCAGGGGTTTTACGGTGACCCGGTGTACGGCGGCAACGAGAACAGGGTCGGCTGGGGCGTCATCGGGTTCGACGGGCCCCCGTCGCTGGCGTCCACCATGGACGGCAGCTACACGACCCGCAAGTACATGGTTGAGGGGGCAGAGTGGCCGTACGATCAGCATCCCGAAGTCCTGAGGTACCGGCGTCCCTGATGAGGGGCGCGCCGACAGGAGCCGCGCTCACTGGTCTGTCGGGGATAGCCGGGGATAATGGAGGTGTGTCCCCGACTTCCGCGCCCTCAGACGCCCGAAACCTCAACGGGCGCGGGGAGCGGCTGGCTTCCAGGTCGAAGGCCCCCCGGATGTCCGACGTCGCCCGGCTCGCCGGTGTCTCCCAGCAGACGGTGTCACGGGTTGTCCGGGGGGCAACCAATGTGGATCCCGACATCCGTCGACGCGTCCAGCACGCAATCGAACAGCTCCGGTACCGGCGAAATCCGGCGGCTGCCGCTCTGGCCAGCAACCGCACAATGACCATCGGCGTCGTCAGTTTCGAACTGTCGGTCCTCGGACCAACGGTGGCCCTGTACGGTATTTCCGAGGAAGCGCGGCAGCACGGCTACGCGACGCGTTTAGTCACGCTGGCAAGCCTCGAACGGAAAGACATCAGGGCGGCATTCGAGTCCATCAATTCGGACACCGTTGACGGCGTGATCGTGCTCGCGCCCCTGCTGGATGCAATTTCCGTTCTCGACGACCTCGACATCGGCGTTCCCGTGGTGACGTTCCAGCAAGGATCGCAGCCGAGCCCGAATAGCGTTTCCGTCAACGAGGTAAAGGGAGCCCGGATGGTGGTCCGCCACTTGCTGGACCTCGGGCACAAGACAGTGTGGCACGTTCAGGGCCCCCCGGGGTGGATGGCAACATCCGCCCGGGTCCAAGGATGGGCAGCGGAACTGGGGGCGGCCGGACGCGTCATTCCCACGCCGCTTGCAACGTCCGATTGGTCCGCCGCCGAGGGATACCGAGTCGGCTGCGAACTGGCCGCAAGGCAGGACGTCACGGCGATCTTTGCGGCCAACGACCCCTTTGCGCTCGGGGTGATCAAGGCCCTGGACGAGGCCGGCCGGGACGTGCCGGGAGATGTCAGTGTCGTGGGATTCGACGACGTCAAGGAAGCACCCTACTTTCGGCCGGCACTAACGACAGTAAGGCTTGATTTTGAAGCCATCGGCCACATCGCTGTAGGCCGCGTACTGTCAATGATCAAAGAGGAGGCTGAGGGAGATATCCCTCTGCTGGAACCGCGCCTGATTCTCCGCGATACCACGGCACCGCCACGAAGCTAGGGCCAACACCGGCGGCTCTGACTTCCCACACTCATGCCGTTTTGGCAGCCCCTTTGGCATGAGTCGCTAAAAGGGCATAACGCATTTCCTAAAAAGCGAAGACCAAGGTCTTGAAAATTTCTACCAAACCGGGCTAGCCTGAGTTAGCGCTAACTCAGATACTCAAAGAAGAGAAAAGAGAGAAATACAATGGTCGATCCATTTGTCGTTGTGGCGGTTTCGCCGCGGACTATCAATGTGAAGAATCCCGGCGACGGTGTTGCAAACGTCAAGCGCATCAACGAGTTCATCGACACGGCGGTGATGGTCGGGGCCTGGGAGGGCTCTCCGGTCAGGCTGGTTGTCCTGCCGGAGATGGCGATCCAGGGCATGATTGCCAACACGCCGGGGAACCGGGAGAAGGAGCGCCACTTTGCCGTGACGATCCCGGGTCCGGAGACGGACGAGCTGGCGAAGAAGGCCGTGGAGCTGAACACCTATATCGCGGCCGAGCTGTACATGGTCAAGGACGAGGACTTCCCGGACCGCCACTTCAATGTCGCGTTCATCATCGATCCGCAGGGCGAGATCATCTACAAGCGCTGCAAGGCCACCAGTGACGCCTACGAGGGCGGCATGCTCGGCAACATGAACCCGCACGACGTGTGGGACGAGTGGATTGAAAAGAAGGGCAACGGCAACGCGATGGACGCCATCTTCCCGGTGGCGAAGACGGAGATCGGCAACATCGGGTACGCCATCTGCCACGAAGGTGTCTACCCCGAAGTCCCGCGCGGCCTGGCCATGAACGGCGCCGAGATCATTATCCGCGGCACCCTGATCGAGCCGGCCGTCCAGAACGGCATGTGGGAGCTGCAGAACCGTGCGCACGCCATGTTCAACTCCGCGTACGTCGTCGCCCCGAACCTGGGGCCCGAGGTCCGCGAGGACGGAAGCATGCAGGACCTGTTCGGCGGCCAGTCCATGATTGTCGGCCCCCGGGGCCAGATCCTGACCAAGCAGCAGGGCTGGACGTCGGGCGACTCGTTCGTCTGCACCACGATCGACATCGAAGCCCTCCGCCGGGCCCGGGTGTCGAACGGCCTGTACAACCAGGTCAAGGACCTGCGCACCGAGCAGTACCGGGTCATCTACGACAACCCGATCTACCCGAAGAACCAGTACCTCGAGGCCCCCCCGGGCGAGGGATGGCTCGCCCGGGAAGACTCAACACGGGCCGCCAACATCGAAAAACTCATCGAGCGCGGCGTGCTCACGCCGCCGGCCGGCTACAAAGCCTAGGTTGGGAGCCCGGCCGGGGTGCGCGTATCGCGCACCCCGGCCGACACCACGTCCCCGATTTGGTGCCGTGCCATCGAGTTTGTGCCCACGGAGGCCGATGCCCCCGACAGTGCCCATGGCAGGGCGAGGGTCCCGGAGTCCTCGCACCGCCACCGGGGCCCGGGACATTTTTCGGCAAATATTGTTAGCGCTAACACACATTCCAGCCCGTGGAGTCGACGGGTGTTTTGCTTGGAGGATTCATGGACGTCTCAGTGGACGGAACCGAAAAATTTGTCATTGGCGTGGACTACGGCACGCTTTCCGGGCGGGCCGTCGTCGTCCGGGTCCGGGACGGCAAGGAACTGGGCAGCGGGGTCTTCGACTACCCGCATGCTGTGGTCACCGGCGAACTTCCGGAGGACACCGCGGGCGCCGCCGGCATCCGGCTTCCGGGCGAGTGGGCGCTCCAGGTGCCCGATGACTACCGGGAGGTCCTGCGCCAGGCTGTGCCCGCGGCGGTCGCCGCCGCCGGCATCGATCCTTCCGACGTCGTCGGGATCGCGACGGACTTCACGGCCTGCACCATGGTTCCGGTCAAGGCCGACGGCACCCCGCTCAGTGAAGTGGCGGGCTTCGCGGACAGGCCGCACGCCTATGTGAAGCTGTGGCGTCACCACGCCGCGCAGCCGCAGGCGGACCGCATCAACGCCCTGGCTGCCGAACGGGGGGAAAGCTGGCTGCCCCGCTACGGCGGCCTGATCTCCTCCGAATGGGAATTCGCCAAGGGGCTGCAGCTGCTCGAGGAGGACCCCGAGAGCTACGCCGCGATGGACCGCTGGGTGGAAGCCGCGGACTGGATTGTCTGGCAGCTGAGCGGCAACTACGTCCGCAATGCCTGCACGGCCGGCTACAAGGGGATCTACCAGGACGGCCGCTATCCGTCCGAAGACTTCCTCGCCGCGCTGAACCCGCAGTTCAAGGACTTCGTGTCCACCAAGCTGGAACACACCATCGGCCGGCTCGGCGATGCCGCCGGCTACCTGACTGCCGAAGCCGCCGCTTGGACAGGGTTGCCAGAGGGGATCGCCGTCGCGGTCGGCAACGTTGACGCCCACGTCACCGCTCCGGCAGCCAAGGCGGTCGACCCGGGACAGCTCGTGGCCATCATGGGCACCTCCACCTGCCACGTCATGAACGGGACCGAGCTGCGGGAAGTGCCCGGCATGTGCGGCGTCGTCGATGGCGGCATCGTGGACGGGCTCTGGGGCTATGAGGCCGGGCAGTCGGGGGTGGGGGACATCTTCGGCTGGTTTACCAAGAACGGCGTCCCGCCGGCATACCACCAAGCCGCGGCTGCCGCCGGCCTGGACATCCACGAATATCTCACCGAGCTCGCGTCCAGCCAGGCGATCGGACAACACGGCCTGATCGCGCTGGACTGGCACTCAGGAAACCGCTCCGTGCTGGTGGACCATGAACTCTCCGGCCTGATTGTCGGACAGACGCTGGCCACCCGCCCCGAGGACACCTACCGGGCGCTGCTGGAGGCCACGGCCTTCGGTACCCGCACCATCGTGGACGCTTTCCGGGACTCGGGGGTACCGGTGAAGGAGTTCATCGTCGCCGGAGGGCTGCTGAAGAACAGGCTCCTGATGCAGATCTACGCCGATGTCACGGGCCTGCAGCTCTCCACCATCGGCTCCGCCCAGGGGCCGGCCCTGGGATCGGCCATCCACGCGGCCGTCGCGGCCGGGAAGTATCCGGACATCCGGACCGCAGCGGCCGCCATGGGATCAGAGCCGGGCTCCGTTTACACCCCCATCCCGGAAAACGTCACCGCCTATGAGGAACTGTTCCGCGAATACCGGACGCTCCACGACTACTTCGGCAGGGGAACCAACGACGTCATGCGCCGGCTCAAGGCCATCCAGCGCAACTCCGTCAGGGCCCTCGCCGGTGCCGGAGCCTCCGCATGAGCGCGCTGCAGGAGTCCATCGCCCGGATCCGGCAGGAAGTGTGCGGACTCCACGCGGAACTGACCCGCTACCAGCTGGTGGTGTGGACCGCCGGGAACGTCTCCGCCCGGGTTCCCGGCCACGATCTCATGGTCATCAAACCCTCCGGTGTCTCCTACGATGAGCTCACCCCTGAGCTCATGGTGGTCACGGACCTGTACGGCACGCCGGTGACTTCGCTTCCTGTCGGCGATCGTACCGGCGTAGGCGGTGAACCATCCGAATGGAGCAACCCGGGGCTGTCGCCGTCCTCGGACACCGCGGCGCACGCCTACGTGTACCGGCATATGCCGGAAGTCGGGGGAGTGGTGCACACCCATTCGACCTACGCTACTGCCTGGGCGGCCCGGGGAGAGGCGATCCCCTGCGTGCTGACCATGATGGGGGATGAGTTCGGCGGGACGATCCCGGTGGGGCCGTTCGCGCTGATCGGAGATGACTCGATCGGCCGCGGCATCGTGGAGACCCTGCAGGCCTCCAACTCCCCGGCGGTCCTGATGCAAAACCACGGCCCCTTCACCATCGGCAAGGACGCCCGCTCCGCGGTCAAGGCGGCCGTGATGTGCGAGGAAGTGGCCCGCACCGTCCACGTCGCCCGCCAGCTGGGCGATCCCCTGCCGATCGATCCCGCCCAGATCGACTCGCTCTACGCCCGTTACCAGAACGTCTACGGACGGTAGCCGAACCCCACAAGCCCGGGGCGCCCGGCCACTGCACTTCCAAGCGGGCCCGGCGCCCCGTCCAACGACCTTTCCTATCCCAGGAGCCCACCATGTCCCACGCCAACAACACGTCCCTTGACCACTACGAGGTCTGGTTCCTCACCGGCAGCCAGCACCTCTACGGTGAAGATGTCCTGAAGCAGGTCGCCGCCCAGTCCCAGGAGATCGCGGACGCGCTGAACGGGTCTGCCGACGTCCCGGTGAAAGTCGTCTGGAAGCCGGTGCTGACGGATTCGGACGCCATCCGCCGCACCGCCCTGGAAGCCAATTCCGATGATTCCGTGATCGGCGTGACCGCGTGGATGCACACGTTCTCCCCGGCCAAGATGTGGATCCAGGGCCTGGACCTGCTCCGCAAACCGCTCCTGCACCTGCACACGCAGGCCAACGTCGAGTTGCCATGGGCGGATATCGACTTCGACTTCATGAACCTGAACCAGGCCGCGCACGGCGACCGTGAGTTCGGCTACATCCAGTCACGCCTGGGCGTTCCGCGCAAAACCGTCGTCGGACACGTGTCCAACCCGGAGGTGTCCCGCCAGGTGGGATCCTGGCAGCGCGCCTCGGCCGGCTGGGCGGCCGTCCGGACCCTGAAGCTGACCCGCTTCGGCGACAACATGCGCAACGTGGCCGTCACCGAAGGGGACAAGACCGAGGCCGAGCTGCGCTTCGGCGTCTCGGTCAACACCTGGTCGGTCAATGAACTTGCCGACGCCGTGCACGGCGCGGCGGAGGCCGACGTCGACACCCTGGTCGCGGAGTACGAGCGCCTATATGACGTGGCCCCGGAACTGAAGGCCGGCGGCGCCCGCCACGAGTCCCTGCGCTACAGCGCCCGGATCGAACTGGGCCTGCGGTCCTTCCTCGAGGCCAACGGCTCCGCGGCGTTCACCACGTCCTTCGAGGACCTCGGCGAACTGCGCCAGCTCCCCGGCATGGCAGTGCAGCGGCTCATGGCCGACGGCTACGGCTTCGGCGCCGAGGGGGACTGGAAGACCGCGATCCTGGTCCGCGCCGCCAAGGTCATGGGCGCGGGCCTGCCCGGCGGCGCCTCGCTCATGGAGGATTACACCTACCACCTCGCCCCGGGCCAGGAGAAGATTCTCGGCGCGCACATGCTTGAGGTCTGCCCGTCCCTGACCGCTTCCAAACCCCGGGTCGCGATCCACCCGCTGGGCATCGGCGGCAAGGAAGACCCGGTCCGCATGGTCTTCGACACCGATGCCGGACCGGGCGTCGTGGTGGCGCTGTCCGATATGCGTGACCGCTTCCGCCTCGTGGCAAACGCCGTCGACGTCGTGGACCTTGACGAGCCCCTGCCCAACCTGCCGGTAGCCCGCGCACTCTGGTCGCCCGAGCCGGACTTCGCCACCTCCGCAGCCGCCTGGCTCACTGCCGGGGCGGCGCACCACACCGTCCTGTCCACCCAGGTGGGCATGGACGTGTTCGAGGACTTCGCGGAAATCGCCCAGACGGAGCTGCTCACCATTGATGAGGACACCACCATCAAACAGTTCAAGAAGGAACTTGCCTGGAACGCCGCCTACTACAAGCTGGCCGGCGGGCTGTGAACGGCGAGGAATTCCGGCTGGTTTCAGGGGACTACTCTGCCTCAGTAGTCCAGCGCGGAGCGGCCCTGCGGCAGCTGACGTTCCGGGGCCGGGACCTCATAGTTCCTTTCGACGCCGAGGCGCCCATCCCGGACTACCGGGGCATCATTGCGGCCCCGTGGCCCAACCGCATCGCAGACGGGAAGTACACTTTCGACGGGGTCGACTACCAGGTGCCCGTCAATGAGGTCGGACGGGACTGTGCCCTGCACGGTCTGGTCTTCCCGCTCGACTGGACCCTGAAGGAGCACTCCGACTCCGCCGTGGTCCTCGGCTGCTGCGTCGGCCCGGCCCCCGGGTACCCGTTCATGCTCAACGTCACTGCCAGCTACCGGCTGGACGAGGACGGACTTCATGCCAGCGTGACGGCGACCAACTCAAGCCGCATGACAGCTCCCTACGGAGTCTGCCCGCATCCGTACTTGCTCGCCGGCCCTGCCCCGCTGGATGAATGGATACTTCAGTTCCCCGCCGGGAAACTCCTGGAAGTGACTCCCGACCGTCTGCTGCCAAGGGCTATTCGCCCGGTTGAGGGCCACGAGTACGATTTCCGGGCTCCCCGGGTCATCGGCGCCACGGAGATCGACCACGCCTTCACGGACATCGTCTTTGGCGAGGACGGCCGCGCACGGCTGATTGCCCGCGACCCGGGAGGGACCGGCGTCGGCTTGGAATGGGACCGGAACAGCCCCTGGCTGCAGGTGCACACAGCCGATAAGCAGCCGCCCTGTCCCAACAGGCTGGGACTGGCCGTGGAACCCATGACCTGCCCGCCGGATGCATTCAACAGCGGCCAGAACCTCGTGCGGCTCGCGCCTGGCGCGTCCCATGAAGCGTCCTGGAGCATCTTCGCCGCCTGACCGTCGAGAGTCAACAAAACCGGGGATAGTCCCGGGTGTGCACACCGACCCGGGTTCGGTTGGCGGGACTCCTGCACGAAGTGATCGGTCCGGGAGTAAAGAATGCACACTTTGGGCCACTTGTCCCCTGCTTGGCGCGACCATCAACCGTAGGATTTTGAAATCGGTCAAACAGCTTTCGACCTGGCAACTACGGCCGGACGGGTGGGTCGTTCGTCGCGCCATGGCCCGGCGCCGCGATTCATAACGACCCTTCCGCGCTGCACATGTGGTTCCCTTCCCGGGACACCGGCCGCGAAAGCGAACTGCCTACGAGCGCCACCCGAACCGGAAGGAACGGGATCTCACCCAGGACCGGGACAGTGCTGTCAAGAACGGGGTCCGGCCGCCCCGATCCTGGACATTCCCTGCCGCGTCACGGCTGGCGTAGGCGGACATCTGCCGATGCTGACCTACTACCGAATAGAGCACGGAAGAAGAAGACCCGCATGTCACCAGACGCGATACATCAGCACAGTGCCATCAAGACTGATGCAGCGGCATAACCTGTTTTTGGGCACATCACGTCGTCGGCGCCCGACGGTCACGTCTCCAGCGCCGGCTGACAACGCCCAACCTCGGACAACACGGGCCGGTCGATGGCTGCTCGCCCTTCTGTCCCTTGAGCTGGGATCGGCCTGGTCAATACTCTTTCCACTCCTGTTTGGTTCTAAGCCATGGGGCGGCAGCAACTTCCCCGCGATAGTTTTCACGCTCGCCTCGATCCTGCTCGGTCCGATCGTCCTACATGGGGTCTGGTATCTCGTTCGGCAACAGCGCCGCGATCAGCTCGAGGCGTCACGTACCGCGAGCCTCCTGGACATGGTCATGGGCGCAACCCGGGAGTGGCTTTGGGCGGTGGGAGCCGACGGCCGGTTTACATTCTCCAGCCGAGCAAGCCGGGAACTGGTCGGCTATGAACCCTCCGAGCTGCTGGGACGCCCGTGCAGTCTCATAGTCGACCTCGCCGACGTGAGGGCCGCACGAATGCCAGATGCACGCGCTGGTCGGGAAGGTCTTGTGCTTTCCGCGCGTCACCGGGGCGGGCACCGCCTGAACCTCCAAGTCGTCGGCAGGCCCCGGTCCGACGGGGACAGCGAAAGATCAGGATTCGAGGGAATCGCCCGCCCGCTGGCTGACTCTGCGGCGCACAGACCGGCGAGCCGGGAAATCAGAGCGCGCCTTGATCGCCTGTTCGCCACCCGGACATTGATAACGGCGTTTCAGCCGATCCAGAATTTGGCAACCGGCGATATTGTCGGCGCCGAAGCGCTCACTCGCTTCGTCAGCTCTCCCCTCAGGTCTCCGGATCAATGGTTTGTTGAGGCGGATTCAGCCGGCCGGGGCGCCGATCTCGAATTCCTTGCCCTGGAGACAGCATTGCGTGCTGCAGTGGATCTCCCCGGGCATCTCTACATTGCCGTCAATCTCTCGCCGGCGGCATGCCTTGATCCGAGGCTAAGTGACATCGTGAGGGGCTCGGGCCTGCAACCCGGGCGCATCGTCGTGGAGCTGACCGAGCGCACAGCCGTTGCTGACTATGCACGTCTCACAGCGGCGCTGGCCCCACTCAGAAGCGCCGGCCTACGCATAGCTATCGACGATGCCGGCGACGGGTTCTCGTCGATGCGCCACATACTTAGGCTCAGCCCAGAACTGATCAAACTTGACCGGTCAATCGTGGCAGGAATCGACAATGATGCCAACCTGCGCGCCCTGTGCGCGGCGATGGTCAGCTTCGCATCACAAACCGGTGCAAGTCTTGTCGCCGAGGGAATAGAAAGCCAGTCTGAACTAGCCACGGTTACCGAGCTGGGAGTGAACGCCGCCCAAGGCTACCTCGTGGGACGACCGTCCGTTCTTCCAGCCGACTGGTCCCTATGGAGACAGCACCGGTCGTCAACAAGTGGAAAAGACGAAAGTCATGGCAGTTAAGAACCGACGCCTCACCCCGAAGAACCAACGCCACGAATATACGGAAAGTATTCAGATGACATCAGCTCCCGAAACCGTCCTTTGGACGATGCTTACAAGTGCAGACGTCTCCCGGGACCACATCCGCGGTGCTGCGGTTGAATCAGGTTTAAGGGCTACGTCCTCCGATGAGGACCGTATCAATATCGAGATACCATTTTCCCTCCGCAAGCGACGCCGAGCCGCGAGGCTTACCGCTACCGTACGGCCTTCCGCGCGAGGGGCAGAGATAGCCTGGACAGGAGATTCCGGGCCGCTGAACCACTACCATCTCGCCAGTATCGAGGAAAAGCTGCCCGAGGGTGTCATGTACTACCACGGTCTTGAGGACTCCGCGTTGAGGGCAGGTCTCTCCCTGGGAGGACCAACCACGCTACGTGTCATCGTTCGCGAGATGGCTCGAGACGAAACCATCCGAGCTATCGGGATGGGGCACCTGGATGAGACCGAAGGGTACATCGTCCTTACGACCCGGCGCCTCCTCGTCATCGAAGCGTCCAGCCACGGATCTGGGACACTCCTCGATGCCCCGCACGGATCCATCGAAGCACTTTCGCTGGGTAAGAGAATCACCGGAGAGACCCTCCGGGTCGTCCTGCCCCGAGGTCCGGTCGTTATTTCACGGCTTGGCCACGGGGAAGGCCACGGCATTGTCAAGAGCTTCAGGGAAGAAATTAAGGAGCGGGCACGGTTCGTCCCTTCTTTGTCAGGGCACAGTTCGGCCCCGGGGTCGCCGAAATCCACGACAGAAGGTGTCACTTTCGATTAGGCGCGGGCGAGGCGAACTGGCCGCACCTGCCGCAGGGCGGCCCCGTGTCTGCATCCCCGTCGGATAAGAACCACAGAAAGAGAAACGCCCACGTGGCACCTGATTACGACGAAGTACTCTCCGACCTCGAGGACGCACAGAACGGATCCCTCCATGCCTTCCAATCCGCAAGCACCCTTGGTGCACGCCGCATCGCCCAGGAACTGGATGAGGTCGACGCCATGGCCGACACCATCGCCTCTGGCTGGGAATTTGTTGCCGAGGAACTGATCGTACAGATTGTCCCCCAGGCTGAGGACGAGTTCACCTGCTACTCCTGCTTTCTGGTCCGGCACCGTTCCCAAATCTTCCGCAAAACGAACGGCCGCGCTTACTGCTTGGAATGCGGAGGCTAGACATTTGGGTGTGGAGCGCCAGACACCCGCCAGGCCGTCAAATGAACGCCTCAGATTCTGGATGGCGTCGGGCACAGGCAAACCGGAGCAAACGGGTCGTGGTGGAAGTGTCAGATATCGAGGCAGAAGGGAGGACCGGCGAATGCGTGGCACCGACTACCTGCCAGGCGGGATTCTGACGGCGGGGTTCACAGCTCGGTCAGTTTTCTCAGTTCGGCGGATCGAATCCGCAGAAGGTCCGGTTTCTCCTGCGCGTCCCTAAGCGAGAGACCGGTAAATTCCCTAATGGCACGTCGCATGGCTTGCAGGCTCGTGAACCCGCTGGCGCCCGCTATGTCCGTCAGAGAGCGTTTCCAGGCGGTTGCTTCGGCGAGGAGCTCGATGGCTTCCAAGGTCCGCAGGGCGCGGATGTGTCCGCTCACTTGGAGCCCTTCAACTTCGAAGAGGTAGTAAAGGGCGCGGCGTGAAAGAAATGAGTATGCCACGACCTCGTCAACAGTCAGGGCAGGGTTTCTGAAGTTCTTGCGCACGAACTTCTTGATCGCTGCGATGCGGGCCAGCTTAAGGTCGCCGGGATCGGCCAGGGTCTCGAGCAATGAACTGACCAGGGCCGTCATCATCGACCGGGCAACCGGTTGGAGACGCTGCATCTCCTGTGCTAGACCTGTCCTCTGCCAGCCGGACAAGGCTGGAAGAATCAGCCCACGCATAATCGGGTTTTCTCTGATGTCGGCCAACCCCTGCAGCCGTTTAACTGATCTGTCGTCCAAGCCCAGCAGCTCTCGGTCGAAATGCAGCCGCACCGCGCTAAAGCCAGCTGGCGCGTAGAAGTTGCCCGGCAAAGAAAGATCAAAGAACCTGACTGTACCGGCAGAGACAGCCTCGGAGCGCCCTGAGAAGCTGAATTTGTCACACGAAGTCCTGAAATACACGAGCCAGTCGCTAGGATCCGAAACCGCGTTCCAGTAGCAACTGGCGGGTTCATTCGTGACATCAACAAGGCTGAACCCGGGACCGTCAAGGCTCAGTGCGGTTGGATTGAAGCCCGGTGGCACTGGCTTTTCGGTTTTTTCCAACCGGGCGGGAGCATCAATGGCGGTGCCGTACCAGTGGCGCCAATGTTCGAATTTTTCTTCGGGGCTCAACCCGGCCGGAACCCTGTAGCGTCTGATCTGGTCCTGCGGTGCTCCGTCCGGACCGGCAAAGACGTTGCCGGAAGATGTGTATTCCATAGGCTGGGAACCTTCTTGCTAATCGGAGATTCACTGTTCCGCGTCGCTGCAACAGAGAGAGTGATCGTGCTGTACGGCTCGTCGATCGCCAATAAATTCTACCCGCGGCCGGTCAGCAGGTGCGCCCGCTGATGGTCGGTAGACTTGCGCTGTGCTGGCCGACAGACCAGTTGTCCGCTCAGGCCAGGCGGAGCCGACAGCAAGCGGTCCACTTGTTCCACCGCCAGTCCGGTGTCCATGGCTCGAAGTGCAATCCCGGTAGCGGGCGACCCGTTCCTGGAACTTGCCAAGACCAGATTCTCTGTCGCAGCGGGTGCGCCCCCGACGTACACTGCTTCCTTCAAGCCGGCCAGTAGCAAGTCAGTGCCACCCGGCCACCGGGTTCTGACAGTGATGACCTCAGGTCGAAGGAGGTGGATGCTCCCTAACAGGGTGTCACCTATATCCCGACCTGCTTGTCGCAGGGCACTGGCTGCAGCCGCATCGGCCCGCCGGACAGCGTCGCTGATCGCGTCCGGTTCGTCTCTAGAGTCCGACGACAGGCTCGCAATTATTGCCTCTTCTCCTGCGATGGACTGCAGGCAATTAGTAGTGCCGCAGGCGCAGGCCAGCACCGACGTGCCCTTTGCCGACTTGCTCTTCACGGGAGTGTGCCCGAAGGCCCCCTTGGACGTCCTGAGAGCCCCCAGCGTCCTTCCGTGAAGGAGAACGGCGCAGTCAATGGTCTTGCCCACGTCCAGAAAGAGCATGTTTTGCGCACGAGGGGTTCGCGACAGGGCCTCGGCGGTTGCCATGGCCCCCAGCGCGGAATCGATGACGACCGGGCGGCCACCAAAATGTTCAGGCCATTCCAGATCCGGCGCATCTTCATCCAGGGCAACGCCCGTTGCTACGAGCTGGAGGGGAATGGGGTCCATGGAATTCAGGTGTGAAGTCGCCGCAGCCAAGCAGGAATCCAAGATAGCGGCAGGCCCGCCACGGCCGGTTTCCACGCGCTTCGCAGCATTCAACGGCTGCCCGGACAGGTCGAAGGCTTGCACCTTTGCCTCGTGGGCACCGAGCAGGACGCTCATGACCAATCCGCCGTTCGGCATGAGGCGATACTGAGCGGATGGCCGGCCACCCGTCGAGGGCGCTTCGTTGGTGGGTCCGATGAGTCCCCGCGACGCCAAGGTTCTTATCCTGTCTGTAGTGGCGGCGCGCGAAAGGCCTGTTAGAACTGAGAGCCGGGCCCGGGTCAACGGTGGCGAGCCACGGAAATGCTGGAAGACCTCTCCCGCCGAAACGCGAGGGGGAACGGTCATGGCCTCAGTCCTTACTGCTTGAACGCGGCGTCGAAGGAGGTGTTCGAGGCCGGGAAGTCGAACTTTTTCAGGGCGGCGAGGGCTTCGGGGGCGCCGTGGAGCCGGTCCATGCCGGCGTCTTCCCATTCGATCGAGATGGGCCCGGTGTAGCCGATCGCGGTGAGGGCGCGGAAGGACGCTTCCCAGGGGACGTCGCCGCGGCCGGCGGAGACGAAGTCCCAGCCGCGGCGGGGGTCGCCCCAGGGCAGGTGGGAGCCCAGGACGGTGTTCCGGCCGGTCTGGCGGACCTTGGTGTCCTTGCAGTCCACGTGGTAGATCCGGTCCTTGAAGTCCCAGATGAAGGAGACGGGGTCGATGCCCTGCCACATCATGTGGGAAGGGTCCCAGTTCAGGCCGAAGGCCTCGCGGTGGCCGATCGCCTCGAGGGTGCGGACGGTGGTCCAGTAGTCGTAGGCGATCTCGGACGGGTGGACTTCGTGGGCAAAGCGGACCCCGCACTCGTCGAAGACGTCCAGGATGGGGTTCCAGCGGTCGGCGAAGTCCTGGTAGCCGGCGTCGATGACCTTGTCCGGGACGGGCGGGAACATCGCGACGTACTGCCAGATCGAGGAGCCGGTGAACCCGACGACGGTGTCCACGCCCAGGGCCTTGGCGAGCCGGGCGGTGTGCTGCATTTCCTCGGCGGCGCGGGCCCGGACGCCTTCGGGGTCGCCGTCGCCCCAGACCCTGGGGCCGACGATCGCCTCGTGGCGGAAGTCGATGGGGTCATCGCAGACGGCCTGGCCTTTGAGGTGGTTGGAGATGGCCCAGACCTTGAGGTTGTATTTGTCCAGGATGGCGAGTTTGGATTCGACGTAGCCGGGTTCGTCCCAGCGCCAGGCGTCCAGGTGGTCCCCGGACACGGCGATTTCCAGGCCGTCGTAGCCCCAGCCGGAGGCGAGGCGGGCGACTTCCTCGAAGGGCAGGTCGGCCCACTGGCCGGTGAACAGGGTGTACGGGCGGGGCATGTCAGGCTCCTACTGCGTGTTGGGACGGGGGAATCGGATGATGTTGCTCAGGGTTGGCCACAGAGCTGCTTTCCGCGATGGCCCCTGGCTCTTGTCAGGCCAGCGGCGTAAGGGGAGTCACCGAAAATGGCACGGCCAGCAGCGGCGCCACCATCTCCACAAAATCCTTCACGTGACTCTTCTCGTTGTGGTCAATGAGGTCTTTGTGGCTGTTCCATCCCTCAAACAGCACGAAGGTCCCCGCGCGCTGGTCGTCGGCAAAGACCGTGTATTCCAGACAGCCCGGATCATTGCGGCTCGCTGACTGCAGCTTGGCGAGTGCTTCCCGCACTTCGCCGCCGCGCCCTTCTTTGGCTATGAAGACGGGCATCAGCCAGACTTCTGCTGCGCTGCGTTGAGCCGGGAGTGTGCTGGCCATGTTTCCATCCTTGTATCGATGTATCGATTTTGGGGTTCAGGGGGACAGCTGGCGCCGTCCCCCTGAACCGGTGTCCCCCTGAACCGCTATTACGCGCCGATCTGCGGGACCTCAACCCAGGATTCTTTTGCAGCTGATTCGACGATCGCGTCGTCGATGAGGGCAACCTGATAGCCGTCGGCAAAGTTGGGGCTTACGCTGCCGCCTTCTGCGATGGCTTTGAAGAAGTCATAGGCCTCGATGATCTTCGTTTCGCCGTAGCCAATGCCGAGGGCAGGAATGGGCCAGAGTCCTTCTCCGTAGGGATGTGCCGGACCGGTGTAGATGGTGCGGAATCCGCGGCGGTCGCCCTGGTCGGACGCGAAGCAGACCTGCAGTTCGTCGCGCCGTTCGTAGTTGAAGACGATGCTGCCCTCGGTTCCGTGGATTTCGAAGGTGATGTAGTTGTTCCTTCCATGAGCGTTGCGTGTCGCTTCGACGGATCCGACGGCCCCGTTGGCGAAGCGGATCATGGTCATGACTTCATCATCGACATCAACCTGGCCGCGCGGGCCTTCCCCGCCGCGTACGGTGCCGAGTGCGTCCGCCCCGCCTGCCTGGAGCGGTCGTTCCGGGATCCAGGTCGACAGGACGGCATTGACGGCGCTGAACTCGCCGACGAGGTACCTGGCCATGTCAATGACATGCGTTGCGATGTCGCCAAGGGCACCGGAACCTGCGATGGACTTCTGGAACCGCCAGGACAGGGGGGAGTTCGGGTCGGCGCTCCAGTCCTGCAGATAGGTGCCGCGGAAGTTGAGGATTTGTCCGATTGCCCCTTCCTCGATGTATTTCTTCGCCAGCGCGACTGCGGGGGTGCGCCGGTAGTTGAAGGCGACCATGTGGACGATGTTCTTGTCTTTGACAGCGTCGTACATCGCCTTGGATTCTTCGCCGGTGCGGGCCAGCGGCTTTTCGCAGATGATGTGCTTGCCTGCTTCGGCGGCGGCGATGGCGATTTCGGCGTGGAGATGGTTGGGTGTGGCGATGTCTACGACGTGGATGTCTGGATCGTCAATGATGCTCCGCCAGTCAGCGGTGGAGTTCTCGAACCCGAAGCGGCGCGCCGCTTCGGCGGCGAGGTCCGGGTTGGCTTCAGCGATGACCTTGCGGACCGGGAGTGCCGGTGCCGGCCAAAAGAACATGGGCATGGCGGCATATGCCAGGGAGTGGGCCTTGCCCATGAAGCCGCCTCCGATGAGGCCGACGTTGAGGTTTTTCATGTGAATGTTGTTCCTTCCGGGAGGCGGGGCGGATGCCGTCCAAGGCAGTCCCCTGCGGTTGAAAAATTAGCTAGAGAGGAGCTTTTCCAGGTATTTTTTGCTGATTTCCGCGGCGGCCCGCGGGTCGCCGTCGTAGTTGTCGAGTTCGACCATGAGCCAGCTGTCGTATCCGCTTTCGCGGATCGCGGCGATGATGTCCGGGAAGTCGAGTTCACCCTGTCCGAGTGGCAGGAAATTAAAGGGGTCCTTCTGGAAGTCCTTGAGGTGGACGTGCTGGATCCTGTCGGGGTACTTCCGGATGACTGCGGCCGGGTCTGCGCCGCCCGCTGCAAGGTGTGCGGTGTCCGGGCAGAAGCCGATTCGGGTCAGCGGCATGAGCCGGTCCAGCTCCTCCGGGCCCTCGACGATGGTGCTCAGGTGCGGGTGGTAGCTTGCCGACAGGCCAAAGCTTTCTGCGATGTCCGCTACGCTGTCCAGCGCCCCACCGAGGCGTTGGTAGTCCTCGTCGGTGGTTCCGGCCGCGCGCCGTGCTCCGCCTCCAACTACGAGCCGTTCCGCTCCGAAGCCCGCGGCCAATTCGGCGGCGCGGTGAATGCGGTGCATTTCGTCCGGGAGGATGTCGGCGTAGATGAAGTTTGCCCCGGTATACACACTTGTCAGTGCGACTCCCGAACTACTCAGGATTTCTTTGAGTTCCTCGGGCTTCTCTGCGTACTCCACAAGATTCCCGTCGAACATCTCCACACCCTGATAGCCGACGGATGCGATGTCCTTGACGGCGTCCCTCATGGAGCCGTGGGTCATGTAAAAGAGATCCTTGACGCTCGTTACGCCCTGCGGGTGGCCAACGACGCCGCCCCAAGTGATGGAACAGTAACCAAGTTTCATTGTTTCTGCCTTTCCGATGCGGAGGAAGACTTGAGTAATTCGAAGGGGGTGTCCGTGCCGGCAACGTCTACCCACGACTGTTGCGCAGCGGAGGTGACAAGCGCATCCGTCAGGAGCGCTGCACGCAGCCCGTCCCGGAAAGTGGGCAGGCCCTCGGGTGCCTGTCCCTGAACGGCTGCGTAGACGTCGGCGACGAAGGAGTTGAAGCTGTCCTGGTAGCCCTGGGGATGTCCCGGCGGAAGTTTGGCGTAGCGTCTGCCGCCCGGGGTGGAAAGGGACTCCGGGCCCACGGGGATGTCGGAACTGGCATCCGTGCGTCCTATGTGAAGGGTGTCCGGTCGTTCCTGGTTGAAGCTGAATGACGCTTCGGTTCCGTCGAAGGAGAACCACAGCCGGTTCTTGCGGCCCGGGCTGACCTGGCTGACGACGAGGGAGCCTGTGGCCCCCTTGTCGGTCTCGAACAGGAGCGTGGCGCCGTCCTCGGTAGCAACGGAGGACAACTGGCCGCCGGATTCGCGTTGATCGTAGGCCCGGCTGGTCGCTGCCACCAGCCTGGAGATTCTGTGTCCGGTGGTGAACTCCATGAGGTCACACCAGTGCACGCCGATGTCACCGAAAGCCCTGGAGGCTCCTCCGAGCTTTGAATCGACCCGCCAGTTTGTGGCTTCCGCGCCTGCCAGCCAATCCTGCAGATAGGAACCGTGCAACAGCCAGAGGCGGCCGGCGTCGCCGCGCAGGATACGGTCGCGGGCCTCACGGACGGCCGGATAGAACCTGTAGACGAAGGGCACGGCCGCGACAACGCCTGCCCGATCGGCGAGGTCCGTAAGTTCCCTGGCGTCCTCAACGCTGGTGGCGAGCGGCTTCTCGCAGATAACTGCTTTCCCGGCTGCGACGGCCTTACGTGCGAGGTCGGCGTGGGTCGCGTTCGGGGTGCAGATGTGGATTACATCCACGTCGTCCCGTACGATCAGTGCTTCGGGGGACTCGGCTGCTGTTCGGGCGCCGAGCGCGGCTGCTGCTGCTTCGCCGGAAGCGTGGCTGCTTCCGGCGATTGCACTGACTTCGCCGCCTGCCGCGCGCACCGCGTGGGCATGGACTGAGCCCATGAATCCTGTGCCGATGATTCCGGACCGTAGTTTGAGGGCCATGTGGTTCTACTTCTTCCGGGCCAGCGCGACGGCCAGGATGATGATGGCGCCACGGACCACCTGTTGTTGGCTGCTGTCCAGACCGGCCAGAATCAGGCCGTTGTTGATCAGGCCAATCAGGAGGGCGCCGAAGAGAGTTCCGATGATGGAGCCGAATCCGCCGAAGAGGCTTGTCCCGCCGAGGATGACGGCGGCGATGGCGGAGAGTTCATCACCCGATCCCCACTGGAACCGGCCGGACTGGAGGCGCCCTGCATACAGCATGCCGGCGACGCTCGCGACCATGCCCGAGATGAGGAGCACCTGGAACTTAATGCGCTTGGTGTTGATGCCGGTGAACTCGGCAGCGTTCCGGTTGCCGCCGGTAGCGAGCACCTGGCGGCCGAACTTGGTGCGGTTCAATACGACGGCGCCGACGGCAACGAAGAGGGCGCTCCAGACGACCAGGCCGGGAACGGGTCCGAAGTCCCCGGATCCAAAAATCATGTTGAACGCGTCGTTGAGGATCGGCTGGGGGGCCGAGGCGGTGATCCACTGGGCGACGCCCGCGGCGATGCCCAGCATGCCGAGCGTCACCAGGAAGGAGGGGATACCCAGGAGGCTGACCAGCGCGCCATTGATGGACCCGACGATGAGTCCGACGGCGAGGCCGGCGAGGATGCCCGGGATCAGGCCCCACTGCGACACCGCCATTGCCGTGCAGACGCTGGCCAGTCCGGCCACTGAGCCGACGCTGAGGTCAATCTCAGCGCAGGAGATGACATAGGTCATGCCCACTGCAATGACGGTGATGGTGGCGGTCTGCCGGAAAATGTTCAGCAGGTTTTGCGGGGTCATGAATCCCTGGTCGCGCAGCAGGACTGCGAAGAAGAGGAAGACAACAACGAACCCGATGTAGATGACGTAGCGCCGCCAGTCGAGCTCTTTGAGGACCGTGCCAAAATTGCGGTGTTCCGCCGTTTCCCGGGCGGAGATGGTGTTTGCCTTGCTCACTGTTCAGACTCCCTGGACTGCAAGTTGAAGATATTCCTCGTCAGCGATATCGCTGCGGGGGATGTCACGGATGACGGAGCCGTCCTTGAGGACGAGGACGCGGTCGCTGACCGCGAGTAGTTCCGGGTATTCGGAGGAGATGACGATGACGGCTTTTCCGGCGCTGGCGAGTTCGCGGATCATGTCCAGGATCTCGCTCTTTGTGCCGATGTCGACGCCGGCTGTGGGTTCGTCCAGAATCAGGATGTCCGGGTCGGTGCCGAGCCACTTGGCGATCACCACTTTCTGCTGGTTTCCGCCCGAAAGCAGCCGCACCGGGCGGTTGGGGTGGGCGACCTTGACCGCGAACTTCTGGATGAGAGACGAAGACAGATCCTTGCCCTTCGTCGAATCAAGCAACGGTCCCCGCATAATTTGGCCTAGCAGGGGCAGTAGCAGATTGTCCCGGACCGAGTGGTCCAGAACGAGGCCTTGTGCCCGCCGGTCCTCGGGGATCAGGGCGACTCCGGCGTCAATTGCCTGCTGGGGGGAATTGAGGTTGATTTTCTTCCCGCGGATGAGGATGTCACCGCTGTCCCGCCGGTCGATGCCGAACAGTGCCCGGGCGAGTTCGGTACGGCCGCTGCCCATAAGGCCGGCCAAGCCCAGGATCTCCCCTGGCCGGAGCGAGAAGGAGACGTCCCTGACACGCCGACCGGCGTTTAGGCCACGTACCTCCAACAGAGGGGCGCCCTCGTGGGCCACGTGGTCCCGCTCGCGGTAGGCGAGCTGGCCTTCGATCTTCTTGCCGACAATGCCCTCGACGATCTGTTCGGGGGTCACAGCGCTCAGTGGCTCTGTAAGCAGCCGACGGCCGTCCCGGAGGATAGTGATCCGGTCGGCCAGACGGTAGACCTCGTCCATACGGTGCGAGATATAGATGATCGAGATGCCGCGTTGCTTGAGGCGGTCAATCAGTTCAAAGAGCGCCTCAGATTCGTGGCGGGCAAGGCTTGCCGTGGGTTCGTCCATGATCAGCACCTGGGCGTTCTGCGAGAGCGCCTTGGCGATCTCGGTCAGCTGCCAGTAGGCGGTTCCGAGCCGGGAGACTTCGGCCCGGGGGTCGACGTCAACCTCCATTTCGGCGAAGATCTCCTTGGCCCGGCGGACTGAGGCGCGATCATCAATGAGGCCGCCGGCGCCGAGCGGTTCAGCGGCCAGGAAGATGTTTTGCGCAACGGTAAGGCTCGGTACGAGGCTGAATTCCTGGAAGACCATCCCGATGCCGGCAGTCTTTGCATCCTGGATCGAGTTGATCGTCGCTGGCTTGCCGCCAATGATGATTTCTCCCGCGTCAGCCTGATAGACGCCCTGCAGGATCTTCATGAGCGTGGATTTGCCGGCCCCGTTGCCTCCTGCGAGGGCGTGGACTTCACCCCTCCGGACGTCGAAGCTGACATCCTTCAGGACTGAAATGCCATTGAAGCCCTTGGAGACAGAGCGCATCTCGACGACATTGTCTGCGGTGTTCATTGTTGCCCTTTCGGGACGGTGCGGGTTGGTCCCCGCACCGTCAAGTGCGGCTATTTCTTGTAGGACTCTTGAATGTCCTTGGGGGCGTCCTCGTGGTAGACCTGCTTCCAGGCTTCCAGGACGTTGGAGTGGTCAACCGGGACGGCGCTCAAGGCCACATAGGCTGGGGCTGTCTTACCGATGAGGGCGCCTGCTGCCAGCCGGGCCTCCGTGGCTCCCTGGTCGAAAGGAACCTGGGCGCCGAGACCGACGACGAGCTGGTCTTTAGCCAGGGCGATGGCAACGTTCTTTCCGAGGTCCTCGGTGGCGATCTTCAGGTCCTGACGGCCTGCGGCACGGGCTGCGGCCATGACGCCTTCTGCGGGGACGTCCCACACGGCCCAGATGCCGTTCAAGTCGGCGTGCTTGCTTAGCATGGCATTTGCCGCGGCCTGGGCGTCTCCGGCGAAGTCGGGGCCGGCGATGCCCTTTTCTTCGACGATCTGGATGTCCGGGTACTCCTTGGTGATCGTTTCCTTGAAGCCCTCGTAGCGCTGCTTGGTCACGAAGAAATCAGCCTGGTGGAAGACAAGGCCGATTTTGCCCTTGCCGCCGATGGCCTTGGCCATCTGGTGCGCGGCGACGACACCGTTGCCGTAGTTGTCGGCGGAAACCACGGAAACGTAGTCCTTGCCGGCTGTTAGTCCTTGAGGAACGTTGTCCATGAAGACGAGCTTCGTCCCGGCGGCCCCCACCTTTTTGTAGGCCGAGGCCGTGGCCACGGGGTCAGTGGGAATGGAGATCATGATGTTCGGGTTCTGGGTCATCACGGTCTCGATGTCCGACACCTGCTTGTCCGGCTTGAAGTTCGCATCTGTCGTAGCGATGACCTTGATGCCGAGCTTTTCGAATTCGCTCTTGAGGCCGTTGGTCTGAGCAGTGGCCCAGTCGTTGCCGCCGTAATGCATCACGATTGCAGCCGTGGCATTGAGCGCCTTGATCTTCGCAATCTCTTCGGGCGTGAGATCTGCAGTCGATGCAGGTGACGGCGCCTCGCCATTGGGGCCCTTGCTCAGGACCTGGCCCTTGATCTTGTCAAGGGCCTGCTGCGCCTTCTGGGACACGCCCGTATCAGGAGCGCTCGAGCTGCCCGACGTCGAGCTGCTGCAGGAAGCGACGGAAAGTGACAGGGCTGCGGCCAAGGCCACAAAGGGAAGCCTGCGGATCATCATTGTTCTCCAGTGCTTGTGTGTGGGGATAGTTGGTGGATGGTTGTGGGTCAGGCCAGGGCAATGGCGAGGGAAGGAGGCACCGGTGAGAGGACGAGTCCACCGGCGGCGGAGGCTGTGCGGACCGCAGCAGCCTTGTCTGAAGCCCTCACGAGGGTCTCAGCGTGCTTTTTGTCGACGAAGAGCCCCAGAGAACACGGTCCATAATGGGCTTGCACCCACTTCACCGCCTCACCCGCCGCCTTGGTCATTTCGCCGGCCGCCTCAGCGACCGAGCGGTCAAAGGTCGCCAGCGACTCGGGAGTCCCGGCTTGGTCGACGGAGACGATCAAGCTTGTCCACAGGAAGTTGTCATCGAATACGCCGATGACAGCCGAGGAGCCGGCTGAAACGAAGGTGCGGACAGCGACTGCGAGATCATCACGTGCTGCGTCCGTCAGGAGCAGTGCCAGGTTTGCCCACTGGGTCTGGTCGATGTTTCGACGGCCAACGCACAGATCGAGTAAAAGTGCGTCGGCGGTGGTGTCGCTCATCCCGCTCCCTCTTCCTTGAAGTACTAACGTCGTGAACGTTTACGATGCCACCGTGAACGTTTACGCTACAGATCGTAAACGTTCACGCAGATCAGTGTCAAGCGTCACACCAAGAGCCGATGCGCAATCCGAGGAGACGCTGGCGACGTAAGATGGAGGGCGAACAAAGCCGCCGTCGGCCCGGCCCACACAAGCCGGACAGGAGAGAGCATGACAGGCACGACGATTCCCCGGGGGGACAATGGCCGGGCTGCCGACGCCCCTTTGCGCCGGAAACCGACCATCAACGATGTTGCCCAACTTGCAGGCGTCTCGTTCGGGACGGTCTCGAGAGTCCTCAATAACGCCCCCGATGTCAGCGCCTCGACTCGCGAACGCGTCCTGCGGGTCATCAAGGACATCGGCTACCGCCGGAACCGCGCAGCCACCGCGCTGGTCACAAGCCGGTCGACCTCCATTGGCATCCTGTCGGACGGATCCCCCCGTTTCGGCCCGGTGGGAACACTCATGGCACTCGAAAACGTTGCGCGGAACAAGGGCTATGCCACAACCGTGATCAGCGTCCGAAAACCCTACGAAGAATCCGTCCAGGAGGCCCTCGACAGTCTGGACGATACGGGCGTAGGGGGAATTATCGTCATCGCCCCCCTCGTCGAAATGGCAGCGGCCGTCTGGAATGCGTCGTGCCGCCTGCCACTGGAGATGATCGCGGCCGGCGCGTCGTCAACTCCAAACGTTTTCACATACTCGGAAAATCAGGAGCTCGGAGCGAGACTCGCCACCCAGCACCTCATCGACTTGGGCCACACCGACATCGCGCATTTCGCTGGCTCCATGGACTGGTTCGATGGACGGGTGCGCAAGCGCGGCTGGGAAGCGGCGCTCCGTGACGCCGGCCTCGAACCAGGCCTGTGCGTCGAAGGTGACTGGAGCCCGCGGTGGGCCTACGAGACCGCCCTCCAGCTCGTCCGGGAGGCAAAGATCCCCCAGGCGATCTTCGCGGCCAGCGACCATACCGCCCTCGGGCTGATACGCGCGTTCGCCGAAAACGGCGTCCGCGTCCCGGACGATGTGAGCGTCGTCGGTTTCGACGATATTGAAGGTTCCGACTATTTCCTGCCTCCCCTGACCACGGTGCGCCAAGACTTCACGGCCCTGGCGCTCATGAGCGTGGAGGTGCTTATCGGCGCCATGGAGGGGCGCGAAGTGGACCGAACGCCAATAGCCCCGGCTCTTGTCGTCCGGGACAGCACCAAGCCGGCCGCATCCTAGGTAACGGCCTGCCCCGGGCCGGAGGGGCCTGACCGGGTCGCCCCGGCGGGGATTATTCGTCTTCGTTGACCGACTGGCGTCGATGACGTTCGCGTTGGCCGTATGCCGCCCGAAGAATGTCGTCCTTTGACTCGAATCCCGAGCCCAACGCACCACCGATGAGCGCCGCCGATGTCGTCATCCAGGCCACCTCCATAAAGTCCCAAACAGTCACGGGATGTTGCAGAGTCAGCGCCAACAAGCCGTCGTCGATGGTGAACGCCGCGGCCAGCAGCACGGCGGCAAACAATATGACGTAGCTGATCACGACGCCGATCATCAGCGACCACACCGTCGAGGTGTTGTACAAGGAAGCCTTGAATCGTTCGAGGGGATCGTCGCGCCGGGGGCTTTCCCACAGATCGTGTTGGGTGATGATCCAGAACACCATCGAGCTGATCGAAAGAACCATCAGCAACGTCAGCCTCGGCGCCCCCAGCAGGTCTGCGAGTTGCCAGATTGTGTTTGTGACAAGTGCGAAGGCGCCTGTGGCGATCGCGGCGGCCATTGCACTTCTCAATGCGAAGACCAGCCGCCATGGACGGTTCGCCCGCAGCATGCCTGCCAGCAACCGTCCGCGGCCGAGGCGGGTCGCTGAGACGTAGCGGAACCCAATCGGCCCGTCGTCAAGGACAGCGGGCTCGATACGCCGCGATTGGTGGAGCGAGGGCGGAACGAATTCCCCGGCGTCATCATCGGGATCAAAGCGGCGGTGCATCGCCCAGCCAAGGTCGGCGACGGCAGCGCGAACCCGGCGGTCTATGTTGACGGCGCCGAGTGCGGGCAAGGAAACGAGGGAGATCGGTTCCCCGAGGGAAACTTCCGCTACCACAGTCCGGCCATCCAATCGGATCGGAAGGTCAGTCAGGCAGACCATGACATCCCATGCGCGGCGGATACGGTGCTTCGCCATGGAGTCCAGCATCGGCGCCAACCCTTCGCCAGCCGCAAAATCCTGGTACTCGATCACCACGGACCAGTCGTGGCGCTCATCGGCAAGGTTGAGCAGATGGCCCACTTCGCGGCCGTTACGTTCGGCAAACTCGGCGGTGACCTCCGGTTCGGCGAGCACGCCCAGGGTACGGGCACTGATGCGGTTTGCCTCGCCCGAACTGTCCGGCACGAGCGGCCTCCTAAGGTTCAGTGTCTGACCGGCGAACCGGATGTCACCGCCCGCCATGGATCCCGCATTGCCCCGCCTGTCCGGAAGCTGCCCATGTGGCAGGTCAATCGGCACCGCGCCGGCCGCGGCCAGTCGGCCGGTAAGTTGTGGCCCGGCTATGAGGCGTGAGGGGCGCGTGCGGACGAAGGCGCCATGCGCGCGTTGCGACATGCAGGTTCAGTCTGGTCTCTGGGTCGGCAAGGTCGAAGCCGGTAATCTGCCGGATGGACTTCAAGCGGTAACGCAGGGTACTTCGATGGATCGTCAGGCTCTCGGCTGAACTGTCATAGTTGCCGCCGTGGTCCAGGTACTGGGCCAGGGTATGCACCAGGTCAGAGCCCCGGCTCTTGTCGGCGCGTTGAAGGGTTCCGAGCCACTCGTCGACATAGCCGGCCAGATCCGGTTCGCCCCCGCCTGTTGCCAAGATGCGGTATATCCCCAGTTGATCAAAGCGGGTGACGCCGTAGCGATCGGTTGAACCGGCCCGAACGTGCAGCGCGTGGAGGGCTTCCGAGAACGAGCGCGGAATCTGGGCGACATCCGGGCTTGGACCGCCGATGCCCATGGCACCGGTGGCACTTCGCAGGGTCTTGGCGAGAACGGAAAAGACCTCGACACCCAACGGATCTCCGCGGACCACGGCGACAGCCATGTCCGAGCGCCGTGAAACGAGCGCGGATGAGCGGAGCGCCAGGAGCGTCCTGCGCAGTGCGACGACGACAGTATCGTCAGTTCGCGGCGGCTGCCACTCCGCCACGATGACGTGATGCGGACCACTGATGTCATATCCCAATGCCGTGGTACGAACGCTCGCAGTCGCGACATCCATTCCCGACACCAGTTCGTCCACGAGGTCGCGCCCCAGCTTTAGTTCCAGCTGGGCCAGGCTGCGGCGGTGCGACAACTCGACCTCCAAGAGCCGGGTTGCGTACTTCAAAGCGAAGACGTTGCCGGCTGTGACCGCCCTGCCGGTTTCCAGCATGCACATAGCCCCCAACACCTCGCCGTGGGACAGGGCAAGGGCAACAAGCCTTCGCGGTTCACGGACCGGCGAGCCGGAAGCACGCCAGAGCTGCGCAGTCCGCAATCTGGCGGCAGCACCAAGCCTGGGGTAGGGGCGTTTGGGCCCGGTCCCCGCCGTCGCACGAATATGCCCGAATGCGTCCTCAGTACAGATGGGCCGCCCCGTCAGTTGTGAAAGGACCTCCGCCAAGAGATCCTCCCTGGAGTCACTGTCGAGATCGGGAGTCGTGACCTGGTCCAGGGCCTCCCGGATCCTGGCATGTTCTTCCAGCTCAAGTACCCTCGCCGAGAGGGACGGGAGACGCTGCGCCACGTCGTCCGGGGAGAGCAGCTGACCCATTGCACCATTCGGGAGTTGCGCGGTGGATCCCCTGGCCTGAGTCGCTCCCGCGGTCTCGGCAACTGTCCGGAGTTGCATCAGCTGCGAGAGATCCGGAGGGTCCGCGGAGGACAGCACCAGACACCCGTTCAGCTCGCCGCCGTCGCCAAAAGTGAACAGCGCGTACCGCCATCCCGGGCCGAAGCGCGGAAGAAAGGCGTCCCGGCCGTTGAGGCGCCGCACGTCCTGATCCAGAGGCAACGCCGCTCGTTCGAGGACCGGCTTCCACTGGCCCTCGACCGCGAAGTAGCGATCCTCGATCTCACAGAACCTCATCTTCGACACGGCCTGCGCGGTCATGTTGAGGACTTCCTCTGCCGCAGGTCGATCGAACATGTTGAACCTCGTCTCTGTCCACAACCGAGGGTCTTGCAGGGAATCCAAGCCTAGGCAGGCCGTAGTCCGTCGCACTCTGTGATCGAGACTCGGCTCAAGCCGCGGCAAGGCCGGAATCGGCATACCAACACCACCCAAACTACGCCCGTATGCCGCCGTTGTTAAGCTTCTGTAATGTCCCCGCGGATTGCCGTCAGCGCTGGTGGACTTTCAACGTCCCTCACTCCCACGCGCACCGGCCGGTCCGTCCCGGAGGAGGCGAAGGTGCTCGTGGATCATCGCAACCGCTGTTGAGCCTTCACCGGCGGCAGCCGTTACGCGTTTCACCGATCCATGCCGAACATCGCCGACCGCGAACATCCCGGGGATGCTGGTCTCCAAGGGCAGCCGTCTGCGGCCCAGATGGCTGAACTCAGGGGGAAGGTCCTCGAGATCAGCCCCGGTGAGAACAAAGCCGTGGTCATCCAAGGCGAGCGTACCCCTGAGCCATTCTGTGTGCGGCTTGGCCCCGATGAAAATGAAGAGGTACCGCGAGTCGAATACGCGCTGTTCGCCTGTTGCTCCCAGATCGACGACGATCCGTTCGAGTGCGCCCGAACCGTCTACGCCGACGATGTTGGCCCTCAGCAGCACTTCGATGCCCGGGTGATCTTCAATCCGTTCCGCGAGGTATCTCGACATGTCGGCGCGGAGGTCCGCCCCGCGGACCACCAGCCGCACCGGTGCTCCCGTGCCCGCCAGGAATAGCGCAGCCTGTCCCGCGGAGTTTCCGCCGCCGACGACCGTCACCGGCTGCAATCCGCAGAGCCTTGCCTCGTGGACGGTGGCGGCGTAAAAGACACTGATTCCCTCGAATTCCTCAAGACGGGGGACCGGCAGCCGGCGGTAACGAACGCCGGTGGCGAGCAGCGCGGCCCGTGAGGAAGCAGGGCCGCTCCCGTTGAATTCGGCGCGGAATTCGCCGTCCTTTAACTCGATAGCGCTTGCCAGGCAGGCGACGTTGATCTGGACTCTAAACTTGCGGGCCTGAATGATCGCCCTTTCAATGAGTTCCCCGCCGGAGATTCCGGCGGGAAAGCCCAGAAAGTTCTCGATCCGCGGCGACGTGCCGGCCTGCCCACCTATCGCGAAGCCTTCCTTAAGGACGACCGACAACCCGTCGGACGCTGCGTAAACGGCGGCCGCAAGGCCGGCCGGGCCGGCCCCGATCACCATGAGGTCGTACTTGGCCGAATGCTCTTTCACGATCCGCAGGCCCATGGCAAGGGCCAGATCTGCGTTGGACGGGTTCCTGAGCACTTGGGTGGCGTTTAGCACCACTGCCGGAAGGTCACTCACGAGGATCCCGGCCCGGTCCAGGATGGCCTGCGCGTGCTCGTCATCCTCCAGATCGACCAGCCGGTGCGGCAAGCGGTTTGCGGCTGCGAATTCCAAGAGGCGAAGGGTGTCACGGCTGAAGCGGGATCCAACGATCCGGATGCCCGCGCCCGTGCTGATCAACAGGATTCGGCGCTGAAGATATGCCCGCAGAATTGTCTCGCCCACCGCGGCGTCCGTCAGCACCAAACGGCGCAGATCGTCCCCGCCGATCTGGAGCACTTCACCCGCCTCCGCGGACACAGCAGTGACGAAGGCCGGTTGCCCTTCGACCAGGCCCAATTCCCCGAGGAACCGTCCCGGACCGTGAACTTCGAGGATCCGCGTGCCGGGCCCGGCAGGCTGCGTGCCACCGGCGGCGTGCGACCCCTCGACAACCAGCACCGTGCCCTGAAGTATGACGAAGAAGTCAGTGTCGGAGGTTCCCTCTTGGATGAGGACCTCTCCGGCCGAGGTGGCCCGGCTGATGCCGGCACGTCCCAACAATTCGATCTGGGCTTGACCGAGCCGCGGATAGGCGCCGGAGACATCCGGCGTTTCGATCGGCGTCGAGCCTGCGGCAGGTTCCATCAGTTCGCTGCGCCCGCCGGCGCCCTAGACGAATGCCTCATGGGGATAACACCAGCGCCAGTTCTCGCCGGGCTCCAAGGATCGAACGATTGGATGCAACGCGCTGGCGTGTGCGCGGGCGTGCCGCATAGGTGAGGAATCACAACACCCGACATGGCCGCAGGAGAGACACAAACGCAAATGAACCCACGGCGTGCCCAATGACAGACATTCCTCGCAGCCTTCCGGGGTTCGCACCCGCACCGGACGAATCTGCGCGAGATGAGGATCAGGAATTCCGGCAATCATGGTGGCTCCTCTGGCGATCCGGCCGTGGAGCCGGCCTGGCCGGGACAGCTGGTCATGAGTGTGGCGTCGGCACTGATCGGCGGCTTGGACGCCATCAGACTGGCGAGGGGTGTAAGTGATTAAACACAGTAGTAGACCTGGCTCATTGGCCTGTCAACGGTGAATCCCCTCCACCCGGCCCCTGGTGGATCGGACATCTGTTTGACCTGCAGCCTCCGCCGCCGCGGATGCTCCGGCGGGCCCTGGTCCTGCCGGGTCAGTTCCCTGGAGCATATTGGACCTCGGAGGGTCATACCGTTGGTCACGTCAAAGGGGCAGACTCAACCCTATAAGGAGCCCATGGCACAGTCCTTGAACCTCGTGGCCCGGCAGGGCGGGGCGTGCGTCATGCGGTGCAACCTCGGGCGCACGTCGCCACAGGACCGGTCGCGCCCTCTAGGACCGGAGTGAGTCATGGCCAAAGCAGTAGGAATCGATCTCGGAACAACCAACTCGGTGATCGCCGTCTGGGAAGGCGGGGAGGCCCGCGTCGTGCCCAACGCGGAAGGAGCCCGGACCACGCCGTCAGTTGTGGCCTATACGGACACCGGGGAACGGCTTGTGGGGCAACTGGCCCGCCGGCAGGCGATTCTCAATCCCAAGGGAACCATCACGTCGGCCAAGCGGTTTATCGGCCGGCACTATGACGAAATCACGGATGAGGCCAAGGCCGTGAGTTTCGACGTCGTAGCGGACGACAACGGGGTGGCGCGGTTCCAGGTTCAGGGCAAGAAAGTCGCGCCGGAAGAGGTGAGCGCGCTCGTTCTCCGCAAGCTGGTGGACGACGCCGCGAAGCAGCTGGGCGAAAAGGTGACGGAGGCCGTCATCACAGTTCCCGCGTACTTTAACGACGCACAGCGCACCGCGACGAAGGACGCGGGCAGGATTGCCGGGCTGGAAGTCCTGCGCATCATCAACGAACCTACCGCAGCGGCCCTGGCCTATGGCATCGACAAACGCCAGCATGAGACGGTGCTGGTTTTCGACCTAGGCGGCGGAACTTTTGATGTGAGCCTGTTGGACGTGGGGGACGGGGTTGTGGAGGTCCGCTCCACCGCGGGTGACACGCACCTCGGCGGAGACGATTTTGACCGCCGCCTAGTCGATTACTTGGCCGACGACTTCCAGAAGGAGTCGGGCATCGACCTGCGGTCGGACCCCCAGGCATTGCAACGCCTGTTCGAGGCTGCCGAAAAGGCGAAGGTCGAACTGAGTTCTGTGACCCAGACCCAAGTGAACCTTCCCTTCATCACCGCCGATGCCACAGGCCCCAAGCACCTGACCACCACGGTTCGACGCTCCGTTTTTGAAGACATCACCCATGACCTGGTGGAACGCACCATGGATCCGGTCAAGCAGGCGATGACGGACGCCAAGGTTACCGCCAACGACATCGATGAAGTGATTTTGGTCGGCGGCTCGACCCGCATTCCCGCGGTACAGAACGTCGTGCGGCGCCTGACCGGCGGCAAAGACCCCAACATGAGCGTCAATCCGGACGAAGTCGTGGCTATCGGTGCGGCGATCCAGGCCGGGGTGCTCAAGGGAGAAGTCTCGGATGTCCTGCTGCTCGACGTTGTGCCGCTTTCCCTGGGTGTCGAAACTCGCGGCGGCGTGATGACAAAGATCATCGAGCGCAATACCACTATCCCCGCAAGGCGCAGCGAAGTGTTCTCCACCGCCGACGACAACCAGCCCGCCGTGGACGTGGTGGTCTTGCAGGGGGAGCGGGAACTGGCGGCGGATAACCGGGTGCTGGGCCGGTTCCAGCTGAGCGACATCCGGCCGGCGCCCCGCGGAGAACCGCAGGTCGAAGTCACGTTCGACGTCGACGCAAACGGCATTCTGAACGTCACCGCCCGCGACAAGGACACGGGCAAGGAACAGGGCATCACCATCAGCGAAGGCTCCAACCTCGACGCCAAGGAAGTCGAGCGCATGATTGCCGAAGCGGAGTCCCACCGAAGCGAGGACCTGCAGAACCGGGAGCGGATCGACGCCCTGAACGAACTCGATGCGGTGGCCTACCGCGTTGAACGGGCCGTCAACGAGCTCGGGGACGCAGTCCCGGTGCACGACAAGGCCCGCGCGGAACTGCTGGTTGGCCAGGCGCGCGACGCCGTCAGCAACCAGGCGGACGTCGGCGCCGCGAGGGAACTCATCTCCGAACTTCAGCAGCTGCAGGCGGCGCTGAGTGCCTCGGCTGTCTCCGCGGCCACCGCAGGGGCGGGCCAGGGAGCCTCATCTCAGCCCGAAGCGTCCGCGGACGTAATTGACGATGACATCGTCGATGCAGAATTCGATCGGGGCTAGGAACGGCCATGAGCGACCCGGCAGGGCCGGCTGGACGGGCCCATCCAGGAAGTGACGAGGCAGAGGCCGCGGCACCCGATGAAAGGGAAACCGAGGCGGCGGCACAAGCGGATGCGCTGGCCAAAATGGAGGACCAGTGGCGGCGCGCGTTGGCCGACAACGACAACCTGCGCAAGCGCGCCGTCCGCGACGGCACGCAACTAAGGGCACAGGAGCGCGCGGCGGTCTCGTTGGCGTGGCTACCCGTCTTGGACAACCTGGAACTGGCCTTGGCTCACGCCCCGTCCGCGGAGGATCCGCTCGTCGAAGGCATAGCCGCTATCCGATCCCAGGGCATCGATACCCTGGCCCGGTTGGGCTACCCGCGGATCGACGCCGAGAACGTCCCCTTCGACCCGCGGATTCACGAGGTGGTCAGCGTATCGGAAACAGACGAGGCTCCCCCCGGGACTGTGCTGACCGTATTGCGCCCGGGATACGGCGGCGCGGAAACCGTCCTCAGGCCAGCCGCCGTCGTTGTGAGCCGGGCGGTGACCCCGGACCGTGGCTAAGGATCACTATTCGGCTCTCGGCGTCCCGCGGACAGCGAAGCCCGACGAAATCCAGCGCGCCTATCGCAAATTGGCGCGAAAATACCATCCGGATGTCAACCGCGAGCCCGATGCCGCCGACAAGTTCAAGGAGATCGGTGAGGCCTACGACACCTTGTCGGATCCCGAAACCAGGGCCCGCTATGACCGTTTCGGCGCCGATTTCCGGCAGTACGCCGGCAGCGGCGCAGGCCCGGGGGGCGGCGGGAGCCGGTGGGGCTCCGGCGGACCGCGCCCCGGCCCCCCGCCCGGCCCGCGCCCGGGACGCGGCCCGTACGGCAATGCTCACGTCGACATGGGCGGCGACGTCGATTGGGAGGATCTGCTCGGCGGCTGGTTCCGGCAACAGGCAGGGGGGCCGGCCCAAGGGGCGGACCACGAAGCAGAGCTATGGCTGACCCTCGAGGAAGCTGTCCGTGGCGGAAAGCGCACCGTCAGGCTGGCACAGCCGGACGGGGAGACCCGCAATTATGACGTCGATGTGCCCGCCGGTGTGCTGGATGGGCAGCGTATCCGTCTTGCCGGGGAGGGCGCTGTGGGCCGCGAAGGGGGCCCACCCGGCGACCTCCTACTGACCGTGCGGATCCAGCCCGACTCCAGGTACCGGCTAAAAGGCCGGGACATCTACTTCGACCTCCCGGTGACGCCTTCGGAGGCCGCGCTCGGGTCCAAGATCAAGGCAAAGGCGCCAGCCGGACCGGTGACGATCACCGTGCCCGACGGTTCCTCCAGCGGCCGCAGGCTGCGGCTGCGGGGGCAGGGCATGCCGAACCCGCGGGGATTACCGGGGAACCTGTATGCGGAGATCAAGATCATGGCGCCCCCGAGTCTTAGCAAGGAGGAGCGCAGGCTGTACGAAGAGCTCGCCAGCATCTCCAACTTCAACCCGAGGGAGGATCGATGAGCCAAGTGTATGCGCTCGCCTACCCGTGGCGCCTAAATCTCGAGACCGTCGCACGCAGCAGCGGCGTCCACCCCGACGTCGTCATGCGGTTTGTACAGCTGGATCTGCTCCGGCCGCTGGACGACGACGCCCCGGGCGGACCCTGGTTCAGCCCGCGGGCCCCGGAACTGATCGCGCGCGTCCTGCGGCTGCATTCCGAGCTGGCGCTGAACTATGCCGCTATCCCGCTGGTACTGGACCTGCTGGCGCGGGTGGACAGGCTTGAACGACGTTTGGTTGAAATCACGCAAGTGGAAAGGACTGCTTCGCGATGAATATGGAGAGTTTGACGCAGAAGTCGCAGGAGGCCCTGGCAGAGGCTCAGCGGATAGCCCAGCAACACGGGCACACCGAGACCGACGGCGAACATCTGCTGGCGGCGCTGCTGGAGCAGGAGGAGGGCCTTGTCCCGCGCCTGCTCGTGGGCATGCAGGTAGATGTGGAAGAGCTGAAAGGTGCCGTCGAAGCCGAGCTGCGGCGCAAGCCGAAGGTCACCGGCCCGGGGGCGGCGCCCGGCCAGGTGTACGTGAGCCGCAGGCTCGGCGCACTCCTCGATGCCGCCGAACGCGAGGCCAAACGGCTCAAGGACGAGTACGTCTCAGTGGAACACCTGCTGGTCGCGCTGGCGGAGGAAGGCCGGTCCACGGCGGCCGGCAGGGTGCTGGCGGAGCACGGCATCACCCGCGAGGCATTCCTGTCGGTCCTGACACAAGTGCGAGGAAATCAGCGCGTCACCTCGGCAACACCGGAGCAAACCTATGAGGCGCTGGAGAAGTACGGCCGTGATTTGGTGGCGGACGCCCGCACTGGAAAGCTGGATCCGGTCATCGGCCGCGACGCGGAAATCCGGCGGGTGGTCCAGATCCTTTCACGCAAAACTAAGAACAATCCGGTGCTGATTGGCGAGCCGGGAGTCGGCAAGACCGCCATTGTGGAGGGACTGGCCCAGCGGATCGTCCGGCAGGATGTGCCCGAAGGGCTGAAGAACAAGACCATCTTCTCGCTCGACATGAGCGCCCTCGTGGCCGGTGCCAAGTACCGCGGCGAGTTCGAGGAGCGGCTGAAAGCGGTGCTGGCCGAGGTGCTCGCGGCAGAAGGCAGGATCCTGCTCTTCGTAGACGAGCTGCACACCGTCGTCGGGGCAGGCGCGTCCGAGGGGTCGATGGACGCCGGGAACATGCTCAAGCCAATGCTGGCCCGCGGGGAGCTGCATATGATCGGGGCCACCACCCTCGACGAATACCGCAAACACATTGAGTCAGATGCGGCTTTGGAACGCCGCTTCCAGCCGGTCATGGTTGAGGAACCCGACGTCGAGGACGCCATTTCCATTCTCCGCGGCCTGCGGGAACGGCTTGAGGTCTTCCACGGCGTACGGATCCAAGATAGTGCTCTGGTGGCTGCGGCCACCCTGTCCCACCGGTACATCACTGACCGGTTCCTGCCCGACAAGGCCATTGACCTCGTGGATGAGGCGTGCGCCCGGCTGCGGACAGAAATTGATTCGATGCCAGCGGAACTGGATGAGCTCACGCGGAAGGTCACGCGGCTCGAAATAGAAGACGCTGCACTTTCCAAGGAGACCGATCCGGCCAGCAAGACCCGGCTCGAGGAGTTGAGGCGCGAACTGGCAGACCTGCGCGCCGAGGCCGACGCGAAGAGGGCCCAATGGGAAGCTGAGCGCCAGGCGATCCACAAACTGCAGGAAATCCGCGGTGAACTGGAGCGGGCGCGGCAGGAGGCTGAGGAAGCCGAGCGGAACTACGACCTCAATCGGGCTGCGGAGCTACGCTACGGCAGACTTGCCGACCTCGAACGACGGCTGGCCGCCGAGGAGGAACGGCTGACCGCGAAACAAGGTGAAAAACGCCTACTCCGCGAGGTGGTGACGGAGGACGAGATCGCCGACATCGTCGCGGCCTGGACAGGCATACCGGTCGCACGGCTGAAGCAGGGCGAACGTGAGAAAGTCCTGCACTTGGACGAAATCCTGCGCTCCCGCGTCGTGGGGCAGGAAGAAGCGATTAGCGCGGTGTCGGACGCCATCATCCGCGCCCGCTCAGGTATCCGGGATCCCCGCCGGCCTATCGGCTCCTTCATCTTTCTCGGCCCGACCGGCGTAGGGAAGACCGAGCTTGCCAAGGCCCTGGCTGCGGCGCTCTTCGACAGTGAGAACGCAATGATCCGGCTGGACATGAGCGAGTACCAGGAGCGTCACACCGTGAGCCGCCTGCTGGGGGCGCCTCCTGGCTACATCGGGTACGACGAAGGAGGACAGCTCACAGAAGCGGTACGCCGGAAGACGTACTCGGTGGTGCTGTTCGATGAGGTGGAAAAGGCCCATCCGGACATTTTCAACACCTTGCTGCAGGTGCTCGACGACGGACGGATAACGGACTCGCAGGGCCGGACCGTCGATTTCCGCAATACCGTCATCATCATGACGTCCAATATCGGCTCCCAGTATCTTCTGGAGGGGTCGGCCGAAGGCGGGGCGATCACCGAGGAGGCGCGAAGCCTGGTGATGGGCGAGCTCCGGGCGCATTTCCGCCCCGAATTCCTCAACCGCGTGGACGATACGGTCCTGTTTGCACCCCTGGGACTGCCGCAAATCGAACGCATCGTTGATCTGCAGTTCCAACAGCTGCGGCAGCGGCTGGCCGAGCAGCAAATAGAGCTGCACCTGACCGAGGAGGCACGCCTTCTGATAGCCGAACGCGGCTTCGACCCGGTCTATGGAGCACGCCCCCTGCGCCGCTATATTTCCCATGTGGTGGAAACGCAGGTGGGCAGGGCCCTCCTGCGTGGCAGCATCGCGGAGGGCGGAGTGGTCACAGTGACCGCATCCGGAGGGGAACTAGTGGTTGACTACAGCACAATGGAGCTGGAAGGGGCCGGAACGGCATGAACAAGGCCATCATCAAATGTCCCCACTGCGGCAAATCCAACCGCGTTCCGGCTGTCGCCGATGGCCGGCCACGCTGCGGAAGTTGCCACCGGGAGCTTCCCTGGGTGGTTGAAGCGGGCGACGACGACTTCGGCGAGATCGCCGAACGGTCGGGCGTGCCGGTACTGGTGGACTTTTGGGCGGTGTGGTGCGGACCCTGCCGGATGGTGAGCCCTGTGCTGGACCAGCTTGCCCACGAACGCGCGGGGCAGATCAAACTCGTGAAAGTCGATGTGGACCACTCGCCGCAGCTCTCCGCCAGATTTGCCATTCAGGCTGTGCCGACGTTGATGGTCATCGTGGACGGCAAGATCGTCGCGAGGCAGGCTGGCGCAGCACCCGCCCCCGTGCTGCGATCCTGGTTGGAGGAGGCCCTCAAGAAGTAGCTGAAGGACAGCGGACGACGTCCACATAGCTCTGCACTGGGGTTGTCAGTGGCGCTAATGAGACCGGGGCGGAGAGGACGGCTAAGCAGCCCGACGGGAGTCGACGAGATTTGGTACCCCTCCGAAGGAGGCCAAGGTCCGGGCGGTCTCCACGAACTCGCGTGCCAGCCCGTCATTAACGTCAGTGCGCCATGCAATCGACAGCGGAGAGGGCGGGACGTCCCTGACCGGGATGAACGACAGCCCCGGACGGTCATAGAAACGCTGGGTGGAGGCCTGGGTGAACGCAATTCCCCGCTCACCCATGATGGCTTCGAAACACTCGTCGACCGTGGCGACCTGAGTGCCCAGACGGACCGGCTGCCCACCGCGGGCCTGGGTTGCGAGCCAGAAATCCCTCCACTTATCTGGAGCCTTGCGGGCGACGAACGGCTCATCAACAACCTGCTCCACCGAAACCTCGGACAAACCGGCGAAACGGGAACTGCTGGCAACCACGAGGACCCGCGGCTCAATGAACAGTGTCTCCATGGCGAGCCAGTCAGCCGCCGGCAGGGGCGGCCGCACAAATGCCACGTCAGCGCCTCCATCGGCCAACCCCGCTGTGGGGTCGGCGAAATCGAACGACCTCATCTGGACGTGGATTTCCGGGTGGTTGTTCTTGAACGCGGCGAGAATCCGCGGCGTCAGTTCGGCAGCCGCATTGGCCTGAAAGCCGACTATCAAAGTGCCCCTCACGCCGCTGGCAACCTCACGCGTCAACGAAACGGCGCGCTCCGCGGCCGATAATAGGCGCTTCGCTTCACCCAGCAGGACATCCCCCGCGCTGGTCAGGTAGACGCTGCGGCTGGTCCGGATCAGCAGGGGAGTACCGAGCGAATGTTCGAGCTTCCGTATCTGGACGCTGAGGGAGGGCTGCGCGATATGAAGCCGGGAGGCGGCTCGCCCGAAATGCAGCTCTTCCGCAACGGCGACGAAGTACTGCAGGACGCGCAGGTCTAGCTGTGGCTGCTGCATCGTTCAACTGTAAGCTCCGCCACAACCGGGGTCCAATAGTTTCACGCTATCAGTGGATAGGGGACAGGTATTGGACCGTTCGGGGCAACGGCGGCTGCAATGGAAACAGCGACGGGTTGCCGACGGAGACAGCCGCAAAGGCACTCCGGAAACCCCGCTTTCGAGGCTCGGACAGAGAAGCCCGACCCTCCGCGAGACCAATGAGAGGAACAACAAAATGACGGTCGCAACACGTGCCCCTTCCGTAGAATCCTGGGTGCAGAGCTTCACCGAGGCCAACAACCAGGACCCGGAAATCCGGGCCCACGGCAAGTACTTCACCTGCTCCTACCTGCTGGACATGGAGGCGCACACCTTCGTTGTCCGGGTGGTGTCGGGCACCATCGCCCAGATTTCCGTGGACCCGGGCCCCATCGAGGTGCCCTACGAATTCGCCATCCGGGCCAGCGCCCACACCTGGGGTGAATTCGGCAAGCCCGTTCCGGCTCCCATGTACCACGGCATCTGGGCCGCCACTTTCCAGCGCGACATGAAGCTGGAGGGCGACGTCCTGGTCCTGATGCAGAACCTGCGATGCATCACCCGCCAGATCGAACTGCTGCGCTCCACCGGCGCACCCGTCTAGACCATAGGAGTTCCTGACATGAGCAAAATTTCCCCCGTCACCGGCCACTACGTCACCGTCGACGTGGACGGCCTCGAATACAAGGTGTTCTACCTCGAAAACGGCCAGGGCCAGCCCCTGGTCTGCCAGCACACCGCTGGAGCCCACAACCACCAATGGCGCGGCCTGCTCGAGGACCCGGAGATCACCGCCAATTACCGCGTCATCGCCTACGACCTTCCCCGCCACGGCAAATCGGACCCGCCGGAAAACACCCAGTGGTGGACCGAGGAGTACCAGCTCAGCGCGGACCACTACGCCAACTTCATCGTCGCCCTCGTCGATGCATTGGAACTGGTCGACCCCATCTTCATGGGATCCTCCTTCGGCGGCAACATAGCGCTGCAGCTCGCCCACCGCTTCCCGGAGAGGTTCGACGCCGTCATCCCCGTGGAGGGAGCGGACTACTCACCGGGGTTCTACCTCGACTGGTGGCAGCACCCCCACGCCAACGCCGCGCAGGTGTGCGGCAGCGGCACGTGGGACCTCATGGCCCCGCAGTCGCCTGAGGCGGACCGCTGGAAAACGTGGTTCTACTACACCCAGGGCTCCGAGGCGTTCAAGGGTGACCTGTATTTCTACTCGGTGGACCACGATCTGCGCGGTAAGCTGGGCGAAATCCAGACCGATAAGTGCGCGGTGGTCATGATGACGGGCGAGTACGACTACCTCACCACCCCTGAAGACGGAGCCCGCACCGCCAGCCAGATCCCGGACGCAGAGTTCATCGAGATGAAGGCGATCGGGCACTTCCCGATGAGCGAGAACTACCCGGTCTTCAAGGGATACCTCGTTCAGGCTCTGGACCTGATCCGCGCCAAGACGAGCGTCCGCGTTTAGCCGATTCCCACCTAAGGGGCGGTGCCGACCCGGCAGGGCCGGCACCGCCTCTGCATTGCCGGCGCCGGTCCGGAGGACGGCAGGGCGGCCTTGGACGCCGCCGCGGAGGCGCAGGAGTCCTGGGCGAAGGTCCCGGCGCGGGAACTCGGGGAGATCCTGCGCCGCGCGTTCGAGCTGGTCACGGCCCGGCTGTTGCCTCGGGTGCTCCGGCTTTTCCAGACGTTACACAGTTGCAACAGCCGGGACACCACCGTGAAATCGCGCCGGGACGATACTGGAGATACGCCCTCGGGGCGATTCTCATGCAGGCATTGGGGACTATTAGAAGGACCGCGCCGATGCCAACACGGCTTAACCAGTCACTTGCCGACTCCGCCCTACTGACCAAGTCGCTGCCGCTGGGCCTGCTCCGGGCCTTTGTGCAGACTGACGCCGCCGACGACGGGCTGACGCCCCAGTTGCTGGCCGAGCTCAAGATCCTGGCCCGCACCCCCGGGCTGCTCGTGGCCTGCAATTACGGCGGAACGCTCTGCGCGGCGGAAGGCATCTCGACCGAGACCTTGCCGCTGGGCAGCGCGGCGATCGCCCTCCGCGCCCTGGCCGCGCTGCCCAATACCCATGCCGCCGTTGTTTCCGGCCGGTCGCTGCGCGATCTCGCCGCGGTCTCGCGGCTGCCCGCCGAGGTGCACCTGGTGGGCTCGCACGGGGCCGAGTTCGACATGGGCTATGCCCACAGCCTCTCGCTGGCCACGGAGTCCGTCCTGCAGCAGGTCCACCAGGCGCTCGCCGAGACGGTCGGGGCCTACCGGGGCATCACGATTGAACGCAAACCGGTCGCCGTCTCCGTGCACACCCGGTCCGCCGCGCCGGACATCGTTGCCCTGGCCACCCGGCAGGCGTCGGACATTGCCCGGGCGCACGGGCTGCACTTCATCGTGGACGGCTCGGTACTGGACCTGTCCGTCATCGAGCCTTCCAAGGCCAAAGCCCTGGAGCATCTGCGCTCGGTGCTCGGCGTCAGCGCCGCCCTCTATGCCGGCGATGCCTCCAGTGACGAGCTGGCCATGGCCACGCTGCGGGGCCCGGATATGGCGGTGCGCGTGGGGGAGGGCCCCACCGTGGCGAGCCACCGGCTCCGGGATCCGGAGTCCTTCGCCCGCGTCCTGGCGATCCTGTTCGAACTGCGGCGGGCGTGGCTGTTCGGCGAGGACGCGGTGGGCCTGGAACGGCACTCGATGATCGGCAACGGCTCCTCCACCGCGCTGATCACACCGGACGCGAAGATCTGCTGGATGAGCCACCCGCTGCCCGATTCAGGGTCGCTGTTCGCCCATCTGCTCGGCGGAGACGCGGCCGGCCACTTCTCCGTGGAACCGGTGAAGTCCTCGCAGGTCCTGGGTCAGCGCTATGTGGACAGCACCATGATCGTCGAGACGCGCTGGGCCGACGTCACGGTGACGGACTATCTGGAACCGGCACCGGAGGGCATCACCAGCCTGGTCCGGGTGCTGTCCGGCACCGGCACGGCGCGGATCGTGTTCGCCCCGCGGCCGGACTACGCGAACGCTCCGTTCAGCATGGAGGCGCGCGGATCCGAGCTGCATGTGGTGGGAACCGCGGACCCGATCATCCTGCTGGCGCCGGGGGTGAGCTTTGCCATCACCTCGGACGGCCGGCATGCCACCGCCACGGGCGACGTCGACCTGCGGGACGGGCCCGTTGTCCTCAACCTGCGCTGCGGCGACACGGAACCGCAGCCTGCGGTGGCCGACGACGAAACCGGGCGGCGCTCCGCCGTCGCCCATCACTCCCGGCGCTGGGTCCATGAGCTGAAGCTGCCGGGCGTCAAGCCGTCGCTGGTCCGCCGGTCCGCGCTGGTGCTCCGCGCCCTGGTCCACGAACCCACCGGGGCCGTGCTGGCCGCGCCCACCACCTCGCTGCCGGAGGGAATCGGCGGAACCCGGAACTGGGACTACCGGTACTGCTGGTTGCGGGACGGCTCCATGACCGTCAATGCGCTGGTGGACCTCGGTTCCACCGCCGAGGCCGAGGGCTTCCTGGCCTGGCTGGGCCGGATCCTGGCGCACGCCCCGGGCCCGGAATGGCTGCACCCGCTGTACTCGGTGACCGGGGCGCCGCTGTCCACCGAGGCCATCATCGAAAGCCTTCCCGGCTATGCGGGGTCCCGGCCGGTCCGGATCGGCAATGCCGCCGACCACCAGGTGCAGCTGGACGTCTTTGGCCCCATCGCCGAGCTGATCGACGCCCTCAGCACCCGCCAGGGCGCGCTGTCGGACGCCCACTGGGAACTGATGGTCCAGATGGCCGCGGCCGTGCTGGCCCGCTGGCATGAGGCGGACCACGGCATCTGGGAAGCCCGGCGGGCGCCCCGGCACCATGTCTACACGAAGGTGATGTGCTGGGTGGCGCTTGACCGCGCCCTGCGCACGGCCGCCCGGCACGGCCGCGAGCCGGTGCCGGCCTGGGAGTCCACCGCGGCGACGATCCGCGAGGAAGTCCTCAGGGAAGGCTGGGACGACTCAGCCTCCTCCTACACCGTGGCGTACGACAGCCCGGACCTGGACGCGGCCGTGCTGCACATCGGGCTTTCGGGCCTGCTGGACGTCGGCGACCCCCGGTTCCTGGCCACGGTCACGGCGGTGGAGCGGGAACTGCGGGTGGGACCCACCGTTTTCCGGTACCGGTACGACGACGGTCTGCCGGGCCTGGAGGGCGGCTTCCATATCTGCACCACGTGGCTGATCGAGGCCTACATCGCGGTCGGCCGGATCGAGGAGGCCTGGGACCTCTTCGACCAGCTGGTGAACCTCTTCGGGCCGACGGGACTGCTGCCCGAGGAATACGATCCCGGCACGGAAACCCATCTCGGCAACCACCCCCAGGCGTACTCGCACCTCGGCTTCATCCGCTGCGCCCGGCTCCTGGACGAACACCAGCGGAACTGACCGGCACCGCGCCGCCCGGGCGGCACGCATGCCGGCCGGGTTACTCGCAGCCGACGCCGTCGCCGTCGCGGTCCAGCTTGCCGCTGTACCCGGGCTGGCCGGCGCGGATGGGGGCCGCGCCGGCGGCGCGGACCGCGGTGCAGTTCGCGTAATACACCCCCGCCGCAGGCGGCGGTGCCGGGGCGGGCGCCTCAGGGACCTGCGCAGGCGCCGCCGGTTGCGCCGCCTGCTGGGCCGGGGCAGGCTGTTGGGCGGCCGGCGCGGGCGAGGTTGCCGGCGGACCGGCGGGCGCCACTGTGTCCGGGCAGCCGGCGAGGACCCGGGCCATGGCGTCGTGCTCGGCCTGGGTGACCCAGAGGCCGTAGGTGGACTTCACCGAAATCTGCCGTGCCACATAGGCGCAGCGGAAGGACTTGTTCGGCGGCAGCCAGGTGGCGGCGTCGCCGTCGCTCTTGGCTTGGTTCGTGGGACCGTCAACCGCGAGCAGATTCAGGGGATCGTTCGCGAAGGACAGCCGCCGGTCGGGGCTGAGCTGCTGCGCGCCCTTCTGCCACGCGTCGCTGAGGGCCACGACGTGGTCGATCTGGACTGCAGTGCTGGTGGCGTTGCCGCGCTGGAAGTTGATGCTGGCGGCGGTGTAGGGGTCGCTCAGGATGCCGGAGAGCACCACGCAGTCGTGCGTCCCGGGCTTGAGCGCCACCGACGTCAGGTCGCGGCGGAGCACGTCGTTGCGGGTGTCGCAGCCGTTGTGGTCGACGTCGGACCACGCCGGGCCGAACTGGTCCCGGGAGTAGCCGGTCTTCGGCGCGCGGCCTTTGACGGGCAGCGCCGCCAGCGCCGCCAGGGCCTTTCCGGCGGAGGCGGGCTGCTGGTGCGCGGTGTCGACGCCGGGTCCGTCGGCTCCGGTGTCGACACCGGGCGTTGCGCCGGCGCCGGGAACCGTGGCGCCCGGCGTCGCCCCGGGCCCCGGCGCGGTCCCGGGGGTGGCGACGGCGCTGCCGCACGCCGTCGTCGCGACGAGCAGCAGTACGGCCGCCCCGCGGGCGATCCAGTCCACCGCCCCGATGTTCCGGCCGGGTGCGGGGCGTGATCCGAGGCTATGCAATGTGTTCCCTACGTGCTGAGTGGTGGTGCGTGCGCGGCCTGCGCTCGGCGCGGGACCGATCCCAGCCTACCGTTTGGTCCCGCGCGGCGGTCACCGGCGGGCCGGTTGGAGCGGACCCACGGGGGTCGAGAGGCTCGCGCCGATGTCCTGCCCGATTCTGCGGAGCAACGTGGCGGACAGCCCGGGGTCGCGGGAGGAGTCCTGATCGGTGTACTCGGCCAGCGTGTACACACGGTCCAGGGCCATGTCGGGCCACCGCTGCGCAGGGAGCAGGGAGCGGCCGGCGACCGCGATCGCCGTACGGCCGCCGGCCCGCCGCGCGACGGCGGCGGGCAGCTTGCCGGCCAGGGTCTGTTCGTCGAGGCTGCCTTCGCCGGTGATGACGACGTCGCAGCTCTCCACCCGGCGGTCAAAGTCCAGCAGGTCCAGGAAGAAGTCCGCCCCGGAGACCAGCCGCGCCCCCAGCAGCAGGCAGGCGTAGCCGAGGCCGCCGGCGCTCCCGGCCCCCTCCTGCCCGGCCAGGGCCGCCGCGCGGGCCACCCCCGCCGCGGCCATGCGGGAGACGAAGTGCTCCAGCCCGTCATCGAGGGCCGCCACGTGGTCCGGCCCGGCGCCCTTCTGGGGGCCGAAGACCGCCGGGGCGCCGTCCGGACCGAGCAGCGGGTTGCGGACGTCGCTGGCGACGACGAGTTCCGTCCCGGCCAGTTCCGGCGGCACCGCCATGCTGACGGAGCTGATCCTGCCCAGGGTGCGGCCGCTGCCGGGCAGCGGCCGGCCCCCGGCGTCGCGGAAGCTGTACCCCAGGGCGGTGAGCATGCCCATGCCGCCGTCGGTGCTGGAGCTGCCGCCGAGGGCCAGGACAATCCTGGCCGGGTTCAGGCTGAGCGCGAACAGGAGCGCGTCGCCGAAGCCGCGGCTGGAGGCATCGAGCGGTTCCAGCCGTCCCTCCGGCAGGAGTGCGAGCCCGCAGGTGTTGGCGACTTCAACGACGGCGGTGGTGCCGTCAAAGGCGATGCTGGCGTTCACGGGCTGGCCGGTAGGCCCGGCGACGGTGCAGCTGCGCCGGGTGAAGCCGGCGGCGACGGCGGCGTCCACACTGCCGTCACCGCCGTCCGCGAGGGGGAGCAGTTCGCAGTAGAGGGCTGCGGTCCCGCCGGCCGCACCGGCCGCGGAGCGGAGCCCCGCTGCCAGGGCGTCGGCCACCTCGTTGGCGGTGAGGCTGCCTTTGAATTTGTCCGGAGCGATGAGGGCGCGCACGGTTTTCGGGGCGGTGGGGCTGGGCATGTCAGGCGGTTTCCGAGTAGGCGAGGCGGCGGTCGGCCAGGTCTTCATCGGGTGCGGCGCCCCTGTCGGGGCGGACCGGGTCGTCACTGCGGGCAGGCTCCACGGTTTCCCCGTTGAAGACCCGCCGGACGCGGTCCGCGTCCAGGGTCTTGTCCCACCAGGCGATGAACAAGGTGGCGACGGCGTTGCCGGTGAAGTTCACCAGGGCCCGGCATTCGGACATGAACTTGTCGATGCCGAAGATGAGCATGATGCCGGCGGCCGGGATGGTGCCGATGGTGGCCAGGGTGGCGGTCAGGGCGATGAACCCGCCGCCGGCGACACCGGCCGCGCCCTTGGAGGTGAGCAGCATGACGGCGATGAGGCCGAGCTGCTGGCCGATGCTCAGGCTGGTGTTGGTGGCCTGGGCGATGTAAACGGCGGCCAGCGAAAGGTAGATGGCGGCGCCGTCGAGGTTGAAGCTGTACCCGGTGGGGACAACCAGCCCGACCGTTTCCTTCTTGACGCCGGCGTGCTCGAGTTTACGCATCAGGCCCGGCAGTGCCGGCTCGGCGGTGGAGGTGCCCAGGATGAGCAGGTACTCCTCTTTGAGGTGGCGGATCATCTTGAAGAGGTTCAGCTTCAGGAAGGCCATGACGGATCCGAGGACCACGATGACGAAGAGGATCGAGGTGGCGTAGAACAGGACGATCAGCCCGCCCATGCTTGACAGGGAGGAGACGCCGTACTTGCCGACGGCGAACGCCATCGCGCCGAACGCGCCCAGGGGAGCGGCTTTCATGATGAAGCCGAGGATCTTGAACATGACCCCTGTGAGGCGCTGGACCCCGTCCAGGACGGGCGCGCCGACCTTGCCCATGGCGTTCAGGGCGATGCCGAAGACCACGGCGATGAAGATGATCTGGAGGATGTCGCCTTCCACGAAGGGTGCGGCGATGCTGGTCGGGATGATGTGGGTCAGGAACTGCCACCATTCCTGGTGGGCGCCGGCGTCGATCAGCTTGGCGGCGGAGTCCGTGGTCTTGATCGCGCTGGCATTGGCGTTGACGCCGTCGCCGAGCCGGAAGATGTTGATGGCCACCAGGCCGAACAGCAGGGCGAAGATGGTGCCGATCTGGAAGTACGTCAGGGCTTTCAGGCCGGTCATGCCGACCCTTTTCAGGTCCGCGACGCTGGCGATGCCGCCGACGATGGTCAGGAACACGATCGGGCCGATCAGCATCCTCATGGCGTTGACGAAGGTGGTGCCGATCGGTTCCAGGGCGATGCCCGCGGCAGGGGCGAGCCAGCCGACCAGGACGCCGAGGACGATGCCGGTTAGAACCCAGAAGTACAGCTGCTTGTACCAGCGTGTCTTGGGGGCCGGGCTGTGGGCTGCCGTGGCGGTGCCCGCGGTGGTGGTGTGTCCCATGATTCCTACCTCATTGTGGAATGTGAATGGTTCGGTGCTTGAAGAATGAAGGAGCTGAGCTGCGCTGGACCGGGGCGGGCGGCGGCGGTGTGCGGCACCGCCCGCGCCGGGGATCGCAGGGCTAGACGGCGGCCAGGGTGTGGGTGAGGGCCTTGATGATGGCGTCGGTGACGTCGTCCGTGCCGGCATCGCCGCCGACGTCGCGTGTCAGGTAGCCGGCGCCGGTGGTCTGCTCGATGGCGGCCTCCACCTGGCGGGCTTCCTCGTGCAGGCCGAAGTGATCCAGCATCAGGGCAGCACTGGCGATCGCGCCGATCGGGTTGCTGATGCCCTTGCCGGCAATGTCAGGGGCGGAGCCGTGCACGGGTTCGAACATGGACGGGAAGCGGCGCTCCGGGTTCAGGTTGGCGCTGGCGGCCAGGCCCAGGCTTCCGGCCAGCGCCGAGCCGAGGTCGGAGAGGATATCGGCGTTCAGGTTGGAGGCGACGACGACCGAGAGCTCCTCCGGGTGCAGGATGAACTTGGCGCTCATGGCGTCGACCAGGACGCTTTCGGTCGCCACGTCCGGGTAGTCCAGGGCCACGCGCTGGAAGGTTTCGTCCCAGAGGACCATGCCATACTGCTGGGCGTTGGACTTGGTGACCGAGGAGACCTTCTTCACGGTGCGGGTCCGGGCGAGGTCGAAGGCGAACCGCATGATCCGCTCGCAGCCCTTCTCGGTGAACAACGCGGTCTGCAGGGCGACCTCGTTGCCGGGGCCGCGGCCGCTGAGGTTGCGCCCGCCGAGCCCGGCGTACTCGCCCTCACTGTTTTCGCGGACCACGATCCAGTCGAGCTCGGTGTTGTCGGCCTTGCGCAGCGGGGACTGCACGCCGGGGAGGAACTTCACGGGGCGGATGTTGGCCCACTGGTCGAAGTTCTGCGTGATGTTCAGCCGCAGTCCCCACAGGCTGATGTGGTCCGGGACGTTTTCCCAGCCCACGGCGCCGAAGTAGATCGCGTCGAATTTCTTCAGCGCCTCCAGCCCCTTGGGGTCCATCATCCGGCCCGTCTTTTCGTAGTAGCCGCAGCCCCAGGGGAACTCGGTCCACTCGAACGCGAACTTGCCGTTGGAGTTCGCAGCCAGGGCGTCCATGACGCGGCGGCCGGCGGAAACAACTTCCTTGCCGACCCCGTCCGCGGGGATTGAAGCGATGCTGAATGTCTGGGTGGCGCTCACGTGCCGACCTCCTCGTTGAGTCTGTTAGCAGCGTCACACTGCCCTTCCTCATCCAGTAGACGGTCTGCGCTCCGTCCGCGTCCAAGACTTACTTTGGATACGACTGATAGGCATGCCCTATCGGTTGCGTCCGATCAGCGGGCGCCCTCGGTGTGTTCCCCCGCGACGTCCAGGAAGGCCTTCGCAGCCGGGGTGAGGTCCTCCTTGCGGCTGAGGACTGCTACTTCCAGATGCGCGACAGGCTCGATCAGCAGCGTGCGCAGCCCGGACTTGCGGGCGGTCGGCGCCCAGGAGAACGGCATGACGGCGTGGCCGACGCCGGCCAGCACGAGCGGCAGGATGGAGGTCCTGTGCGCCACCTCGACGACGATCTCGGCAGCGACGCCGCGGGCCAGGGCGTCGTCCACCAGCCACCGCATGAGGGACCCGCGCTGGCTGGCGATGAGGCGGTGGCCGGCCAGATCCTCGCGCCGGATCGCCGTCCCCGCCGCGAAGGTATCGGCGTGCGGATTGACGATCAGGATCAGCGGCTGGCGCTCCAGCTCCAGTACCTGGACGCCGGGAACCCGGACCGGCGTGGCGGAGCCCGCGAGCCCGATCTCGGAGCTGCCGTTGCGGACCGATTCGATGACCTCTTCAGGGGTAAAGGCGGCGCTGACGTTCAGCCGCACCGAAGGGTGGGCCCGGGTGAAGGAGGCAATCATGGACGTCAGCGGCTCAATCCCGGGCGACGGCATGGTGATGATGTCGAGCCGTCCGCTGCGGATCCCGCGCAGCGCCTGGACCGCGGACTGTGCCGCGTCGAGGTCGCGCATCACCAGCCGCGCGGGACCCACAAGTTCCTTGCCCGCCTCGCTCAGCACCGCCCGCCGGCCGATCCGGTGGAACAGGGGGACGCCCAGTTCCCGCTCCAGCCCGGCGATGGTCTGGGACAGCGACGGCTGGGCGATGAGCAGATGCTCCGCGGCGCGGTTGAACCCGCCGTGGTCGACGACGGCCAAAAAGTACTTCAGCTTCCGGGTGTCCATGCCAGCTCCTGCCGCAGGTCCGTTGAGTGCGCTTACCGGATGCCGGGCCGGGACGCCGAAAACATCGCCGGCGCCCCGCCGTCGCCGGTGGCGAGGTCGGCCAGGATCCGTCCCACGGCGGGGGTGAATTTGAACCCGTGCCCGGAGAATCCGGCCCCGATGACCACCGGGCCGATCCTGTCCAAAACAAAGTTCTCATCCAGGGTGGTCGTGTAGGTGCAACTGACGTCGGTGAGGGAGTCGGCGTCGACCCCGGGCAGCCAATCCCGGGCGTAGCGCTGCAGGGCCGCCCGCTGTTCGGGCTCGGGGGCGAAGGTCCGCCGGTCCGGGTCCACCACGGGGCCCACCCCGTGCCAGCCGGCCTTGACGCCCTCGCCCGGCGTGAGCATGCCGTAGACCGGCGACCGCCAGTACGCGTACGCCTCGCCGCGGCCGGGCGTGTGGTTGAACCCCGGCCACTGGGCGTCCGGGTCCGTGATGGCGAAGTGCGCGGGCTGTTCCTGGGTGACCGTCAGCCGGGGCAGCGGCGCCGCCCCGGCGAGCAGCTTGGTGGTCCAGCCGCCGGCGGTGACCACGGCCTGCCGCGCCGAAAGCACCTCGGTTCGGCCGCCGGTCTGCAGCGTGAGCCGGACGCCGTCGTCGAGGACTTGCAGTTCCAGGACCTTCACGTGGTGGCGGATCTCCGCACCCAGGCCGGCGGCGAGCCGCTGCATTGCAGGCAACGCGGCGTCCGGGTTCAGCTGGCCGCCGTCGGGCATGTGCAGGACGCGCCGGTCGAAGCGGATACCCCGCCAGCGTTCGGCGGCTTCCGCGGCGGAGAGGAACTCCGCGCGGAGCCCGGCGGCCCGCAGCGCCGCCTGCACGTCGGGCAGCCTCGGGTCGGCGCCGTGGTTCACGACGCCGGTAGGCGCCAGCAGGCGCTCGCCGCTGTCCGTTTCCAGCTCACTCCACAGCCGCGCGGATTCCGCCAGCATCGCGACGTAGTCCGGGTCCGCGTAACCGGGGTTGAAGTTGCGGGTGGTGCCGTGGGAGGCGCCGTTGCGGTGGCCGGGCCCGAACTGCTCAAGCAGGGTCACGGCCACGCCGCGCCGCGCCAGGGCCCACGCGCTGGCCGAACCCATCGCGCCGCCGCCAATGACCACCGTGTCCAGGGTTGTGCTCAAGGGTCCTCCTCGGGGTTGGTGCCGGCCTGCCCGACGGGGCAGGGCCAGCCGGCCACGACCAGCCGGGGTCAGGCCAGCAGCAGGGCCACGGCGATCATGGCCGGCACAGCTACTACCGTAGTGATCAGCACCGTGTCCTTGGCTACTGTGACGCCGGTGCGGTAGCGGCTGGCCGCCACAAACACGTTTTGGGCCGTGGGCAGCGCGGCCGTGACCACGGCGGCGAACAGTGCCTGCTCCTGCATGCCCATGACATAGCGGGCAAACAGGTACGCCACCAAGGGGTGGACGATGAGCTTGAAGAAGCTCGCCAGCAGCGTGTCCAGCCGCCGTCCGCCGGCGGCCTGCAGCGGCCGGGAGCCGTTCAGGCTCATGCCGAACGCGATCAGCATTGCCGGGATGGCCGCCCCGCCGATCAGGTGGATGGGCTCCATGAGAAGCGGCGGCACCTGCCAGCCGGTCCCGGCCACCGCGAGGCCCAGGGCGGAGCCCACGATCATCGGGTTCCGCAGGATCATGAGCACGAACCCCAGCGGCGTGGTGCGGTGTGTGCTGGTGGTTGCGTCCAGGGCCATGAGGTAGGCGGGGGTGAAGAAGGCCAGCTGGAAGATCAGCAGGGGCGCCACGTAGCTGGCATCACCGAGCACGAAGACGGCGACGGGGATGCCGAGGTTGGCCGAGTTGGCCAGGGACGCGCTCATGGAGGAGATGAGGGCTTCCGGCATGGGGCGCTTGAGCGCGAAGCGCACGATGCCGAAGCACAGCACCGCCGTCGTCACCGCACCGACCGCGGTGACGAGCAGCGGTGCGGCAAAGACGTCATGCAGTTTGGCCTTGCTGAGCGTCTCGAACAGCAGGGCGGGACTCGCCACGAAGAAGGTCAGGGCGCTGAGGACGTTGCGGGCGTTCTCGCCCAGGATGTTGCGCCGGCCGACGAACATGCCGACCAGGATGATGAACCAGACGACGAAGAAGCCTGCCAGTACCCCTAGCACGCGGCTGTCCGCAACATGGCGGGAGGTCGGCGGGGAAAGGTCACCGTCCCAGAGTAATCATCTTTTATTCGCCCGGCGGGCCCTGTTACGCCCGACGGTATTGTGCCGGTGTTACGCCCGGCGGGCGGTGCCCTAGTTGAGCGCGGCGTTGTTCAACGCGTGCGGCGGGCGCAGGAGCCCGGGGGTCATCCCCTCCGCGGGGTCGTCGCCGATCTGGACAATCTTGTTGTCCTGGTCCACGTGGACCACCTTGGGGTGGTAGGCCTTCGCCTCTTCGGTGGTCATCTGCGCGTAGGTGATGAGGATGACGATGTCGTTCTCGTGCATCAGGTGGGCGGCGGCGCCGTTGATGCCGATCACGCCGGAACCGCGTTCGCCGGCAATCGTGTAGGTCTCCAGCCGGGCGCCGTTGGTGACATCGACGATCGCCACGAGCTCTCCGGGGAGGATGTCGGCCGCCTCCAGCAGATCCAGGTCCACGGTGACCGAACCGACATAGTGAAGGTCCGCGTGCGTGACCGTCGCGCGGTGGATCTTGGATTTGAACATTGTTCGATTCATAACGTCACCAGTCTAACGCGGGGCCACGACGCGCGCTGTGGCCCGGCGCACACCAGGCAGGCGTCCGGCCGCCGGCTACACGTGCCGGTCCCCCGGGGCCGGGTCGGGTGCGCCGTCCGCCGCGGGGGCGATCGAGGCCGCCGTCGCCGCAAGGATTTCCCGGGCCGCCAGGATGGCCGGCCGCTTGGCGCTGGAGCGCCGCACCGAGGTGAACACCGTGCGGTGCGGGTCTCCGGGCAGCTCCAGCAGCTGGGCGCTGGTGCCGCGGCCGGTCCACACGAGGTCCGGCATCAGGGCCACCGCATTGCCTGACTCAATCAGCCGGATCTGGGCCTGCAGGTCCGCGGTTTCGAACCGGACATCGGGCTCGAATCCAGCGCTCCGGCAGGCCTGTTCGGCCCAGTGCCGGGAAGCGGCGCCGCGGGGCTCCATCACCCAGGGCAGCGTCGCGGTGTCCGCGAGCGACTTGACGGCGGCGCGGTCCGGCGACGCCGGCGGAACGGCGAGCCGGATGGCGTCACTGGTCAGTGCCACACGGTCCAGTTCGGCGTAGTGCGGGGCTGCATGGCCCGGGTACTGTTCGGCGATCACGAGGTCGAAGTCGCGTGCCCAGGTCTCGTGGAGGGCCGTTTCCGGCTCCCGCTGGGTCATTTCCACCCTGACTTCGGGGTAGCTGGCGGACATCCGGGTCAGGGCTCCGGGCATGAGTGCCAGCGCGGCCGACTGGAACACCGCGATGCGGACGGTGCCGGTGACGGTGGTCAGCGAGGCGGCCAGGTCCGCTTCGGCCTGTTCCAGGGTTTCCAGGAGCTGGGAGGTGTGGGCCACAAGGACTTCGGCCTGCGGGGTCAGCTGTACCCGGCGTCCGGTTTTCCGGAGAAGTTCCACTCCGGCCTCCTTTTCCAGGAGGGCCAGCTGCTGCGAGACCGACGACGGACTGTACTGAAGCGCTTCCGCCACCTCGGCCAGCGTGCCCCGGATTTTCAGTTCGCGGAGAAGCCGCAACCGCCGGACGTCGAGCATTGCAATTCCTTAGCGAATTCTAATGGTTATTGATTAAGAGAATTCACTTTATCTAATGCAATGGGGCTTGCATACTGTTGTCACTCGCTAACCCCCATCACAGGGCGGATTGATGGAGGTCATACCTGAGCAAGGAGGCCCTCATGGCTACACAAGACCTGGCGCGGTCGATCATGCGGCGCAAGCCCATTGACGACATTGAAGAGGAAAGCAAACACAGCGGATTGCATAAGAGCCTGGGGCTCTGGCAGCTCACCGCAATCGGCGTCGGCGGCATTATCGGCGTCGGCATCTTCTCCCTGGCGGGCCTTGTGGCCCACGGCAGCGAGAGCGAACCCGGTGTCGGCCCGGCCGTGCTCGTTTCGTTCCTCATCGCCGGCTTGGCGTCCGCCGCCGCGGCGCTGTCCTACGCCGAATTCGCCGGCATGATCCCGCGGGCGGGTTCGGCCTACACCTACGGCTACGTTGCCCTCGGCGAAGTGATCGGCTGGTTCATCGGCTGGGACCTGCTGCTGGAGTACATCGCAATCGTGGCCGTGGTGGCCATCGGCATCTCGGGCTACTTCGACGCCTTCCTCTCCGGCATCGGCATCCACATGCCCGCCTGGATGACGGCGACGCCGGACGAGGGCACCGGTGGCATCATCAACCTCCCTGCCATCCTCGTCTGCCTGCTGGTGACCTGGATTCTTTCCCGGGGCACCAAGACCTTCGGGCGCTTCGAACTGGTCGCCGTCGCCATCAAAGTCGTGCTGATCCTGTTCATCATCGGTCTGGGCGTCTTTTACATCAACGCCCACAACTATGATCCCTTCATGCCCAGCGGGTTCGGCCCCGTGGTGGCCGGCTCCGCCACGGTGTTCTTTGCCGTGTTCGGCTACGACGCCATGAGCACCGCCGCGGAGGAGTCGATCGACGGCAAGAAGTACATGCCGAGGGCGATCATCTACTCCCTGATCATCGCCATGCTGCTTTACGTCGCCGCCACCCTGGTGCTCACCGGCATGCAGCACTACACGCAGATCGACCCCAAGGCGGGGTTCGCTTCCGCGTTCAACAGCGTGGGGCTGCCGGTGATTGCGACGATCATCTCCGTGTTCGCGGTCCTGTCCATCCTCACCGTGATGCTGACGTTCCTGCTCGGCGTGAGCCGTGTCTGGTTCTCGATGAGCCGCGACGGCCTGCTCCCGGGCTGGTTCGCCAAGACGGACAGGCACGGCACGCCGCAGCGCGTGACGTGGATCGCCGGCGCGGGCGCCGCCGTCCTGGCCGGCATCCTGCCGATCAAGGCAGTGGCAGACCTGACCAACATCGGCATCCTGGCCGCGTTCGTCGTCGTCTGCGTGTCCGTGATCGTGTTCCGCTACAAGCGCCCCGACACTCCGCGGACCTTCCGCCTGCCGCTGATGCCCGTGGTGCCGGCGTTCGGTGTGTTCGCCTCGCTGTTCCTGATGTTCCAGCTGCACTGGGAGACCTGGCTGCGCTTCGGCGTCTGGCTCGTGATCGGACTGATCATCTACTTCACCTACGGCCGCAAGAACTCGCTGATGAACCCGGACAGCCCGCGGCACGAGGAGATCGTGGAGATGCACCGTCCCCTCACCTAGCCCCCACCCGACGCTCCCTCACTTTCTGCGGCAATTCACCGGACGCTCCCTCAGATCCGGGCCACTATCGACGAACCCTCTCTCATCTAGTGGGAGAGGGTTTGCCGTTTCGCTGCGAAAAGTGAGGGAGGGCCGCCTGAAATAGGGGCAGGAAGTGAGGGAGGGACGCTTGAAAAGGGGCAGGAAGTGAGGGAGGGTCTGGGGGCGGGGCGGGTCGAAAAATCGTTGGCTTTTCTAACTGGTATTGCTCGGAAAACATCGCTTTATCTTATGAAAATCCGGTCGCATACTGATTCCTAAGAGGTCCACATTTTGAGAAAGAACGAGTTCCAGCCATGACCAACATCTCCACGGAGCCCGGCGCACCCACCGGCGCATCCACCGGAAACGCAGCCGGAAGCACGGCCACACACGCCGTATCGGAAGGCTCCCCCGTCCTTGAGGCCGCCGCCCTGGCCGAGGACACCGTCGCGCTGGTGCGCCGCTGGCTCACCGAAGCCGCCAAGATGCCGGTCGACGCCTCGGCCCAGCAGCTCGCCGGAGTCCTGAAGGACCCCAACGGGCTGGACTTCACGGTCGGGTTCGTCGACGGCGTCGTCCGCCCCGAGGACCTGCAGGTCGCCGCCCGCAACCTGGCCGCCCTGGCTCCCAAGGTCCCGGCCTTCCTGCCCTGGTACATGCGCAGCGCCGTCCGCGTCGGCGGCACCATGGCCCCGGTCCTGCCCCAGGTGGTCATCCCGGCGGCCCGCAAGGTGCTCCGCGAAATGGTCGGCCACCTGATCGTCGACGCCACGGACGCCAAGCTGGGCCCGGCGATCGCGAAGATCCGCAAGGACGGCATCAAGCTCAACGTCAACCTCCTCGGCGAGGCCGTCCTCGGCGAGCACGAGGCCTCCCGCCGGCTCGCGGGCACCCACGCCCTGCTCTCCCGCGCCGACGTCGACTACGTCTCCATCAAGGTCTCCTCCACGGTGGCCCCGCACTCCGCCTGGGCCTTCGATGAGGCCGTGGAGCACGTCGTGGAGAAGCTGACCCCGCTCTTCACCCGCGCCGCGTCCTTTGCCGCCGGGGGAGGCAAGGCCAAGTTCATCAACCTGGACATGGAGGAATACAAGGACCTGGACATGACCATCGCGGTCTTCACCCGGATCCTGGACAAGCCTGAGTTCAAGGACCTCGAGGCCGGCATCGTCCTGCAGGCCTACCTCCCGGACGCGCTCGCCGCGATGATCCGCCTGCAGGAGTGGGCCGCAGCCCGCCGCGCCGCCGGCGGCGCCGCGATCAAGGTCCGCGTGGTTAAGGGCGCCAACCTGCCAATGGAGCAGGTGGAGGCCTCCCTGCACGACTGGCCGCTGGCGACTTGGAACACCAAGCAGGACTCGGACACCAACTACAAGCGCGTCATCAACTACTCGCTGCACCCGGACCGGGTCCACAACATCCGGATCGGCGTCGCCGGCCACAACCTCTTCGACATCGCCTTCGCCTGGCTGCTGGCCAAGCAGCGCGGAGTGGAATCCGCGATCGAGTTCGAGATGCTGCTCGGCATGGCGCAGGGCCAGGCCGAAGCCGTCAAGCGCGATGTCGGCTCGCTCCTGCTCTACACGCCGGTGGTCCACCCGGCCGAGTTCGACGTCGCGATCGCCTACCTGATCCGCCGCCTCGAAGAGGGCGCGAGCCAGGACAACTTCATGTCCGCCGTCTTCGAGCTCTCCGAGAACGAATCGCTCTTCGAGCGCGAGAAGCAGCGCTTCCTGGCGTCCCTGGCCAAGCTCGACGACGAGGTCCCGCCGCCGAACCGCCGGCAGAACCGTGCCCTCCCGGCCGAACCGCTGCCGCATGATGCGTTCGCGAACACCCCCGACACCGACCCTTCACTGCCGGCTAACCGGAGCTGGGGCCGCGCCATCCTGGGCCGCGTCGCCACGTCCACGCTGGGTAACGCGGCCGTCGAGGCCGCCACGATCAGCGACGAGGCCACCCTCAATGCCGCCATCGAAACCGCGCTCGAGAAGGGCAAGGCCTGGGGCGCCCTCTCCGGCGCCGAGCGCGCCGCGGTCCTGCACCGGGCCGGAGACGTCCTGGAGGCCCGCCGCGCCGACCTCCTCGAGGTCATGGCCAGCGAGACCGGCAAGACGATCGACCAGGGCGACCCCGAGGTCAGCGAGGCCGTTGACTTCGCGCACTACTACGCCGAATCGGCCCGCAAGCTCGACGACGTCGACGGCGCCACGTTCGTCCCCTCGAAGCTCACCGTCGTGACCCCGCCGTGGAACTTCCCGGTCGCCATCCCGGCCGGCTCCACCCTCGCGGCGCTCGCCGCCGGCTCCGCCGTCGTCATCAAGCCCGCCAAGCAGGCCCGCCGCAGCGGCGCCGTGATGATCGAGGCCCTCTGGGAAGCCGGCGTCCCCCGGGATGTGCTCACCATGGTCCAGCTCGGCGAGCGTGAACTCGGGCAGCAGCTGATCTCCCACCCGGCCGTGGACCGCGTCATCCTGACCGGCGGCTACGAGACCGCCGAGCTGTTCCGTTCTTTCCGGAAGGACCTGCCGCTCCTGGCCGAAACCAGTGGCAAGAACGCCATCATCGTCACCCCGAGCGCGGACCTGGACCTCGCGGCCAAGGACGTGGCCTACTCCGCGTTCGGCCACGCCGGCCAGAAGTGCTCCGCGGCCTCGCTCGTGATCCTGGTCGGCTCCGTGGCAAAATCCAAGCGCTTCCACAACCAGCTGATCGACGCCGTCACCTCGCTCAAGGTCGGTTACCCGCAGGACCCGGCGAGTCAGATGGGCCCGATCATCGAGCCCGCGGGCGGCAAGCTCCTCAACGCCCTGACCACCCTCGGCGAGGGCGAGACCTGGGCCGTCGAGCCCCGGAAGCTCGACGAGACCGGCAGGCTGTGGAGCCCCGGCGTGCGCTCCGGGGTCCGGCGCGGGTCCTACTTCCACCTCACCGAGTTCTTCGGCCCCGTCCTCGGCGTCATGACGGCGGACACCCTCGAAGAGGCCATCGCGATCCAGAACCAGATCGAGTACGGCCTGACCGCGGGCCTGCATTCGCTGAACCCGGACGAGCTCGGCCTCTGGCTGGAGACCATCCAGGCCGGGAACCTCTACGTCAACCGCGGCATCACCGGCGCGATTGTCCAGCGCCAGCCGTTCGGCGGCTGGAAGAAGTCTGCCGTCGGCGCCGGAACCAAGGCCGGCGGCCCGAACTACCTGGCCGGCCTCGGCGAGTGGGTCAGCAAGCCCGCCGCAACAACCGGCACCCCGGCAGCGGCCGTCCACTCCGGCGTCCGCCGGATCGAAGAGGCAGCCAAGGGCATCCTGACGGCCGAGGAACTCGCGCCGCTGCAGCGTGCGCTGGCCTCCGACGCCCGGGCCTGGGCCGAGGAGTTCGGCACCGCCAAGGACGTCTCGGGCCTGAGCGCGGAACGCAACGTCTTCCGCTACCGTGCCCTGCCGATGACGGTCCGCCTCGCGGAGGGCCAGCCGCTCGCCGGGCTCGTCCGGACCGTCGCGGCCGGTGTCCTGGCCGGGTCCGCGCTGACGGTCTCCACCGCCGTCGAACTCCCCGCCCGGTTGCGTGCCGTCCTGTCCGGGCTTGGCGTCAACGCCACTGTGGAGAACGACGCCGAGTGGCTGGCGTCCGCCGGCAGGCTCGCCGCGGCGGGCAAACTGTCCGGCGCCCGGATCAGGCTGATCGGCGGGGACGCCAAGGCGCTGGCCGAGGTCACGGGCGGACGCCCCGACCTGGCGGTCTACGTCCACCCGGTCACGGAAGCCGGACGCGTCGAACTGCTGCCCTTCCTGCATGAGCAGGCCATCAGCATCACCGCGCACCGCTTCGGCACGCCGAATCACCTCTCGGACGCCCTGATTTAGCCGGGGTGTGCCAGATTAGCTTTGTCGCGCCAGGCAGTTAGCCGGGGTGTGCCAAAACACTGTCGCCGCCGCGCAGCATCCTCCGGTGCTCCGCGGCGGCGATGGCGTTAAGGGGGCTGCGCTGGGGGCTGCACTGCTGCGGGCGTAGCCGCAGGCCTAGCCGAAGTACCAGCCCGGCGGCACCCACGCTGCCGGTACCGCATGGGCGGAGTAGTCATCGCAGCCCGAGCAGAAGTAGGTGACCTCGCCGAGCTTGCTGACCGAGCCGTCCCGGCGGTGCGTGGCCGGGACGAAGGTCTCGAGGTAAATGAACTCGTCCGTGCCGCAGCGTTCGCAGTACGGGCTGGCCACAAAGTCGGATTCCGCCAGGGTGGGCGGGAGGATTCCCCGGCGGCCAAGGCTGGGATGGTGCGCCGTGCCGGAGTGCTGGGCCGTGCTTGCGTGTTGCGCCGGGGCGGTGTGGTGCACCGGCGGGGCGGCCGTCCGGACGGCCCTTGCCGCGTGGGCGGCGGCCGGCGTGGACAATCGGGGGTGGTTTATGGCTGGCATCATTGTCGGCCTATCCCGAACGGGCCGCCGCCAGCCACAAGGCATCAGCGACGGACAGCGTTCGTTTTTTCGAATCGTTGTCGTTGGCCTCTGCTTGACCTCGAACTGTTGATCTTGAGTAGTGTCAGGATAGATGAAGTACCTGCACGGTTCAACGGTCAAGTAAGTACTCCTGCCCGCACGGGTAGCCTTCCGCGTAGGTACCCCGGCGGAGCCGGCGGCTCAGGCCGGGCGCTTGAAGGTCCGGCCGACGATCGCCTGTGTGAGGGCGTCGATCACCTCGGTGTTGGCCAGCGGATTGCGGATCAGCGTGAAGTCGACGTCGCCCACGGGCGGCAGATCGAAGCGGCGGGTGATGATCTTCAGGTCCTCCGGCACCAGCGAAGACGGCATGACCGCCACCCCGATGCCGGCCCGGACGGCGGCCAGCACGCCGCTGATCTGCCGCGTGGTGCAGGTGATCCGCCAGGTCCGGCCGGTGGCCTCGAGGGCGTCGATCGCCAGTTTCCGGCTCAGGCTGGGGGAGGGGTAGGCGATCAGCGGCACCGGGTCGGCCGGATCCAGCACGGTCTGCTCCAGGCCCACCCAGGCGAAGGCGTCCTGCTGGACCACCGTGCCGTCCTTGGCGCCGGCCACCCACTTGACGAAGACGAGATCCAGCTGCCCGGCGTTCAGGCGCTTGTACAGCTGGTCGCTCTGGCCCACGGTGAGTTCGAGGTTGATCTGCGGGTAGATCTGCCGGAACTCGCGGAGGATGCGGGGCAGTCCCGTGATGGCGAGGTCGTCGGCAGTGCCGAAGCGCAGGCGTCCGCGCATGGCCGACCCGGAGAAGTAACGGGCCGCGGCGTCGTGCGCGGCGAGGATGCTCCGGGCGAACCCGGCCATCGCGTCGCCGTTGTCCGTCAGCCGCACGTCCCGCGTGTCCCGGGCAATGAGCACGCGCCGGGCAGCGGCCTCCAGCTTGCGCACGTGCTGGCTCACCGTGGGCTGCGCCAGGCCGAGGCGTTCCGCGGCCTTCGTGAAGCTCAGGGTTTCGGCGACGGCCAGGAAGGAACGGAGCTGGGCGGGTTCGAACATGTGTCTCCCGGGTCGGCTGCCGCAAGCAACGCATTGCGTTTCGTAATGCTAGTTATGCGGCCAATAATCTTCCACAATCTTTTGCGGCCAGCCTAGCGTTAAGTGCATCCCGCTCCACCCGCTCATTTTGAGGACATTTCCGTGGCACCCCCTCCGCCGCTCGAGGCAAACGCAGCCGCCCTGCCGGACACCATCACCCAACCCATCGCCGTCGTCAACGAGCGCCTGCCGTGGCGCCACACATTCATCTCACTGAAAGTCCGCAACTTCCGCATCTTCGCGACCGGGCATTTCGTCGCCGTGATCGCGCTCTGGATGCAGCGGATCGCCCAGGACTGGCTGGTGCTCCAGCTCTCCGATTCCGTCACCGCCGTCGGCGTCACCGTCGCGTTGCAGTTTCTGCCGTCCCTGTTCCTGGGCCCGTGGGCCGGCATGATGGCGGACCGCTTCGCCAAGCGCAGGATCCTCATCCTCTGCCAGTCCGTCGCCGCGGTCCTCGCCGCGACCCTCGCCGTGCTGGCCCTCAGCCAGCGCATCGAGGTCTGGCACGTCTATGCGATCGCGCTGGTCCTGGGCCTGGTCACCGTGCTCGATCAGCCGGCCCGCCAGGTGTTCGTCAACGAGCTCGTGGGCCCGGGCTACCTGCGCAACGCGATCAGCGTGAACTCCACGATTTTCCAGCTCGGCGGCCTGATCGGTCCCGCAATCGCCGGGATCCTGCTGACGGCGGTCGGTGCGGGCTGGGCCTTTGCCGCCAATGCGGTGGCCTGCTGCTTCACTGTGGCGATGCTCCTGTGCCTGCGCCGGGACCAGCTGCACGTCAGCACGCCGGCCGCCAAACGGCGGGGCATGCTCCGGGAAGGGCTGCACTACGCGCTGAGCAAGCCCACCATCTACTGGCCCTGGCTGATGGCCGGGTTCATCGCTGTGTTCGCGATGAGCCTGCCGGTGCTGCTGGCGGCGTTCGCCGACCACGTGTACGACGCCGGTGCCGGCGGGTATGGCCTGCTCAACACCCTCGTGGCGCTCGGGGCGCTCGCCGGCGCCGTCACCTCGGCCCGGCGACGCCGGCTGCGGCTGCGCTCGGTGGTCCTGGGGGCCGGGATGTACGGGCTCATGCTCTGCCTGGCCTCCTTCGCGCCGTCAATGCCCTGGTTCGGAGCGGCGATGGTGTTCGCCGGGTTCTGGTGCCTCATGTTCCTCACCGCCGCGAACCAGCTGGTCCAGGTCAGCGCCAACCTGGCGATCCGCGGCCGCGTCATGAGCCTGTACATCATGGTGCTGATCGGCGGCCAGGCAATCGGCGGGCCGATGCTCGGCTGGCTCGCCGAGCACGCGGGCCCGCACACCGCCGTCCTGATTTCCGGCGGGGTGCCGGTGCTGGCCGCGGCGACGGTCGCCGTCGTGCTTGCCCGGCGCGGGCAGCTCATGCTCAAGGTGGACCTGCAAGACCGGCGGCGGCTGCTGCGGATTGTCCCGATGCAGGGCCGTCCGGCCGTGTGATCCGGGGTCCCCGGCCAGAGGGGTTTTACCAGTGACTCCCACAGTTGGCGGCACGCTGGTTTGCTTATCGGGTGGCTGCTCCGCGCAGACCACACGCGCCTGCCGGCGCCGAACCGTGAGAAAGAGAAAAATTGCCGCACGAATCTCCCCTCTCCGCAGACCAGCACGCCCCAGCCCGGAAGCCGGCGTCATTGAACGCTGCCGCACCCCGCGGATCCGGGATCCCGATGGCCGGACTGTTGGTCCTGGCGGCGGCGGGTTTTACCGCGGTCACCACCGAACTGCTGCCCTCCGGGCTGCTGCCGGAGATCAGCCGGGAACTGGGTGTGCAGGAATCGGCCGTAGGGTCGCTGACGGCGGTTTACGCCGCCGTTATCGTGTTCACGGCCCTGCCGCTGTCCAGGCTGCTGGCCGGACGTGTGCCCCGCAAAACGCTCCTGATCACTACGGTGTTCGCGTTCGCCCTCAGCAACGTGCTGCTGGCCCTCAGCCTCAACCTTGCCGTGGCCATCGCGGCCAGGCTCCTCGGCGGTGTGGCGCACGGGCTCCTGTGGTCAAGCATGGCGCCGTACGTGGCAAGAATCGTGCCGGCGCACTCCGTGGGCAGGGCCATGGCCATCGTCTTCAGCGGCAACAGCATCGCGCTGGCCGTCGGGGCCCCGCTGGGAACAATGATGGGCGCCGTGCTGTCCTGGCGCAGCTCCTTCCTGGTCCTGGCCGGAGTCGCCGCCCTCCTGGCGCTCGTGGCCGTCTGGCTGCTCCCGGCCGCCGCGGACGGGGGCCGCGGGGCAAGGCCGTCCTTGCGACGGGCGCTCGCCGTTCCCGGTGTTGTTGCAGTGGCCACTGCCTGGCCGCTACTGCTCCTGGGACACTTCGCGCTTTTCACGTATATCGCCCCGTTCCTGCTCAGTGCCGGCCTGCCGGCGAACGCCACCGGCATGTCCCTCTCGGTGATCGGAGTCGCGAGCCTGGCGGGAATCTGGATTGCCGGCATCACCGCGGACTCGCACCCGAGACGCTCCCTGCTGGCCGCGGTGGCACTCTTCCTGACGGCCTTCGCCCTGCTGCCTCTTCTGGGCGGATCCGGGGCCGGCGCATTCACGCTGCTGGCACTCTGGGGGACGGCCTTCGGAGCCATCGGCATCTATAACCAGGCCGCGATCCTCCGCGCCGGCGGCGACCACCGGGACGCTGCCAACAGCCTGACAGTCGTCACCATCCAGCTGGGGATCGCCGTCGGCGCGGCATACGGTGCGCTTGCCTTCACGACGACGGGTCCCGGGCTCGTGCCGCTCGCCGCCGCCGTGCCCGTGGCGGCTGCCCTGGCCATCATTGCGGCGAGCCGCAAGAACGGCTATCCGGCCGGTCCCCGCGAGCGGGGCAGGTGAGGCGTTTCCAATGGCCGCCCGGCGAGACCACGGCCGCCAGGGGGCTGTTGATCATGGGGTGAAGATGCCCGGCATGCGGAATGAGGGGTTTGGAGCGGCTGACGGGAATCGAACCCGCGTATCAAGCTTGGGAAGCTAGCGCTCTACCATTGAGCTACAGCCGCAGTGGGGCCGGCCAAAGTGCTGAACTTTGCCCCGGTGTATCAGTGCCCCGGTGAAACAACGAGATTTACATTACCCCAGTCCGGGCCCGACGTTGAACACATTCCATGGGCGCGTTGGCTCGCCGAGGTTCGGCGGCGGCCTGTAACTCTTCGGACACTCTTCGGCGAAAGCCGGTCACGGACCGCCATGCCCGGGACGGTGCTGTCTATCCTGAAATGGTTAGCTGCAGTTCCGCCGGAAGCGGGCTACGCCCATCAGCCGTCCGCCGAGCAAGGATTCCCGTGGCATTTGCAGAGTACGACGTCGTCATCCACCGCGACGCCATGAAGGTCTACAACTTCCTCATGGACCCGGCCCACCTGCCGCTGTGGCGTGAAGGGGTCCGCAGCGTGGAGCTGCGCTCCGGTGCCGCCGGCGCCAAGGGCGCCGTGTACCGGCAGACGGTCGCCGGCCCCGGCGGGCGCCCCGTCGCCGCGGATTTTGAGATCATCGAGGCGCGTCCGGGCGCGGAGATCCAGTATCAGGTCATCGCCGGGCCGGCCCGACCGCACGGCGGTTACTACCTCAGCACGGAGGGCCACAGCACCCGGGTCCGCTTCGCCCTGAACTGCGAACCCAGGGGCTTCCTGGCCCGGGTGACCAGCCCGTTCCAGCGGCGTATGAAGGCGGAGGTCTGCCAGCTTGAACGGCTCAAGACGGTCCTCGAAGATATGCCAGCTGCGGAATAAGTCGGGCGGATCGGCCGGGCCGCCGGCCGTACGGTATTTTTGAACCTGTGCTGATCTCCGACCGCGACATTCGAACCGAAATCGACTCCCAGCGGATTGTCCTTGAACCGTTCGACGCCGGCATGGTCCAGCCGTCCTCGGTGGACGTCCGGATTGACAAGTTCTTCCGGCTGTTCGACAACCACAAATACGCCCACATTGACCCGGCCGAGGAGCAGCCCGAGCTGACCCGCCTGGTGGAAGTCGAGTCCGGCGAACCATTCATCCTTCATCCGGGGGAATTCGTCCTCGGCTCCACGTACGAGACGGTGACCCTCCCGACTGACATCGCGGCCCGGCTGGAGGGCAAATCCTCTCTCGGCCGGCTCGGACTCCTGACGCACTCAACGGCAGGCTTCATCGACCCCGGCTTCTCCGGGCACGTCACCCTTGAGCTGTCCAACATGGCCACGCTGCCCATCAAGCTGTGGCCGGGCATGAAGATTGGCCAGCTGTGCTTCTTCCGGCTGTCCTCGGCCGCGGAGCACCCCTACGGATCGGGCGAGTACGGCAACCGGTACCAGGGCCAGCGCGGACCCACCGCCAGCCGCAGCCACCTGAACTTCCACCGCACCGACATCTAGCAGCGGCCCGGCATCCAAACGCCCGGCATCCAAACGCCCGGCGGCCTTACGCCGGGCCCGAAGTCCGGACCACAGGGCGTCGTGCCGGACGGCGCAGCACCCGCACCACGGGTTCCACGAACCGGGCTGCCAGCGGACCGGCGATCGCCATGATCAGCACATAGGCTGTGGCGAGGGCCGCCAGATCCGGCGGCACGACGCCGGAGGCAACCGCCAGGCCGGCGATGACGATGGAGAACTCGCCGCGCGCAATTAGGGCGGCGCCCGCCCGGAAACGGCCGGGAATGCCGATCCCGGCCCGCTTGGCCGCCCAGAACCCGGTGACGAGCTTGGTTGCGGCCGTCACCAGGGCCAGCAGCAGCGCCCAGCCCAGGACCGGCGGGATGGACCGCGGGTCCGTGTTGAGCCCGAAAACAACAAAGAAGATGGCCGCGAAAAGGTCCCGGAGCGGTTCCAGGATGCGGGTGGCGCTGTGGGCCGTGGCGCCGGAAATCGCGATGCCGAGCATGAAGGCACCCACCGCCGCGGACACCTGCATGGCCGCGGCGAGTCCCGCGACGAGCAGGGCAGCGCCCAGCAGATTGAGCAGGAAGACCTCGGAGTTTTCGCTGTGCACGGCCTTGGACACGTGGTGGCCGTGCCGCAGGGCCACCACCAGGACCAACGTGACGACGGCGAGCGAGATGCCCACGGTCTGCAGTCCCAGCAGGAAGCCGACGCCGGCCAGCGTGGCGGTGAGGACGGGCAGGTAGACGGCCATGGCGAGGTCCTCGAAGACCAGGATGGCCAGGACCACCGGGGTTTCCCTGTTGCCGATCCGGCCGAGATCGGTGATGACCTTCGCCGCGATCCCGGAGGAGGAAATGTAGGTGACGCCGCCCATCACCATGGCCCCGACCGGGCCCCACCCCAGCATGACCGCCAGGAGCGCGCCCGGAATAAAGTTCAGCACCAGATCCAGGGCGCCGGCCTGCCAGGACCGCTTCAGTCCCGTGACGAGTTCCGTCGCCGTATATTCCAAGCCAAGCATAAGCAGCAGGAGGATGACGCCGATCTCGCCGGAAAGATGGGCGAACTCGTGCATGCCCTCAAGCTTGACGAGGCCGCCGGCGCCGAAAAAGAGCCCGCCGACGAGGTAGAGCGGGATGGGCGACATGCCGATCCGCCCGGCCAGTCTGGCCAGCAGTCCGAGACAGAAGACGACAGCCCCCAGCTCGATCAGGGTCAGTGCGAGCGGATCCATGCCGCTTATCCGTTGCGCAGGATGCCGGCCGCCGTATCCAGGCCTTCTTGCGTTCCCACCGCAACCAGGAGGTCGCCGGGGTGGAGGACGACGTCGGGGCCCGGCGAGGGGAGGACCTCGCCTTCGCGCATGATGGCCACGATCGAGACCCCGCTGCGGGTCCTGATGCACGCCTTGCCCATCGGCTGGTTGTGGAAGGGAGATCCGGCGCCGATCGAGAACTGGCGCGTGACGATGCCCGGCACTTCCCGGTGCGCCTCCGAGAGCTGCATGGCGAGGCGCTGGCCGCCCAGCAGGTTGCCCAGGGCGGCGGCCTCGTCCGCGGTCAGCGGGATGGAGGCCTGGCAGGTGTCAGGGTCGTCCCAGGTCGAGACGATGAGTTCCGTCTGGCCTTCACGGTATTCGACGACGCCGATGCGTCGTCCCGAGGCAGTCATGAAGTCCTTGCGCCGGCCGAGGCCGGGGAGGTCCGTCTCATCCACGTTCATGTCTTCAGCCTAGTGCGCAAACCCGGTCCGCGGACGCCTCAGGCCGCGGGGACGACCGCGATTTCGGTCTTGCCCGGGGCCTTGACCGGCAGCAGGACCAGGAGGCCGGCGAGCAGTACCGCCATGATGCCGAGGATGCCCCAGCGCTGGGCCTCGCCGGGGGCCACGACCGGGGCGGCCAGGGCGATGCACAGGGTGAACAGGGCCGGCGCGAGGAAACTCACCGCCCGGCCCGTGGTCGCGTACAGGCCGAAGAGTTCGCCGGATTCGCCGTGCGGGGCGAGGCGGGCCAGGTAGGCGCGGGACGACGACTGGGCCGGGCCCACGAACAGGCACAGGAACAGGCCGAACACCCAGAACGTGGTGGTTCCGGCCCAGGCCATGCCGAAGACGTCGTAGTTTCCGTTGCCGAGCACCAGGATCGCGGTGCCGGCAAGCAGCAAACCGGCCAGGGACGCGACAATCACGGCCTTCGGCCCGGTCCTGTCGTCGAGGAAGCCGCCGAGGATGGCGCCGACAGCCGCCACCACGTTCCCGAAGATCGCGAAGAAGATGACGTCCTTGAGTGCGAACCCGAAGGTGCCGGCCGCGATCACGCCGCCGAAGGTGAACACCGCGGCCAGCCCGTCCCGGAAGATGGCGCTCGCGAGCAGGAAGTAGATGGTGTGCGGGCTGGTGCGGTACATCGCCTTGATCCGCCGGACCAGCAGGCCGTAGGAGGCGAAGAAGCCCGGGCCGGCGCCCTTCCCGGTGCGCGGCAGCTCCGGCACGGCGAAAAGGACAGGCAGGGCGAAGATGAAGAACCACAGCGCCGAAAACACCGCCACCAGCCGGATGTTCAGGCTCTCTTCCGTGGACGCGCCAAACCACGCGAAGCCGGGCTGCACAAAAAGCTGGAGGACTGCCAGCAGGGCCACGATGCCGCCCAGGTACCCCATGCCCCAGCCAAAGCCGCTGACCTTGCCGATGTTCCGCGGCGTGGAAACCTGCGCGAGCATGGCGTTGTAGTTGACGCCGGCGAATTCGAAGAAGACGTTCCCCAGGGCAATCAGCGTGACGCCGAGGAGCAGGAACTCCGGCCGCGGGAATACGAAGAAACACAGCCCGGTGAGCAGCGCGACGGCGGCCGTGTTGACCCCCAGCCACAGCTTGCGCCGGCCGCCGGTGTCCGAGCGCTGCCCGGTGACCGGGGCCAGGAGGGCGATGGCGATGCCGGCGACGGCCAGCGCGGCGCCCAGGACGGCCGAGGCCTGATCCTCACCGCCGAACGGTGCGGAGGTCAGGTAGACGGTGAAGACAAACGTTGTCATGACGGCGTTGAAGGCCGCCGAACCCCAGTCCCACGAGGCCCACGCGAGGACCCGGCCCTTGTGCGAGGCTGGGCCTCCGGATTCCAGGTCCGACGGCGGTCGCATGGCCTCGGGGGCGGCGGCAGTGTTCATAGCCAGAATGGTAGCCGCCGCAAACGCTACGAATTGTGCAGGCCCATGGTGTCCCTCGCAAAAGAATTTGTACACGCTTGGTAAACTGTGGGCACCGAACCTAACAAATGACCCGCCTGCTCCAACTTGCTGATATTCGAATTTCTGACGTTGCGGAGACACCAGTGATCACAGTCCTTGCCGTGCACTTTGCGGTGGCTGCTGTGGCACCGCTCCTTTTCCGGAAGTTCGGCAGGAATACATTCTTCGCCCTGGCCGCCGTCCCCGCGGCCTCTTTCATTTGGCTTCTGTTCCAGTACGGCGCCATCTATTCGGACACCGGCTCCTCCGCGTCCGGGGCCATCACCGAAGTACTGCCCTGGGTCCCGGGGCTCCACCTCGAGCTCGCGTTCCGGATGGACGCCCTGGCCTGGGTCATGTCCCTGCTGGTCCTTGGGGTGGGGACTCTGGTGCTCGTCTACTGTGCCCGGTACTTCAAGGACAAGGACGATTACCTGGGCGGGTTCGGGGCGCAGCTCCTGGCCTTCGCCGGTGCCATGTTCGGGCTCGTCACCGCCGATGACCTGCTCCTGATGTTCGTCTTCTGGGAACTGACCACGGTACTTTCCTACCTGCTGATCGGCTACGCACGGACCCGGCTGTCCGCGCGGCGCTCGGCGCTTCAGGCGCTCGTGGTGACCACCGCGGGCGGGCTGGCCATGCTGATCGGGCTCATCATCCTCGGCTCGGCGGCCGGCACCTACCGGATCCAGGCCATCATGGACCTGGCCCCGGCGCTGGTCACCGGGCCCGCCGCCGGAGCGGTCAGCGCCGCCGTCGTGCTCATCCTGGTCGGTGCGATCACCAAATCCGCGCTGATTCCGTTCCACTTCTGGCTCCCAGGCGCAATGGCAGCCCCGACGCCGGTGAGCGCCTACCTGCACGCGGCGGCCATGGTGAAGGCCGGCATCTACCTGGTGGCCCGCCTGGCCCCCGGATTCGCCGGGACCCCGCCGTGGCTGCCGATCGTGCTCGGCCTCGGCCTGGCCACCATGCTGGTCGGCGGCTACCGGGCCCTTCGGCAAACGGACATCAAGCTCATCCTCGCCTACGGCACCGTCAGCCAGCTCGGCTTCCTGACGATGGTGGTGGGCCTCGGCACGCCCGACGCGGCGCTCGCCGGCCTGGCGATGGTCCTGGCGCACGGACTCTTCAAAGCCACGCTGTTCCTGGTGGTGGGTATCATCGACCACCAGGCCGGGACCCGCGACACCCGCAAACTGTCCGGCGTGTACAGCTCGGCGAGGGGCCTGGCGATCGTTGCGGCGATCGGTGCCGCCTCCATGGCGGGGATTCCGCTCACGGCCGGTTTCGTCGCCAAGGAATCGGTGCTGGAGGCCTTCCTCCACTACGGCGCCGAACCCGGGACGGGGCTCGGAACCGGGCCGTGGCTCCTGGCCGGCATCGTACTGGGGTCCGTCCTCACGTTCGCGTACAGCGCCCGGTTCATGTGGGGCGCGTTCGCCGTGAAGCCCGGCGTGACGCCGACCCCGTTCAAACCGATCAAACCTGCCTTCCTCGCCGCACCGGCCGTCCTGAGCGTCCTGACCATCCTGTACGGGCTGTGGCCGGCCCCGGTCGACGGCTGGATCCAGCCCTACGCGGAGCTCTTCGTGGAGCCCGGCACGCCTCCTCCCGGGCACCTGGCGGTGTGGCACGGCCTCACCCCGGCCCTCGGGCTGACCGTGCTGACGTTCGTCCTGGGCCTGGCCATGTTCTACGGCCGCGACGCCGTGGACCGGCTGCAGGCCCGGGTCCCGGCCTGGATCGACGCGGACCGGGCCTACCAGCAGACGATCGGCGCCCTGGACGACACCGCCGTCTGGGTCACCGGCCGGACCCAGCGCGGTTCGCTGTTCTTCTACCTGTCCGTCATCCTGACCGTGGCGTTCGCCCTGCCGCTGACGGTGCTGCTTGTGGCCAATAAGCCGCTGCCGCAGGGAATCTATGTCATTGATCCGGGATCGCCGCTGCAGATTGTGGCCGGCACCGGCGTGGTGATCGGCGCCCTGGCCGCGGTCCGGGCCAACAAGCGGTTCCTGGCCGTGCTCATGGTGTCCGTCACCGGCTACGGGATCGCCATGATCTTCGCCCTGCAGGGTGCCCCGGACCTGGCCCTGACCCAGATGCTGGTCGAGACCATCATCCTGGTGGCGTTCGTCCTGGCCATGCGCAGCCTTCCCGCGGGGCTGCGCGACCGGACCGGAGGAAAATACCGGGTGATCCGCGTCGTGATCGGCCTGGCATTCGGCGTCACCATGATCTTCGTCGCCATCCATGCCCTCGGCGCCCGTGTGGCGGCACCTATCTCGCTGGACTTCCCGCAGCTGGCCTACGAAGGCGGCGGCGGCCTCAACGTGGTCAACGTGACCCTGGTGGATATCCGCGCCTGGGACACGTTCGGCGAGATCTCCGTCCTGGCGCTCGCCGCCACCGGTGTGGCCAGCCTCATCTTCGTCCGCGGCCGCGGCGACCGGCTCCGCGCGTCCGCATCCGTCGCCGAAGGGACGGTCGGCCGGCGGTCCCCGGCCAGGGGCGGCAGCCGGGAGGACGCGGCGCTGGCGATGAACCGGAAGTTTGCCGCCGCCGCCCGCGACGCGTGGCTGGTGGCCGGCAGGACCCTGGCGCCTGAGCGCCGTTCGATCATTTTCGAGGTGGTGACGCGCCTGATCTTCCACTCGATGATCGTGTTCTCCATCTATCTGCTCCTCGCCGGCCACAACCTGCCCGGCGGCGGGTTCGCCGGCGGCCTGACGGCCGGTATTGCCCTGACGATCCGCTACCTGGCCGGCGGCCGGTTCGAACTCCGCGAGGCCACGCCCGTCGGCGCCGGCACCCTGCTGGGAATCGGCCTGGCCACGGCCGCGGCCGCCGCCATGACGCCGCTGCTGCTGGGCGGCCAGGTGTTCCAGAGCGCGATCGTGGAGCTGTGGCTGCCCGTGTTCGGCGACATCAAGTTCGTCACCTCGACCATCTTCGATATCGGCGTGTACATCGTGGTGGTCGGCCTGGCCCTGGACGTGCTGCGCAGCCTGGGCGCGGAAATCGATGAGCACTTTGAGGAACCTGCCGAACAGTCCGAGGACCAGGACACGGACGGAGGCGTTGCCGCCCCCGCGGATACGGCAGCCGTGGGCGGCACGGCAACCGTCGGTGTGGACGCCGTTGACGCCGAAACGACCGGCACGGGGAAAGCATGAGCATCAATCTGACCCTGCTGATAGTCATGGGCGCCCTGTACGCGTGCGGCATTTATCTGATCCTGGAACGCAGCCTGACCCGGGTCCTGCTGGGCCTGATGCTGCTGGCGAACGCCACCAACCTGCTGATCCTGGCCACGGGCGGCTACGCCGGGCTGGCTCCGCTCTTTGACAAGAGCATCCCCGCGGGAGACTACAACGACCCCCTGCCGCAAGCCCTGATCCTGACCTCGATCGTGATTTCCTTCGCCGTCACGGCCTTCATGCTGGGCATCATCTACCGGACCTGGGTCCTGGCCCGGCAGGACGAAATCCAGGACGACGCCGAGGACCGCCGCGTCGCGGAAACGCCCAGTTTCGACGCCGAGGACGACTCCGTCATTCCCGTCGAGACCTCGGAATTCCCGCTGGCCGCCAGCGGCGCCGGCGCCGTCATGGCCGGCGACCGTGCCGTGCGGGCCGAAACGGCCGCCTCCGAAGAGCAGCCCGGCTCCCTCAACGTTGACCCCAGCCCGGAAGGAGGCGGAGAGTGAACATCGCCAGCTTTGCCCCGCTCGCCGTCGTACTCCCCATCCTGGGCGCCGCCCTGACCTTCATGCTGATCCGCTACACCCGGGCCCAACGGGCGGTCAGCATCGCCCTGCTATCCGTGACCCTGCTGCTGGAATGCTGGCTGCTGGCTTCCGTCTGGGACGGCGGGACCGCCGCCGTGAATATCGGCGGGTGGCTGCCGCCGTGGGGCATCGTGATGGTGGTGGACCAGTTCTCCTCGCTGATGCTTGTGGTGTCCTCGGCCGTGAGCCTGGCCGTGCTGATTTACGCCACCGGTCAGGGCATGGCCGACGGCGACCGTGACGCGCCGGTCTCGATCTTCCACCCCACCTACCTGATCCTCGTGGCCGGGGTGTCCAACGCGTTCCTCTCCGGAGACCTCTTCAACCTCTACGTCGGGTTCGAGATCCTGCTGACCGCCAGCTACGTTCTCATCACCCTCGGCGGGACGGGCCCGCGGATCCGGGCCGGCGTGACCTACGTGGTGGTCTCCGTGGTCTCCTCCGTGCTGTTCCTGATCGCGATCGCCATGGTCTACGGCGCCACGGGAACCATCAACATGGCCGACCTCGCCATCAAGCTCGGCGACCTGGACCAGGGCACCCGGACCCTGCTGCACGTCATGCTGCTGGTGGCCTTCGGCATCAAGGCCGCCGTCTTCCCGCTGTCCTTCTGGCTCCCCGACTCGTACCCGACCGCGCCGGCGCCGGTCACGGCCGTGTTTGCCGGGTTGCTGACCAAGGTGGGCGTCTATGCAATGGTCCGCACGGAGACCCTGCTCTTCCCCGGGGATGCGCTCAACGCCCCGCTCATGATTGCGGCGCTGCTGACCATGGTGGTCGGGATCCTCGGCGCCCTTGCCCAAAGCGACATCAAGAGGCTCCTGTCGTTCACCCTGGTCAGCCACATCGGCTACATGGTGTTCGGCCTGGCGATGTCCACCGTGGCCGGCCTGGGCGCCGCCGTCTTCTACGTGGCCCACCACATCACCATCCAGACAAGCCTGTTCCTGGTGACCGGCCTCATTGAACGGCGCGGCGGCAGCTCCTCCATGGACCGCGTGGCGGGGCTGGCCAAGCTCTCACCGGTCCTGGGGGTGCTGTTCTTCATCCCCGCCATGAACCTCGCCGGGATCCCGCCGTTCTCCGGTTTCCTGGGCAAACTGGGGCTCCTGCAGGCCGGCGTCGAGCTCGGCACGCCGCTGGCCTACGCCCTGGTGATCGGCGGCGTGCTGACGAGCCTGCTGACCCTGCTCGCGATCGCCCGGGTCTGGAACCGTACGTTCTGGCGCAAACCGACCGACGCGGAACACCCCGACCCTGTACTCCTGGCCGAGCCGGAGGCCTCCGCCGACGGCCGCCGGACCGGGACGGCGACCGTGAACCTGCTGCCGCGGACCATGGTGGGCTCCACGCTGGGCCTGGTGGTCTTCGGCGTGGCCCTGACGGTCTTTGCCGGACCGCTGTTCCAGGTGGCCGACCAGTCCGCCCGGGAGATGCTGGAGCGGACCCCGTACATCCATGCCGTGCTCGGCGAGGACGCGCCGGTTCCCGCGGCCCTGCCGGGCCGGCAGGCAGGCGGCGGAAAATGAGCCGCAAACGGATCTCGCTGCGCCAGGAGCTGCCGCTGCTGGTGTGGCTCGTGTTTGTCTGGGGCGCCCTGTGGCAGAACTTCAGCCCGGGCAATCTCCTCTTCGGCGCCCTGATCGCCGTGGTGGTGGCGCGCCTGTTCTACCTGCCCCCGGTGGAGCTCGGCGGCCGTTTCAACGTGCTCCGCGCCGTTCCCTTCGCCTTGGTGTTCCTCGGGAAAGTCGTCGCGGCGAGCTTCCAGGTCCTGTACCTCGCCGTGGTTCGTGGCCCGCGCGTGGTCAGTGCGATCGTAGCGGTGCCGCTGCGCAGCCACTCGGACCTCCTGGTAACGGCCACCGGGCACGTGATCTCGCTGATCCCGGGCTCCCTCGTGGTGGAGGTCGACAGGTCCACCTCCACGCTCTACATCCACGGCATCAACGTCCGGAACGCCGATGACGCTGCCAGGCTGCGCAAGGAGGTCCGGGACACCGAGGCCGGGCTGATCAGGATCATGGGGAGCAAAGAGGAACTGTCCGCACTCGCACAGGAGGCTCCCGCATGATGCAGATCGTCCTGACGGTGACCGCCGTCGTCCTTTCCCTGGCCGCCGCAGGGGCGATCATCCGGATCGCGCGGGGCCCCTCGCTGCTGGACCGGGTGCTCGCCGCCGACGTGCTGCTGGCCATCTTCGGGGCGGCCCTGTGCATCGACATGGCCGCCAACCGGCACCTGAACAACCTGATGCTGCTCGTGGCGATTTCCCTCATCGGCTTCGTCGGCTCCGTCACTGTGGCCCGGTTCGTGGCCGACCGGAGGGACAACGTCCGTGAATCCTGACACAGTGATCGACGCCGTCTCCGCCGTGTTCATGGTGACCGGGGCGCTGATGTCGCTCGGCGCCGCCATCGGGCTGCTGCGGTTCCCCGACCTCATGAGCAGAATGCACGCGGCCACCAAGCCGCAGGTGCTGGGATTGTTCCTGCTGCTGGCGGCCCTCGGCCTGCAGGTGCGCACCTGGTGGGTGTGGCCCGTACTGGTAGTCGCCTGGCTGTTCCAGCTGCTCACGGTGCCCGTCTCGGCGCACATGGTGGGCCGGGCCGGCTACCGGACCAAGCACCTGCACCCGGAACTGCTCAGCGCCGACGAGCTCGAGGCCGTCGTGCAGCAGGCCGCCCGGCAAGCCGCCCGGCAGGCGGACCGGCACAGAACGGACGACGGCGTGCCAGAATCCTCACATGAGCAAGGAACGCAGTGAACTGAAGAGCATCGGGTACGAGATCTTCATCGGCATCCTGTCCACCCTGTCGATCGTCAATCTCGTGCTGTTGTACGTCGTGCAGGACAAGTCGCTCGGCACTGTGCTGACCGTCATGAACGGCCTTTTCAGCCTGATCTTCCTCGCCGACTTCATCTACCGGATCACCACCGCGCCCTCGGCGGGGGCGTATTTCTTCAGGCACTTCGGGTGGGCGGACCTCCTGGCCAGCATGCCGTTGGAGCAGGTCAAGATCCTGCGCGCCTTCCGGCTGGCCCGCGTGTTCCGGCTCCTGCGCGAGGTCGGCGTCCGCACGGTCGGCCGCACCCTGAGCAAAGACCGCGCCGGCAGCTCCCTGTACATCCTGCTGGTCATGGGCATTCTCGTGCTGGAATTCGGGAGCCTTGCGATACTCCGCGTCGAGCAGGGCGTCCCGGGAGCGAACATCACCACCGCCTCGGATGCCCTCTGGTACACGATCGTCACGATCTCGACAGTCGGCTACGGCGACAAGTTTCCCGTCAGCGACGCCGGCCGGATCATCGGATCGGGCATCATCGTCGTCGGGGTCGGCATCTTCGGAACCTTCACCGGCTACCTGGCCACCTTCTTCCTCTCACCCAGGAAGAAGGAGACCGCACCGCCCGTCGACGCGGGCGGCACCGGCAGCCCCGGTTAGACGACGTCCTGGGACTTGGCGAAACGGGTGATCGCGCGCTGGGTGCCGCGGTTGGCGAGCACCTGGATGACGGAGCTGACCGAGGCCGAGATCAGGGCGAAGGTCAGTGCCTGGCGCAGCGTGGTGGGGACGTCCTCGTCGTCGCCCTTGGGCGGCTTGTTGCCGGTGGACTTTTCCCACAGGGCGTCAACGAGCTTGGTGCCGGCGAAGCCGGCCAGAAGACTGACGCCGGTGCCGAGCAGCTTGATGAGGAAGTTCATTCTTCGGACTCCTTGATGGCGGGAACAGGGCTTCCCCTAGCCTAGCCGTCCGGACCCGCGCGTCGGGACAGGGCCGTCGAGACAGGGCCGTCGGGTCAGGGCCGTCCAGACAGGGCCAACGTCCCTGTCCCGCGGCGCCGGCCCGGACGTACCCTCCGAGGATGGAACAGCCCCCGGAGGCAGGCGGTCAAAGCTGGCGGCAGCTCTACCTTTGGGCGGGGATCGCCTCGGTCGCATTCGTCGGTTTGCTGGTCCTGGCACTCGTTTTGGACTTCCTGGCCCCGCCGCCGGTCCACGGCGGCGCGGAAACCCTGGAGTTCATCGCCCGGAACAAGGGCACCTATATCGCTGAACAGCTTCTCTGGACCGTGTCCAACATTCTTCCGGTGCTGGTGTTCGTGACCCTCTTCGTGGCCCTGGCCCCCGTCAACAAGAGCCTGGCCCTGCTGGCCGCTGTGATTGGAGGGCTGCCGTGGGCGCTGTTCCTGGCCATTCCGGTCACGACCCGCGGATCGCTGATCCTGGTCTACCTCAGCGACCGGTACACCGCCTCGGGCACCGCCGGGTCAGGAGACGGCCGGCTGACCTATGCCACCGCCGCGGAGGCGGTGATCGCCGAGAACAACACGCCCGCCGTCGCCGGCGTCCTGTCGGCGCTTGGCATCCTGCTGATCTCGCTGCCCATGCTCAGGGGCGTGCTGCCCCGGACGGTCGGCTGGCTCGGGGTGGCGGCGGGAACGGCCGGAATGATTGCCGAGGCGCTGCGTTTTGCGGTTCCGGATGTCTATCTGGCGTACGGCGTCCTGATGTGGGCCTGGTTCGCCGCCGTGGGAATCGCTTTGATCCGGCTGGCCCTGAGAACTACGCGCGGGCCCGGCGCGCGGGTCCTTCCGAGGCCTGGTCCTCCGCCGGCCTAGCGGCCCGGGGTGAGGACCGCCCGGAGGGCCTCGACGACGAGGTCGTGGTCCGCCTTCTGTGGCAGGCCGGAGACAGTCACGACGGCGACGGCGCCCGTGCCGCGCACATAAATGGGGAACGCTCCGCCGTGGGCGGCGAACTCCGTCTGATCGAACCAGCCGTTGTCCTCGATCCGGCCGCCGGCGGCGCGGGCGCGCAGGCCCACAAGCAGGGACGGGACCTCGTACCGCTGGGCGGTGCGCTTCTTGGCGTTGATCCAGCGCTCGTTGTCCGGGGTGGCACCGTCCAGCGCCGCGTGGAACAGGACCTGCTCGCCCTTAGTGATGTCGACGGCGATCGGCAGCGAGCGTTGCCGGCCCAGCTCCACCAGGAGCAGGCCGAGGTCCAGGGCGTCGTCCTTGCTGAAAGCGGCGAACTGGAGGGCATCCATTTCGGCCAGGACGCGGCCGATCAGCGCCGCCAGGGAACCGTGCGGCTGGGGCTCGCTGGAGTCGGGGTCGTACTCAGGTACGTCGTCCGGATTGTGGTCAGCGTTGTGCTCCGCATTGCGGCCCGGGGAGGGAACGGGTGTGGCCGGTGTGTGCGTCAAGGTGGTCCCGCTTTCCGGTGGGTGACAGGTTTCCGGTGACAGGGCCGCACGCTGGCGGTCCCGGGTGGCCGACACGACGACTCTACCAAGCGGGTGTTCCCGGCCGGCGGCCCTGGCCGGGGAGCGGGCCCGATTGTGACAGCCCGGCACTGAAAACCCGGCCATCCGGGTGTAAACTGGGCCAGCCCACAAGGGCAAGATAATCACGACAGGGGAGCGCCGCCGTCGGGCCTCGCCGGAACATTTCCGGGGATACCAAGGGTGGGCGCTGAGAGTGCGGACAGCCGCAGACCCTCGAACCTGATCCGGTTAGTACCGGCGCAAGGGAGTCGAGTTCTCAGGGTGCGCGGAGGGCGGCGGAAGCCGAGGCCGGCCGGAGCACCCTCCCCTCCTGTTCCTCAGGAGGACGACATGACAGATATTTCAGCACAGCAAGGCTCCACCGGCCGTTCATCGGCCCGGCACCATTACAACTGGCGCGTGGTGGACATCGTGGTGGCAGCACTGATCGCCGTGGCCGGCGGCGTCATCTTCTGGGCGTGGTCCCAGGGTGCCAACCTCATTTCAACCCCCGTCAACGCGGTCTACCCGCCGCTGACCGGACTCTACGCCGGCGGCTGGATGATCCCGGCAGTGCTGGGCATGCTCATCATCCGCAAACCCGGCGCGGCCCTCTTCTGCGAAACGGTCGCGGCCACGGGTGAGCTGATCATGGGCTCGCAGTACGGCACCACGGTGCTGATCTCCGGTGTCCTGCAGGGCCTCGGCGCGGAGCTGGTCTTCGCGGCGTTCCTGTACAAGAAGTTCAACCTGCCGGTGTCCCTGCTGGCCGGGGCCGGTGCCGGCCTCTTCTGCGGCCTGAACGACTCCTTCCTGCCGTGGGGCTGGAACATCGCCTACGAAGCCGGCGACAAGCTCGCCTACATCATCTTCACCACCATCTCCGGTGCGGTCATCGCCGGCGGACTGTCCTGGCTGGCCACCCGCGGCCTGGCCAAGACCGGCGTGCTGGGCTCCTTCGCTTCCCGCAAGGCGGCCACGGAGCCGGTCTTCTCCTGACGCCGGCCCCTGGAATCGGCAGACGCATCATGACACCAACACCGGCCGTCCGCCCGGCCGCCGTCACGGCTCGCGGCTGGGGCTGGCGGCACGCCGGCCGGTCCAGGCCTGCCGTCAGCGGCCTGGACCTGGACATCCGCCCCGGGGAGCGCGTGCTCCTGCTGGGCCCCTCCGGCGCCGGCAAGTCGACGCTTCTCCACGCCCTGGCCGGGGTGCTCGGCGACAGCGCCGCCGGGGCCGCCGGACCGGCCGGTGACGCTCCCGGCGCCGAGGACTCCGACGAGGCCGGAAGCCTGCTGATCGACGGCGCCGTGCCGCGAGCCCGGCGCGGCCGCGCCGGGCTCATGCAGCAGGACCCGGAAACCCAGGTGGTGCTGTCCCGCCTCGGCGACGACGTCGCGTTCGGCGCAGAAAACCTCGCCGTCCCCGCCGCGGAGATCTGGCCGCGGGTGCGCGAGGCGCTCGAGGACGTCGGGCTGGGCCGGCTGCCGCTGGACCACCCGACGTCGGCCCTGTCCGGCGGACAAAAGCAGCGCCTGGCGCTCGCCGGGATCCTCGCGATGCGCCCCGGGCTGCTCCTGCTCGACGAGCCGACCGCCAACCTGGACCCGGACGGCGTCCTGGAAGTCCGCGACGCCGTCGGCCGGTGCCTGGACAAGACCGGCGCCACCCTGGTGGTCGTGGAGCACCGGGTGGCGGTCTGGAAAGACCTGGTGGACCGGATCGTGGTCCTGCAGCCCGGCACCGCCACGGACCCCGCGGTCCTGATCGACGGGCCGCCGGACCGGGTTCTGGCCGAGGCGCGGGACATGCTCATCGGTGCGGGCGTCTGGGTGCCGGGCCATGTGCCAACGGCCCGGGTCCGGACCGCCACGGCAGCGGGGGAGCTCCTGCTGTCCGCGGACGGGCTCGCGGTCTCCCGTGAACGGCCGCGGCGGGCCGGGCTGCGCAAAGGATTCCGGGCCATCGCGCCGCGCCCGGTGCTGTCCGGCGTCTCGGCCCAGGTCCGTGCCGGCGAGGCCCTGACCATCACCGGGCAGAACGGCTCGGGGAAGTCGACCCTGGCGCTGACGCTGGCCGGTCTGCTGCGCCCCGTGGCGGGGACGGTGTCGGCCACGCAGGAACTCAGGGGTCCCGTCGTGGGCCGCGTAAGCGCCGGCGCCGATCCTTACCGGTGGAAGGCCCAGCAGCTGATCGCCCGGATCGGAACCGTGTTCCAGGAGCCCGAGCACCAGTTCGTCACCGGCAGGGTCTTCGACGAGCTCATGTTCGGCCCCCGCCACCTTGGCTATGGCGAGGAACGCGTGGACGAGCTCCTGGAACGGCTCCGGCTGACCGGGCTTGTGGACGCCAACCCCTACACGCTCTCGGGCGGCGAGAAACGGCGCCTCTCGGTGGCCACCGTCCTGGCGGCGCACCCGAAGGTGCTGATCCTGGACGAGCCCACCTTCGGCCAGGACGCCAACACGTGGGCCGAACTTGCCTCGTTCCTCGCCGAACTCCTCGACGCCGGCACCGCGGTGGTGTCCGTGACGCACGACGCCGAATTCTCCGCCGTCCTGGGCGGCACGGAACTCCGGCTCGGCGCAGGGGGTGCGGCCGCCGTAACCGCTGCCGCTGCGGACCGTGAACTGCCGGAAGCGGCCGCGCCATGAGAGCCGAACTGAGCCTTCGCGGCAACCACGCACTGCTGACCCGCGCCAACCCGCTGGCCAAGTTCACCGCCGTCCTGCTGATCACCATGGTCCTGGCGCTGTCTATTGACTGGGTGTCGGCGTCGGTGGCGCTGGCCTGCGAACTCCTTCTCTTCCCGCTCGCCGGCCTCACGCTCGCCCTGCTGTGGCAGCGCGGCTGGCCGCTGATCCTCGCCGCGGCGCTGGGCGGCTGGAGCACGGCCATCCTGGCGCCCGACGCCGGGGCCGTTCTGGTCGACGCCGGGATCTGGTCCATCAGCGCCGGTTCCCTGCAGCTGGGGCTCGGTTTCATGCTCCGCGGCCTGGCGATCGCGCTGCCGGCCGTGCTGCTCATGAGCTGCACCGACCCCACGGACCTGGCCGACGCCCTGGCGCAGAACGCGAAGCTGCCACACCGGTTCGTCCTGGGCACGCTGGCAGCCATGCGCCTCGTCGGGATCATGGCCGAGCAATGGCAGACCATCGGAATGGCCCGGCGTGCCCGCGGCGTGGGTTCGAGCGGCAGCCCCTACCAGCGGTTCCGGGCCACCCTGGGCCAGAGCTTCGGGCTGCTGGTGCAGGCGATCCGGAGCGCGTCCCGGCTGGCGGTGACGATGGAGGCGCGCGGGTTCGGCGGCGCGGCCCGGACCTGGGCCCGGCCGTCGACGTTTAGCGGACTCGACATCTGGGTGCTCCTGGGCGGGCTGGTCATAGCGGCCGCAGCCGTCGCCGCGGCCCTCGGCGCGGGCACCTGGAACCTCGTATTCCTCGCCCGCCAGTAAGGCACGCCCCACCGTTTATCGCATGGTGCGGGTATGCGTGTGACATTCACGGCATTCCGGCGCGGATGTCCCGAGTTAATAAATCATCCGTGATATTTTCGGGACATGACGCAACCGACTGCTGAACACGTAGGCCTGCTGCTCCGCGAAGCGCGCGGCGCGAAAGGCTGGACCCAGGGACAACTCGCCGCCGAGCTCGGCACCAGCCAGAGTGCGATCGCCCGGATGGAACAGGGCAAGCAGAACCTGAGCCTGAAAATGATCCAGCGTTTGGAGACGATCGTCGGGCACAGCATCGTCAACGTGGGCCGGCCCCAGATGACCCACCTGCGGGTCGAAGGCGCACGGACGCTCTCCGGTGCGGTGGACGTCAACAGCAGCAAGAACGCCGGCGTCGCACTCCTGTGCGCCAGCCTCATCAACCGGGGCACCACCACGTTGCGCCGCCTGGCCCGGATTGAAGAAGTCAACCGGATCGTGGAGGTGCTTACCAGCATCGGCGTCGAATGCACCTGGCTCAACGCCAACGACCTCCAGATCCGCCGCCCCGAGGTCCTGGACCTGGACTCCATGGACGTGGAGGCCGCCCGCCGCACCCGCAGCGTGATCATGCTCCTGGGTCCGTTGCTGGATGAAGCCGGCACCTACCGGCTGCCCTACGCCGGGGGCTGCGACCTCGGCACCCGCACCGTGCAGCCGCACATGCAGGCGCTGCGCCAGTTCGGCCTCAGCGTCGAGGCGAAGTCGGGTTTCTACGCTGTCCAGGCGCCGCCGTCGGACAGTTACGACCGCTCCTTCGTGCTGAGCGAACGCGGTGACACGGTCACCGAGAACGCCATCATGGCCGCCGCACACCGCCGCGGCACCACCATCATCCGCAACGCCAGCCCCAACTATATGGTGCAGGACCTCTGCTTCTACCTGCAGATGCTCGGCGTGGAAATCGACGGCGTCGGCACCACCACGCTGAAGATCACCGGCCGCCCGTCGATCGACGTCGACATCGAATACTTCCCCTCCGAGGACCCGATCGAGGCAATGAGCCTCATCACCGCCGGCATCGTGACCAACTCCGAAGTCACCATCCGCCGCGTCCCGATCGAGTTCATGGAAATCGAACTCGCCACCCTGGAGCAGATGGGCCAGCGGCTCGAGGTGTCGGGGGAGTATTTTGCCCGCAACGGCCGCACCCGCCTGGTGGATGTCACCACCAAGCCTTCGGAACTGCGGGCGCCGGAGGACAAAATCCACCCGATGCCCTTCCCGGGACTGAACATCGACAACCTGCCGTTCTTCGCGGTGATCGCCGCCAACGCCCACGGCCAGACCATGATCCATGACTGGGTGTACGAGAACCGGGCCATCTACCTGACCGAGCTGAACAAGCTGGGCGCCCAGGTGCAGCTGCTGGATCCGCACCGGATCTACGTCAACGGGCCCAGCAAGTGGCGCGCCGCCGAGGTGGGCTGCCCGCCGGCCCTCCGTCCCGCCGCCTGCCTGCTGCTGGCCATGCTCGCGGCCCGCGGCGTCTCTGAACTGCGGAACATCTACGTCATCGAGCGCGGCTACGAGGATCTGGCCGAGCGCCTCAACACCATCGGCGCGAAGATCGAGTACTTCCAGGACTGACCCGGTGTCGGGGGTAGCGCGTGTCGGGAGATCCTGACGCACAATAGAGTCATGCGAACCTTCGGCGCGGAGGAAGAACTGCTGATCGTCGACCCTGAATCGGGCCGGCTGCTTGCCCTCGCCGATCTCATGCTGCCCGGCCTCCTCCCGCCGGGGAAGGACGTCACCGGCGTCGGCCCGTCGCAGCGGCCGGTGCACGCGGAAGCCGACTTCAGCTACGAGCTCAAGCTTGAGCAGATTGAGACCCAGACCCGGCCGTGCCTGGATTACACGGAACTTCTCCGGCAGCTCAGGAAGGGCCGCGGGCTGGCGGACGGCGCCGCCCGGGTGCACGGGGGCCGGGTCGCCGCCCTGGCCACCTCGCCCCAGGGCGCCGCCACGCACCTGACCCCGAAGCAGCGGTACCAGACCATGCAGGAACGCTTCGGGCTTACGGTGCGCAACCAGCTGACCTGCGGCCTCCACGTCCACACCTATGTGGAGTCCCCGGAGGAGGGCGTGGCCGTCATGGACCGGATCCGGGACAAACTCGCCGTGCTGATCGCCCTCAGCGCGAATTCCCCGTACTGGAACGGCGCGGAAACAGGGTTCGAAAGCTACCGCACCCAGGCGTGGAACCGCTGGCCGGGATCGGGCCCCACCATGATTTTCGGCAGTCTTCCGGTCTACCGGCGGGTGGTGACCCGGCTGGTGGAAAGCGGCGTCCTGATGGATGAGGGCATGATTTACTTCGATGCGCGGCTGGCCCGGCTGCATCCCACGGTTGAGGTCAGGGTCGCCGATGTCTGCCTGCGGGCTGAGGATGCGGCGCTGATCTCCGTGCTGGTCCGTGCCCTGGTGGAGTCGGCGGCGCGGGAATGGAACGACGGCGTCGATCCCGCCCCCGTGCCCACGCTGCTGTTGCGGATGGCCGCATGGCAGGCCAGCAACTGCGGGCTGCGCGGGCAGCTCCTGGACTTCGGAACGTTCACCCCTGCCCCGGCCGCGGACGTCGTCCGGGCACTGGTGGACTTCGTGGCACCCGTGCTGGAAGAGCAGGGCGAGCTGGAACTGGCGCGCGAGGGCGTCGAACGGATCCTGGCGGAGGGCACGGGTTCGCAACTGCAGCGGGCACCGTTCCGGGAAGGCGGCCTGGCCGGCGTCGTCGAACGGGCCGTCGAAGTGACCATGCAGGGCGCCGTCACCGGCGAACCGGACGCCGCCTTCCGGGGCTGACCGCTTCCCTAGACCTGTTTGAGCGCCTGCCCGAGGTCGCGGATCAGGTCCTCGACATCCTCCAGTCCCACCGACAGGCGCACGACGCCGTCGCTGAGCCCGATTGCCGCGCGGCCCTCCGGGCCCATGGCCCGGTGTGTCGTGGTGGCCGGGTGCGTGATGAGGGACTTCGAATCGCCGAGGTTGTTGGAGATGTCGATGATCCGCAGCGCATCCAGGAGCGCGAAGGCGGCCTCCTTGGCGGTGCGCCCGGGGGAGGGCGACAGCTCCAGAGTGAGCACCGTGCCACCGGCCTTCATCTGCTTCGCGGCGAGCTCATACTGCGGGTGGGACTTCAGCAGCGGGTACTTCACCCAACTGACCGCGGGCTGCTCTTCAAGCCATTCGGCCAGGCGCAGGGCGGAGGCGGAGGAGTGGCTGACGCGCAGGGCCATGGTCTCCAGGCCCTTGGTCAGGACCCAGGCGTTGAACGCGGACAGCGACGGTCCGGTGTGCCGCATGAGCTGCTTGACAGGCCCGTCGATGAATTCCTTGCTGCCCAGAATGGCCCCGCCAAGCACCCGGCCCTGGCCGTCGATGTGCTTGGTGCCGGAGTAGACGATCACGTCCGCGCCGAGGTCCCCGCAACGCTGCAGCAGCGGCGTCGCGAAGACGTTGTCCACCACCACGGTGGCGCCGGCGGCGTGGGCCAGCTCGCTCACGGCGGCGATGTCCACGATTTCCTGCATCGGGTTCGACGGCGACTCGAAGAAGACCGCCGTGGTCGGCGCGGACAGCGCGGCGCACCACTGGTCCAGGTCCGGGCCGTCCACGAAGACCGTCTCGACACCCCAGCGCGGCAGGATCTCGTTGAGGATCACGAAGCAGGAGCCGAAGAGCGAGCGGGCGGCGACCACCCGGTCGCCCGCCGCCAGCAGCGCGCCGAGGGCGGTGAACACGGCGGACATGCCGGACGCCGTCGCAAAACACGCCTCGGTGCCTTCCAGCAGCCGGAGCCGCTCCTGGAATGTCGCGACCGAAGGGTTGCCGTAGCGGGAGTAGACGAAGCGTTCGTCCTCCCCGGTGAAGGCGCGCTCTGCGGCGGCCGCGGACTCGTAGACGAATCCTGAGTTGAGGAAGATCGGCTCGGCCGTTTCCTGGAAACCGGTGCGGTCAAGGCCGCCACGGACAGCCTGGGTGTCGGCCGCCCATCCGGCGGCGTCAGGATTGAAGGTCACTTAATTCTTTCCAAGGTTGGTGGGCAGGCCGCGGTTCTTCCAGCCGTTGACGGTGCGGTCGCCAAAGCGGTCAGTTTCGCCTTCGAAGCCCTCGAGGACGTTGTATGAGGTGTAGCCGGCCTGCGTGGCGGCCGTCGCGGCGGCGATCGACCGGGCGCCGGAACGGCACAGGAACAACAGTTCGACGCCGGTGTCCTCCGGGGCCTGCCGCCGGAGCTCTTCGACGAAGTGCGGGTTCGGCAGGCCGCCGGAGAGGTTCCACTGGATGAAGAGCGGATCGTTGCGCCCAGTGCCTGCGGCCGCTGTGTCCGGGACGCCGATGTGCGCCCACTCGGCCTCGGTCCGGACATCCACCAGGATGGCGCCCGCTTCGAGCCTGGCCCATGCCTGGTCCGGGCTGAGGTCTCCGGCGTAGCTCATGCGTGGCCCTCGAAGGCTTCTTCCTCGCCGAACTCGCCGGTGTCGAGGTCATCGACGGCGTTGGCCACGGCGGCGTCCGCGCTCGCAATCGCCGACGGCAGGACCAGCGCCTGCGCCACGATGACGGTGCTGCCGTTGAACGTGGCGGCGGGGCTTCCGTGCAGGACATAGCCCTCGGCCAGGGCTGCAGACACCCGCTCGCAGAAGGCGCGGTCATCGGCGCCGGTAAACAGGCGGTAGGCCAGCTTCTCCTCGCTGGCGGATGCTGTACCGGGTACAGCGGGTGCGGATATGTCAGGCACGACGGATCTCCTCTTTCACGCTTGCAGCTCGAATGGTCGATATGCCGAGTATTCACCTGAGGCACCCCGCCGCGAAAGGGAGGGTTGCCGACCGGCCAGTCAGGGCTTGCCACCGGTTCTCATTACTCCCCAAGAACGTAACACTTACGACGCCGGCACGCAGTGCCGCCGTCGTCATGTTCCGTAACCGGGCCGCCGCCGCAGTGCCCACGCCGTGGCTGCGGCCAAGTAGTAGCGCGCTCCAGTTTCGGGTACTGCCCACTCGTGCCCGCCGGGGGGAAGCGCAGTGTACTGGGTGAATCGGAGTACTGGGGAACTGCTGAGGCAATCAAACTACGACGGAATGGAGTCACCGTGGGCCCGCGCATACTGGTTACCGGCATTGCAGGCGCCGCTGGCATGGCCGTCGCGGCCCAGCTTGCCGCGCGCGGCATCCCCTGCCTGGGCTCCGACGCCCGCGCCATCACCCGCCAGTCCGGGGACGCCCAGGCGGCGGCGGTCAAACTTCTGCCGGCGACGGATCCGGACATGGTCCTGGACCTGCGCCGGCTGGTGGACCGGGAAGCCATCAACGTCATCATCCCGACCCTCAGCGTCGAACTCCCGGTGCTGGCCGCTGCCCGCGCCGGATTCGGCCCGGACGTGCGGATCATTGTCGGCGACCCCGACGCGGTGGCTTTGGCCAATGACCACCTCTTCACCGCATGGGCCCTGCACGCAGCCGGTGTCCCTGTCCCGCGCTTCGCCGTCCCGGGCGACCTCGCCGCCGCGCCGGCCTCACTGGCGGGTCTCAACGGGCCGGTCGTCGTCAAACCCCGGGTCTTCAAAGGCTCCCGCGCTGTCCATCTGCTGGCCGGGACGGCCTCCGTGAACTGGAAGAACATGCCCTCCGGCCAGCTGGTCCAGGAATTCATCCCGGGCAGCGACTACGTCGCCCTGGTCTTCGGCACCCCGGCCCGCAACGCGATGGCGCCGGCGGCCGTGGTCCTGGAAAAGACCAAAACCCCGTACGGGCGGCCCGGAACCGACGAGGTGGCCCGCAGGGTCCCTGCCGGTGAGGCCGGGGATGTGCGCAAGCTCGGGCTGGCGGCCGTCCGCACGCTCGGCCTGACCGGGCCGGTTCAGGTCCAGATCCGGCGCCGTGCCGACGGCACCCCCGTGGTGCTGGGCGTGTGCGCGACGCTGGGGGAGAACAGCCGGTGGGCTCCGGAACTGCTCGACGCCGTGCTGGCCACCTTCATGCTGCCGGCGTTCAACCCGGCATCCTTCCGCCGCAGCCCCGCAGTGCCCGCGGACGCCCTGGGCTGAGCGAAACAGCAACGCGGGGTCAGATAGCGCCCATCCCGGACCCCGGAATGGGCTGTATCTGACCCCGCGTTGCCTGTCGGGAGGGGAGAACTATTCGATCGTGGCGAAGAGGGCGTTGAGCTCGGCCGTGAGCTGCCGGCGCAGTTCCGGCGTCCCGATTTCCTGGCCGTCGATGTGGTTCACGGGCGCCAGGAGCCGGATGCTGGAGATCAGCCAGACGGCGTCGGCATCCAGCAGGTCCTTCGGTTCCAACGGGCCGTAGCCCAGCTCCCAGCCGGCCGCCTTGGCGGCGGTGAACAGGGCCCCCTGGGAGGTGCCCGGCAGGATGCCGCTGTCCAGCTGCGGCGTGATGAGCCGGCGGACCGTGCGGACGCCGCCCGCGCCGTCGTCCGTGGTTTCCAGGTGCGCCAGCAGGACGGTCGACGTAGGTCCCTCCAGCACCCGGCCGTCCGCCGACGTGAAGATGACATCGTCCGCCCCGTGCTGTTGGGCGTAACGCAGCGCCGCCATGTTCACGGCGTAGGAGAGGGTCTTGGCGCCGAGCAGCAGCCAGGGGGCGCGTTCGCCGACCTCGCTGTCGTAGCCGCGGTCCAGCAGGATGACATCGAGCCCCGACTCGCGCTGCCGGCGGCCCGCCGTCCCGGGGGCGGAGGCCTGCACCCAGCAGGTGGGGGCTGCGGCGCCTTCCGGTCCGCGGGTGACGAGCAGCTTCACGACAACCTCGTCCTCTGCCGCGCCGCCCGCCGCGGCCACGGCAGGATCCTGGCGCCGGTATTCGCTGATCGCGGTGTCCACCGCACGCCGCCAGGCGTCCTCGGCGGGGATGTCCAGGTCCAGGAGGCGGGCCGAACCGGCCAGCCGGTTCAGGTGGGCCTGGATCTTGCGGGGCCGGCCGCCCACGGCAAGCAGCGATTCGAAAACACCGTCGCCGCGGGTGGCGCCGAGGTCCGTGGCCATCAGCTGCGGCTTGGACGCATCAGCCACGCGGCCGCCGTCGAACGCCGGGTCGAGGAAGACCAGGACGGTCGCGGACGCAGGCACAGAGGCGGGAGAGGTCATGGCTCCAGCTTAGTCCCGCCGGTCCCGGGATAGGATTTGCTCGTTGCCCGTTCCGGAACGGTTCCGCGGGCCTGGAGGTTGAGGGGTTCGCCTGTGCTGTGGCCATTTCCGCTGGCGGAGACACTTCCGTCCTGGGCGGTCCTGATCCTGTCCGTGATCGACCTGGCCATCCGCGTGCTGGTCCTGGGCATCATCCCCGGAAACCGGCGGCCCACCACCGCGATGGCCTGGCTGCTGTGCATCTTCATTGTGCCCACTATCGGCCTTCTGCTGTTCCTGCTGTTCGGGAACTTCCGGCTTTCCCGACGCCGCCGTGCCCAGCAGGAGGCGGTCAACACCCGCATCCGGGCGGGGACGTCGGAACTGCAGGCCGATGAAAGCCGCTACGCCGGACCCGAATGGGTGGCCTCCGCCTCGGAACTGAACAAGACGCTGGGATCGCTGCCCATGGTGGACGGCAACAGCGTCGAGCTGCTGCCCGGCTATCCCGACTCCATCAAGGCGATGACCGAGGCGGTCCGGGGCGCCAAATGGTTCGTCAACGCCGAGTTCTACATCATGAGCTCGGACCACGTCACTGATGACCTGCTGACCGCGATGGAGGACGCGGCGGAGCGCGGCGTGGAGGTCCGTGTCCTCTTTGACCACCTCGGATCGCTCCGGATCAAGGGCTACCGCCGGCTGACGGACCGGCTCAAGGCCAGCAAGATCCGCTGGCGGCCGATGCTGCCGCTGCGTCCCGTGCATGGCCAGTGGCGCCGTCCCGACCTGCGCAACCACCGCAAGATCATGGTGATCGACGGCGAAATCGCCTTCACCGGATCCCAGAACCTGATCGAGCCCTCCTACAACAACCCCAAGCACCGCAAGGTGGGCCGCGAATGGGTCGAGCTCATGGCCTGCCTGCGCGGACCGATCGTCACCACCCTGAATGTGGTCTTCGCGACCGACTGGCTCAGCGAAACCGACGAGTCCCTCGAAGAGCAGCTGGGGCACCGGCCGGAGCCGCATCCCGGAAACGTCACGGCCCAGGTAGTCCCCAGCGGCCCCGGATTCAGCACCGAGAACAATCTGCGGCTCTTCAACACGCTCATCTACTCCGCGCAGCACAGGATCTCGCTGTGCAGCCCCTACTTCGTCCCCGACGACTCGCTGCTCTATGCGGTGACGACGGCGGCGCAGCGCGGGGTCGATGTGGAACTCTTCGTCTCGGAAAAGGGCGACCAGTTCCTGGTCCACCACGCCCAGCAGTCCTACTACGAGGCCCTGCTCGAGGCCGGGGTGCGGATCTATCTCTACAAGGCGCCCTTTGTGCTGCACGCCAAGCACTTCACGATCGACGACGAGGTTGCCGTGCTGGGGTCCAGCAACATGGACATGCGCTCCTTCTCGCTGAACCTCGAGGTCTCCGTGATGCTCCTCGGTGAGGACATCGTCCAGCGGATCCGGGCCGTGGAGGACACATACCGCAGCATCTCGCACGAACTTGTGCTGGACGACTGGATGAAGCGGCCCATGAAGGTCAAATATGTGGACAACGTGGCGCGGCTGACGGCGACTCTTCAGTAAGGGCGCTGCCGGCGGGGTCAGCCGGGCGGGAACCCGGTCCCGAGCGCCGACAGGACCCCAAAGGCCTTGGTCCGGATTTCCTCGTACTCCTCCTGCGGCGACGAATCGGCGGTGACGGCGCCGCCGACGCCGAGGCTCAGTTCCGCGGTGCCGTCACCGAGGTCACGGACCACCAGGGTCCGGATCGCCACGGCGAGGTCGGCGGCGCCGTTGAGCGAGAAGTAGCCGATCGCCCCGGAGTACGCGCCCCGCGGCGCGGCCTCAAGCCGGTCCAGGATGGCCATGGTGCTGACCTTCGGTGCGCCGGTCATCGAGCCGGCCGGGAAACAGGCAGCGACGGCCTCGGCCCGCGGCATGCCGGGGCGCAGCCGGGCGTCGATGGTGCTCACCATCTGGTGCACGGTGGCGTAGCTCTCGATCGCGCACAGCCGGCTGACCGCCACCGACCCCGGGACGGCGAAGTGGCTGAGGTCGTTGCGCAGCAGGTCCACGATCATGATGTTCTCGGCCCGGTCCTTGGGCGAGGACGCCAAATCCTGCCGCAGGGCCGCGTCCACGCCCGGGTCCGCATCGCGGCGGCGGGTGCCCTTGATCGGCTCGGCCCGCATCCTGCCGTCGCCGGCGATCTGCAGGAACCGTTCCGGCGACGTGCTCGCCACCGCCAGGCCGCCGAACCGCAGGTAGCTGGCGAACGGGGCCGGGTTGCGGCGCCGCAGCTCCAGATAGGTCTGCCACGGGTCCAGGCCGCCGGTGCCCGCGGGGGCGGCAGCGGTGAGCGCGGTGGTCAGGCAGACTTCGTAGGTGTTGCCCTCGGCGATTTCCCGCTGGGCCTCGGCGACCTTGGCCTTGTAGCCGGCCTCGGCATCCCTGGCAGTGAAGGAAGGGGCGGTGAATGACGGGGCAGCGACGGGGGAGCCTGACGCTGCTGTGCTGCGAGGCGCTGCAGCGCCGGAAGCCGTCGCGGCCACGGCCGCGCGGGCTGCCGCCAGCCAGTCTCCGGCGTCGGCCGTGTCCAGGGCCAGCAGCCAGGCCGCGCCCTCGGCGTGGTCCAGGACGACGGCCCGGCCGGCGAAGATCAGGCAGGCATCCGGGGTGGCCGCGGCGACGTCACTGCCGCCGGTTTCGCGCTTGAGTTCGTAGCCGAGGTAGCCGAGCCAGCCCAGGGTGAAGCCGCACGGGTAGTCCTCCGGGGCGCGGAGCACTTCGTGGCCCCAGACGCCGTCGAGCCAGCGGAAAAACGGGCCGTCCGTGGTGACCGTGGCCTGGCCGGCGCTGACGCGGGTCCGTCCGGAACTGTGCCGGATTGCCTGGCCAAAGCAGCCGCCGTCGTCGGCCAGAATGCTGAAGCGGCTGCGTTCGGCGGCCTCCGGGGCCAGGCCCGCCGGGTCCAGCGAGGAGTCGAGCCAGACGGCGTTGCCGGAGCCGCCAAAAAGCGCCTCGAACAGCCGGGCGGCATCCGGCGCGGCGTCGACCCGTTCGGCCCGCAACGCCAGGCCGCCCCGGGCGGTGAGCTCGGGCAGCAGGGCGGGCCCGACGCCGGGAAGGTACTGCAGGGCGTGCAGGACATCGTCCGGGGCGGCGCCGTCCGCCCGGTTGAGCACGTGCACGTCGGCGCGGGCCGGGACGTCGTCGGCGGCCAGCCACTGCGCTTCCTGCGCCGCCCACTGGTCCCAGAAAGGTTCATAGGTTTCACCGTCCCGGGCCAGTGCGCGGGCGCGGCGGTCGGCGTCCGGGGAGTCCGCCCAGATCACGGCATCCAGCATGGGGCGGGCGGCGGCGGCAGCGGCGCCGACACCCTCCACCAGGACGACGTCGGCCGGGCGTGTGGTGCGGACCTCGCCGTCGTAGTGCCGCTCCCAGTCCCAGCTGACCCACTCAGCGGTCTCGCCGCGACGCAGCGGCGACAGCACGGTGGTGACGTAGCGGTCGATCCCCGCCGCGAGCCCGTTCCAGCCGGGATAGATGTCCTCGAGGTGGAAGAGCGAGACCTTGCGGTGCTCCCGGAGCCGTGCCGCCAGTTCGATGGCCAGGGTGGTCTTGCCGGAGCCGGACCGCCCGTCGATTGCGATGATGACGGGTGCGGGGCTCATGAAATAGAGCGTACCCGCTGCCCTGTGTAGCCCTGTCCCGTGCTGCCCAGTCCCGTGCTGCTTTCACCGTCCCGACGCCGGATCTCGGCGCGGACGTACTCCACGATCCCGGGGACGGCGGCGAGGATGAGGTTCCAGGTGGAGTCGAAGTCGGTGTGGCCGCCGTACCAGGGGTCCTCGATACCCTGCTCCAGCGGGTCCCTGTCCGCGACCGCGGGGTCGAAACTGCGGAGCATGCGGATTTTTGCCAGCGAGTCACGGTCCGGTGCCGCCTGCCGGAGCCAGCCGTAGTGGTCGACGTCGAGGGCCAGGATCAGCTCGCGGGTGCGGAACCACTCGGGCCGCCATTCCCGCGCCACGTGGCCGTCCGAGGCGATGTTCTGCGCCGTGAGTTTGCGCGCGGCCCGCGGATCGATGGGCCGGCCGGCCTCATACGCCGTGGTGCCTGCGGAATCCACGACCGCCCGGGTCAGGTGCCCGGCCCGGAATGCCTCCGCCAGCATGAGCTCGGCCATCGGGGACCGGCAGATATTTCCGGTGCACACGGCGATGATCCGGTACTGGCTCGACATTGAGGTCATAGCTAAGCATGAACGATCGACGGGCCTCTTGGCTAGCGGAAAGCGCTGCCGTGTTACAAAATATGTCAAACATCATTCACGTTTTGTCATGCCGGGCCGTCCGCGGCGTCGGGGCCGCGCCCCAGGTGCCGGATGAGCGCATCAAGGACCGGCAGCTGGCCTTTGACCAGCCGGGTCCGGGCGTCCTGCTCCGTGGCCCACCGCGCGTCGTCGATCTCCGGGAAGCTGCGGATGACGCCCGAGCCCTTCGGCCATTCCAGCGCAAAGGTGTTGCTCACAATCTCGTCCGGCTGGAAATCCGCCTCGGCCGCGAAGACCGTGATCAGCTTTCCGGAAGGCTGCCGGAAGGTGCCGAGCTCCACGTAGTCCGCGGTGGGCGCGGGGATGCCCATTTCCTCGGCGAACTCGCGCTGCGCGGCCGTGAACGGGTCCTCGTCCTCGCCGTACTCGCCTTTGGGGACGGACCAGGCGTGCGCGTCCTTGCGGGCCCAGAACGGTCCGCCCATATGGGCAATCCAGACCTCCAGCCCCGCTGCAGTGCCCGGTCCTGCCGCAGTTCCCGGTGTTGCTGCACTGCCCAGCCGGTACAGCAGTATCCCGGCGCTCCGAACGGTCATGGCCCCGAGCCTAGTCCGCCGACCCCCACAGCGCCTTCCTCAGCAGGGTTTTGAGCGCCGCGACTTCGGCTTCGCTGAGGCCGGCCAGGGCGGCAGCCTCCGCCGCGCGCGCCGCGGCTTCGGCCTGGCGGAAGACGGCCGCGCCTTCCGCTGTTGCCGAGACGATCTTGGCGCGCCGGTCCTGCTTCCCGGGGGCGCGCAGCACCAGCCCGCGCTTCTCCAGTTCGTCAATGAGGGCCACGATCTGGCTGGGATCCAGGCTGAGGAACTCCGCCATCTCGCGCTGGGTCGGTTCCAGCCCGCTGTTGGCCAGCGCCAGCACCGAGTACGAGCGCTCCTTCAGGTCGAATCCGGCCAGGGCGCGGTTGTTCAGGACCGAGCCGGCGGCGTGCAGTTTGGCCAGGAGGAAGCCGGCATCCCGGCTGATCGTCGCCGCCATGAGCTTCCCGGCCGGCTCCGTGCCCGGCTGTGCGTCTAGTTCGGTCGCCATGCCCACTCCAATAGTCCAAAAAATAAATCATTGACATTCTCAACTATCCATATTTTCATGGATGCAGAACAGCATCCCACGCCGCGGGGCAGGATGCACAAAGTAGACAACAGCAAGGCAGCTAGCAAAGGAGCGGCAATGAGCCTGACAGGAAAAGTAGCGGTCGTCACCGGAAGCGGCCGGGGCCTGGGCCTGGCCTACGCCCGGGAACTGGCCCGCCAGGGTGCCGCGGTCGTCATCAACGACGTCGACGCCGGGGTGGCCGCGGAGGCGGTCCGCACCATCCAGTCCGACGGCGGCCGGGCCGCCGCCGTCGTCGCCCCCGTGGGCAGTTCCGAGGTGGCCAAACAGCTTGTGCAGGCGGCCGTCACGGAGTTCGGCCGGCTGGACATCCTGGTCACCAACGCGGGCATCCTGCGGGACAAGAGCCTGCTGAAGATGACGGACGAGGATTTCGACGCCGTGATCAACGTCCACCTCCGCGGCACCTTCACCTGCGCCCGGGAGGCCTTCGCCTACTTCAAGGAGCACGGCGTTCCCGGCCGCATCATCACCATCGGTTCACCGACCGGCCAGCGCGGCAACTTCGGCCAGACCAACTACGCCGCCGCCAAGGCCGGAATCGTGGGCATGGTCCGCACCTGGGCGCTGGAGATGAAGAAGGCCGGCGTCACCGCCAACGCCGTCATCCCGGTCGCCGCCACCGCCATGACCAAGACCGTGCCGTACTTCCAGAAGGCTGTCGAAGCGGACGAGCGCGGCGAGGCCATGCCGGCCTTCTTCCGCCACGATCTCGGGTTCGGCACGGCCGACGACGTCGCCGGCCTCGTGGCGTTCCTCGCCTCCGACGCCGCTGCCGGCGTCACCGGCCAGGCGATCGGCGCCGGCGGTGACCGGCTGCAGGTGTGGACCCATCCGGAGGCCGCCGCTACCGAGTACCGCGAGGGCGGCTGGGGCTATGCGGACCTCGTGGAGAACTTCGGGGCGCTCTTCGGCGACAAGCTGCAGGGCGTGGGTGAGGACTTCCTGCCGCTGCCCGCGGACCTGACGCCCGAACCGGCCGAGGTCCGCTGACATGGCCGCGCAGCGCTATGAATCGGGCATCAATGCCGCCACGCTGGACGCGATCGACATGCACGTCCACCTCGAAGTGGACAGCTGCGGGCACGGATCCCTCCCGGAAGCCCTCACCGAAGCGTCGGCGAAGTACTTCAAGGCCGAGGACCGGACGCCCACCCTGGACCGCATCGCCGAGGTGTACCGGGAACTGAACATGGCCGCCGTCGTCTTCACTGTCGACGCCCGCACCCAGCTCAGGCACGAGCCCAACAGCATCCCCGAGCTCATCGCCGGGGCGGCAAGGAACAACGACGTCCTGATCCCGTTCGGCAGCGTGGACCCCCGCACCGGGGAGGACGCAATCGCAGGAGCCAAACACCAGGCCCTGGAACTGGGTGCCCGCGGCTTCAAATTCCACCCCAGCCTGCAGGGCTTCGACCCCTCCGCCGAGCAGTTCTACCCGCTCTGGGAAACGCTGCAGGAACTGGGACTTCCCGCCATCTTCCACACAGGCCAGAACGGCATGGGCGCCGGGCTCCCCGGCGGGTACGGCATCAAGCTGGCCTACTCCAACCCGCTCCTGCTCGACGCCGTGGCTGCCGACTTCCCCGGCCTGCAGATCATCATGGCCCACCCCTCGGTGCCGTGGCAGGACGAGGCCAACTCGATCGCCACCCACAAGTCCAACGTCTTCATCGACCTCTCCGGCTGGTCCCCGAAGTACTTCCCGGAGTCGCTCGTGAAGGCCTCCAACTCCTACCTCCAGGACAAGGTGTTGTTCGGCACCGACTTCCCGCTGATCACCCCGCAGAAATGGCTGGGCGCGTTCGCTGACCTGCCGCTCAAGGACGAAGGCCGGCCCAAGATCCTCAAGGACAACGCCGTACGCCTGCTCGGACTGGAGGGCTGAGGTGAATCCCGATACCGCCGTCGCTGTCGACCGCGCCGAGACCGCTGCCGGTACTGCCGTCGATACTGCGCAGGAACGCCTTTACGGCGCCTGTGACTTTTACGACGCCGAATCCCTGCTCACCCCCGCGGAACGCCGGGTCCTGGGCCGGCTGCGCACCTTCCTGGACGAACAGGCCCGGCCGCTGCTCGCCGACTACTGGGAGCGCGGCGAATTCCCGGACCAGCTGGCCCGGCCGCTGATCGACCTGGACCTCATGGAGCCGGCCGACCTGACCGGAGCCCCGGGGGCAGGTCCGGCCGCCAGGGGCATCTACCAAGGCTTCCGGATTTTCGAGCTCGCCCGGACCGATGCGTCCTTGGCCACCTGGTACACGGCCCAGGCAGGGCTGTTCCGGACCGCTATCCGGGTCGGCGCCTCTCCGGACCAGCAGGCCGAGTGGATGCCAAGGGTCATTGACTTTTCGCTCAGGGGCGTCTTCTCGCTGACCGAACCCGAATCCGGCTCGGACATTGCCGGCGGACTCGCCACGAGCGCCCGCCGGGAAGGCGACTCGTGGGTCATCAACGGCGCCAAGCGCTGGATCGGCGGAGCCGCCACGGCCGACGTCCTGGCCGTGTTCGCCCGCGATGAGGCCGACGGGCAGGTCAAAGCGTTCCTCGTGGACCGCCAGGCCGCCGGCGTGACGCTGCAGAAGATCCATGGCAAGACCGCCCTGCGGATGATGCAGAACGCACACATCACCCTCGAGGAGGTGCGCGTTCCGGAGTCGATGCGGCTGCACAACGTCAACTCCTTCCGGGACGTCGCCGCGATGCTGCGGGCCATGCGCTCCGATGTCGCCTGGATCGCCACCGGCATGGCCGCCGGTGCGTTCGAGGCCGCCTGCCGCTACGTTGCGCAGCGGGAGCAGTTCGGCCGCCCCCTGGGGTCCTTCCAGCTCGTGCAGGAGAAACTCGCCCGGATGCTCGGCAACGTGACCTCGGCCCTGTCCCTCGTCGTCCGGCTGACCGAGCAGCAGGCCAAGGGCATCTACCGGGACCAGGACTCCGCCCTGGCGAAGATGCAGACTTCCCTCCTCATGCGAGAGACCGTGGCGCTGGCCCGCGAAGTGGCGGGCGGCAACGGCATCACCCTTGAATCAGACGTCGCGCGGTTCCATGCCGACGCCGAGGCCGTCTACTCCTACGAGGGCACCCACGAAATCAATGCCCTCATCGTCGGCCGCGCCCTCACCGGCCACAGCGCCTTCACCCGCTAACGGCGCAGGCGCGCGCCCCGGCGCGTCCCGCCGTCGTACCTCATCCATCACCCACCACAGGAGCCACAAATGCCCAACCTTGTTGTCGACTTCGACAAACTGCTCACCCTCGCCGGCACCGACCTCGGCGTCACCGACTACCGGGAAATCACCCAGGAACAGATCAACAAATTCGCCGACGCCACCGGCGATGACCAGTGGATCCACGTGGACCCGGAACGGGCCAAGGACGGCCCGTTCGGCGCCCCGATCGCCCACGGCTTCCTCACCCTCTCGCTCATCATCCCGTTCTGGGGCGAGCTGTTCGACGTCGACGGCGTCACCACCAAGGTCAACTACGGCCTCGACAAGGTCCGCTTCACCTCCCCGGTCACAGTGGGTTCGCGGATCCGGATGCGGGCCACCATCGCCGAGGTGACCGAGGTCAAGGGCGGCGCCCAGATCAAGGTCTCCAACACGATCGAAATCGAGGGCCAGGAGCGTCCCGCCGTCGTGGCCGAGTTCCTCGCCCGCTTCTACAAGTAGCCCGCTTCTACAAGTAAGTCCTTTTTACAAACAGGCCGCTTCGGCCACCCCCATCCCTCTGCATAAAAGGAACAACGATGTCCCAAATTTCGCAGTTGCAGGCCATGGACGCGGGCACGCGTCGCCGTGAAGCACGGACCGTGATTGCCTCCAGCTATCTGGGCAGCACCATCGAGTATTACGACTTCCTGCTCTACGCCACGGCCGCCGCTGTGGTCTTTCCCAAGGTGTTCTTCTCCGGCATGGACGAGTGGGTGGGGGTTGTGGCCGCCTACGGGACGTTTGCCGCCGGCTACGTGGCGCGGCCCTTGGGCGGCATCATCTTCGGCCACTTCGGTGACAGGCTGGGCCGCAAGAACATGCTGATCATCTCGATGCTGGTCATGGGCATCGCGTCCACCCTGATCGGCCTGGTCCCCGGCGCCGCGGTGGCCGGGGCGTGGGGCGCCGTGATGCTCGTGATCCTGCGCGTCTGCCAGGGCATTGCCGTCGGCGGGGAATGGGGCGGCGCCGCCCTCATGGCGCTGGAACACTCGGAATCAGGCAAACGCGGCTTCGCGGCCTCGTTCGTCAACGCCGGTGCGCCCACAGGCGCGGTGCTGGGCACCCTGGTGATGGGGGCTTTCGCCGCTCTGCCCAATGACCAGTTCCTGGCCTGGGGCTGGCGCGTGCCGTTCCTGCTGTCCTTCGTCCTGCTGGGCGTGGGCATGTTCGTCCGGCTCAAGGTTGCCGAAAGCCCCATCTTCAAGGCGGCGCTGGAACAGGAGCAAGCCGAACAGGAAAAGACCGAACAGACCACGCACGGCGCCGCCCGCCGTCGTGAGTTTCCCCTCCTGCAGGTCCTGCGCCGGCCCAAGACATTGATTTTCACCATGCTGGCCGGCGCGGCAGGCTTTGCGCTGCAGGTGGTGCTGGCGACGTTCTCCGTGACTTACGCCGTGTCCAAGGGCGCCGACCGGCAGGGCGTCCTCTACGCCTTCGCGGCAGCCTCGTTCGTGTCCATCGCGTTCGTGGTCATGGGCGGTCGGCTCTCGGACAAGCTCGGCCGGAGGCCCGTGATGATCGGCGGCCTGGTGCTCTTCATCGTGTACCTCACCCCGATGTTCCAGCTCCTGTCCTCGAACAACATCGGCCTGATCTTCGTGGCCTTCGCGGTAGGCCTGATGATCCACTCCACCCTGTTCGGCCCGCTCGCCGCGTTCGTGTCCGAACAGTTCGGCACGACGTCCCGGTACACCGGCGCCTCCCTGGGCTACCAGCTCGCCACCCTTCTCGGGGCGGGCTTCACCCCGGGCATCGTCGCGCAGATCTTCAAGGATTCCGGACAGGACACCGCCGCCGTGGTCTGGTACCTGGCCGGCATGTCAGTGGTGTCGATCGTATTCATCCTGCTGACGCGCGAGCCCAAGAACAACGATCTTCGCACGGTCGGGTCCTAACCGGTCCCGCAGGCGCTACCGTCTAACTAGAAAGGATTTGCCGTGGAGAATTTTGGCATCGGCTCGTGGCTGCAACGGCGCCGCCCGAAGTCGGGGACCAAGACCGCCGTTATCACAGGGGACAGGGAACTGAGCTACGCCGAACTCGCGGACCGGTCCACCCGGCTCGCGAACGCCCTCCGCGACCGGGGCGTGGCCAAGGGTGATCGCGTGGCCTATCTCGGGGAGAACGATCCCTCCTTTCTGGAGACCCTTTTCGCCGCCGGGCTCGCCGGGGCGATCTTCGTCCCGCTCAACACCCGGCTCGCGCCGCCCGAAATCCAGTTCCAGCTTCGGGACAGCGGCGCCGTCGTGCTGATCCACGCGGCGGCGCTCGCGGAGCTCGCAGAGCGCGGTGCGGAGGGCACGGCGGCGGTGCGGATCGTCGTCGTCGACGCCGGCGGCGCTGCCGGCGCCGGGGATTCCGGCGGCGCCGGGTCCGCGGAAACGTTTGAGGCCGTGATTGCCTCCGGTGCGGTCCAGCCGCCGGATGAGCCCGTGGGCCTGGACGATCCCGCCATGATCCTTTACACCTCCGGTACCACGGGCAATCCCAAGGGGGCGCTGCTGACGCACGGCAACATCACGTGGAACTGCGTCAACGTGCTGGTCGACTTCGACTTCGCCGCCACCGACGTGGCCCTCATGATCTCGCCAATGTTCCACGTGGCCTCCCTGGACATGGGCGTCCTGCCCACGCTCCTTAAAGGCGGCACCGTGGTCCTGGAGGCCAAGTTCGATCCCCGCCGGACATTGGAGCTGATCGAACGGCACCGGGCCACGACCATCAGCGGAGTGCCCACCACCTACCAAATGCTGTGCGAGCACGCCGCCTGGGACGCCACGGACCTCAGTTCGCTGAACAAACTGACCTGCGGCGGTTCCGCGGTGCCCATGCGGGTCCTGGAAGCCTACGAACGGCGCGGGCTGCGCTTCTCCAACGGCTACGGAATGACCGAGACCGCCCCGGGCGCCACCACCCTGCCGGCGGCCCGGTCCCGGGACAAGGCCGGATCCTCGGGGCTGCCCCATTTCTTCACCGATGTCCGGGTGGCCGATCCTGTTGAGCCGGATGCCGGGCCGGCCGCAGCCGGAACGGTGGGGGAGATCCAGATCAAAGGACCCAACGTCATCCACCAGTACTGGAACCGGCCCGAGGCCTCGGCGGAGTCCTACACGCCGGACGGCTGGTTCAAGTCCGGTGACATGGGCTACAAGGACCCTGAGGGTTTCGTGTTCATCTCCGACCGGCTTAAGGACATGATCATTTCCGGCGGGGAAAACATCTACCCGGCCGAGGTGGAGCAGGCCATCGCCGAGCTCGAGGCCGTCGGCAGTGTTGCGGTGATCGGTGTGCCGGACGAGAAATGGGGCGAGGTGCCGCGGGCCGTAGTGTTGCTGCGGGAAGGGGCCCGGCTCACGGAGGAGCAGCTGCGCTCCCACCTGGAGGGCCGGCTCGCACGGTACAAGATCCCTAAATCTGTGGTCTTTGTTGCGGAGATGCCCCGGACCGCGAGCGGGAAGATCCGCAAGGCCGACCTGCGGAAGCTGGAACCCGGCCACGTCTAGGGTTCACGCAGGAGGACCCCAGGGGGCGGAGTAATTGCTTCCGGATGCTGTGTAGGGACGCTCAACAACGGATCAATGGTTGGTCAGACACGCCCCGATTACACGTAGCGAAGCCCGATGGCTTCCGGAATGGGGGGTGTCGGGGGCCGTTGGCCAGTCCGGATTGTCTGTGTCCGCCGGAGGCCATGGATGCGCGGCGGTGAAGTGTTCCCAGTCGGGGAACTGGTCCCATTCGGGGAAGGGGTCCGGGGGCAGGGCGGCGTCAGGGTCCGGGCCGGGGTCCGGGAATGGATCTGCGCACAGGAGATTTTCGGGCCAGCGGGGTGGTTCCCAGTCGGGGTGTTCGCTGGCGTAGTGGCGTCCGGCCGGTGAGGTCCAGCCCGGCGGGTGCTCCGCGCTGGCGGCGGCGGGTGTCCAGGTGGAGTTGTGTTTGAGCCGGTGGTGTTTCGGGCAGGGCTGGGCCAGATTCGCCACCCCGGTGGTCCCGCCGTCGGCCCAGGCCAGCAGGTGATCGGCCTCGTTATCCAGCGACGGGTTATTACAGCCCGGGAACGAACATCTGCCGTCGCGCAGCCGCAGCCACTGCCGCATCGCCTTCGTGACCCGGTAACTGGTACGCCCGATTTCCAGCGGCGCCCCGTCGCGGGGGTCGACCAGGACCCGGTGGAACGAATTGGCGCCGTCGGCGACCAGCCGGCGGGCCATCGAGGGCGGGACCGGCCCGTACCCGTCCAGCATGGCCGGTTCCTCCGTGGCGCCCAGCAGCGCCATCACCGGGACCGTGACCAGGACCTGCGCCCGCGGCGACGGAACACCCCCGCCAGTGCCGCCGGTCCCGTCGCCGGCGACTCCCGCGTTTCCGGTGCCGGCGCCGCCTACGCCGGCGGCCCGGGTCATTCCATCGCCGCCAGTGTTGCCGGCGGGGACGGCGGCATCGCTTCCCGCGCCCGTCCCGCCGCCCGTGCCGGGGTTGGTGGTGAGGAGCCAGGTGGCGGTGACGTCGGCGCGGAGCTGGGCCAGGGTCCGGGACTCGCCCGGGCCCTGCAGCGCCCGGGCCGCGGCCGTGGTCCGTTCCCAGATCCCGGCCGCAACATCGGCCGGGAGCCGGGCCGAGAGCCAGGCCATGCCGTCCCGGTCCGGGACGAACTCCACCCGCCGCTCCGCCACCCCCGTGGCGTGGCGGGCCTCGATGCTCTCCGGGTGGTGGCGTTCGCGCCAGGTGCGCGCCTTGGCCCGGAACCGGCCCGGGACCAGGTCCCCGGCCGGGCAGCCCCGCGCCGGATCCGGAGCGGCAGGGTCCAGGAAATGCGCCTCCAGCCCGGCCGCCCCCGCCAGGTCCAGATTCGCCGCCTCATCAACCATGATCCGGGCATGCTGCCAGGACACCGACCCGGCCTGCAACGCCGCCAACGTCAACGGCAACGACCCCGTCAGCGCGAGGGCGTCCGACAGCAACGCTCCGGCGGTCCGTTCGCTCACGGTCAGGACGCCCGCGACCTCCGCGACCACGGCCATCTCCCGCGCCGTCGCCTCCCGCGCCGATGCCGCCGGGCCGGCCAGGTACCCGGCGGCCTGCACGTAATCGGCGGCCAGGCGCACCTTCAACGCCGCCACCCCTGCCTCCACCCGCGCCACCAACGCCAACCCGTCCAGGCAGCCATCCGCGAAATCCCGCAACGGATCCACCCCGGGCTCAGCAGCACCGGCCGAATCGACATCCGCACCGGACGAAGCGGCCCCGCCGGCAAGGGCAGCCAGCGCGGCAACAGACGCGGCGACAGCCGCCAACGCCTCCCCGCACTCCGCACTCCAGGCTGCCCGACTAAAAGCCGCTCTGCTTTCCATACCCCCAGTCTCGCAAGGGGGTCTGACAATAATGATGGAACTGAAGCCCTACTTCCCCCGACACTGACTCTCACCCTGACGACGTCGCTTAGGTAGCCCTGGCCTCTGAGGTTTCGGTAAGCGGCTGAGTCTGCGGTAGCGGTAAGCGGCTGAGTCTGCGCGTTAGCGACGCCTAGTGGATCGAAGCCAGCAGGACGCCGACGCCGACGAAGAGCACGCCGAACGTCCGGTTCAGGATCCGTTGTCCGCGGGCATGATGGGTGAAGCGCTGGAAGGACCTGGCCGCCGCCGCGAAGAAGAACCACATGACCAGGATGTCGATCACGATCACGGTGGCGGACAGGACTGCGTACTGCGGCAGCAGCGGCTGTTCGGGCCGGATGAATTGCGGCATGAAGGCCAGGAAGAACACCACGGCCTTGGGGTTGAGCAGGTTGACCCAGAGGCCGCGGCGGAACATGGAAAAGGCCGGTTCGTTGCGCAGGGCGGCGGCCTTCTCCTGGTCGAGGTCCGGTTTGTGCAGGAACTGCCGGACACCCAGATAGACGAGGTACGCCGCGCCGGCGTAGCGGATCACGTTGAACGCGACCGGCGAGCTCGCCACGAGCACGCCGACGCCGAGGGCCACGATCAGAATGTGCACCACGAGGGCGGCCTGCTGGCCGAGGATGCCCCAGATGGAACGCCGGAACCCGGAGTTCAGCGAGTTGCTCATGGTGTTGATGGCGCCCGCACCGGGAGTGAAGCTGATCAGGACGCCGGCGCCGGCCAAGGCCAGCCAAAGGGAGGGTTGCACCCGTCAAGTTTACGGTTCCGGCCGGACCCTGCGGGACCAGGCGTCCGGGGCCAGCCCGGCGTCCCTCGGGGGTCAGTCCGGGCGGACGCCGTAACTGAGGATCATGTTGCCCTTGCTGGTCTCCTGGGACTCCTGCAGCACCAGCCGGGTCAGCGGGTCGCCGTCGTTGAAGAGGCGCCGGCCGCTGCCGGCGACCACCGGATGGACGATCAGCATCAGGGTGTCCAGCAGGCCGGCGAACAGGAGCTGGCGGACCAGGGAAATGCTGCTGAAGACGCCGATTTCGCCGCCGTCGCTGTTCTTCAGGGCTGCCACGAAGTCCTCCAGCGGCCCCTCGATCAGGCGGGAATTCCGCCAGTCCAGCTCCCCGGTCAGGGTCCGGGAGGCGACAAACTTCGGCAGCGCGTTGATGAAGGCCCCGAAGTCGGCGTCGCTCTCGGCGTTCGGCCAGTAGTCAGCCCACTGCTGGTACCCGACGCGGCCCAGGAGCCCGGTATCGATCCGGCCCATCATCTCGCCCATCCCGGCGCCCAGTTCGGCGTCGAAACTGTCGAACTGCCACAGGAACGGGTCTTCCACCACCCCGTCCACGGAGCAGAAAAGGCCGGCCGTCACTTTGCGCATGGGTTCTCCTTACGGGGGTGTCTTTCAGTGCACCCTATCGGCAGATTCGGAGCCAGGGAATGGCAGGTGAGGAAACTGTCCTTTCACCCGCATCGGGTGACGACTGCCCCGCCTGGCAGGGCTAGCTTGAAGAACATCTGATTGACCGCCTCTCTCGCTTGTGGGACCTCACCAAGGCTCGCGCCGTCCGGCGGACGGCCGGCGGAAGGAGAAGGGATGCTCAACTGTCGGGGTTGCCGGGGATGAGCGGGCCTGCCGCGTCGTCGCCAAGTATCGACCCGGTCGCCGTGATCCGTTCCAGGCCGTACATCGCCGCGCTCGTGCTGGCGGCCGTCCTGGGCGTTCCCATCTCGGCCATTGCTTACGGTTTCCTCGCTTTCGTCGCCACGGTCCAGCGCTTCCTCTTCGACGGGCTGCCGAACCAAGTCCTCGGTGGGCCCGCCCCGGCCTGGTGGCCCGTTCCATGGTTGGTGCTGTGCGGTCTGCTGACGGCGCTGACCATCCGGTATCTGCCGGGCAACGGGGGCCACTCACCTGCCTTCGGATTCAAGACCGGCGGCGGTCCGCCCAGCGGCCGGGAGCTCGTGGGCATCGCTCTCGCGGCGCTGACAACACTCAGCCTGGGGGCGGTGCTCGGGCCCGAAGCGCCGCTGATCGCCATCGGTGGCGGCCTCGGGGCGCTGGCAGTGCATTTGGTGAAGAAGGATGCCCCGCCGATGGCACTGACCATCATGGCATCGGCTGGCAGCTTCGCCGCGATCAGCACCTTGCTCGGGTCTCCCGTACTCGGTGCTTTCCTGATCATGGAAGCCGCCGGAATCGGGGGAATGACGCTGAGCCTCGTGGCCCTGCCCGGACTCCTCGCTTCCGGCGTCGGGGCGCTGGTGTTCGTCGGCCTGGACGGCTGGACCGGGCTGGGCAGCTTCTCGCTGGCGCTGCCGGTAGTGCCGCCTGCGGTGCCGCCGACCGTGGCGACGCTGGCGTGGGCCGTGGTCATGGGCGTGGCGGGCGCACTGTTGGGGTGGTTGATCCGCTGGGTCGCGTTGTCGCTTCGTCCGGTGGTTCACCTGAACCGGGTATTGGTGACCTCTGCGCTCGGCTTGCTGATCGGCCTCACCGCGATGGCGTACCAGCTGATCTCCGGTAACAGCTTCACACAGGTGCTGTTCTCGGGCCAGGATGCCCTTCCGGAACTGGTCGAACACGCCGCACACTACTCGCTCACGGTGCTGATCCTGCTGATCGGCTGCAAGACCTTGGTCTACGGGCTGTCGCTCAGCGCATTTCGCGGCGGGCCGGTGTTCCCGTCGATGTTCATCGGCGCGGCGCTGGGGATTGCCGCGAGCGGGCTGCCCGGAATGAATCTCGCCGCCGGGATCGGCATGGGCATGGGGGCCATGTGCGCGGCCATGCTGCGGCTGCCGTTGACGTCGACGCTGCTGGCCACACTGCTGCTGGGAACGGACGGGGTGGCCGTCACACCCCAGGTGGTGGTGGCGGTGGCGGTCGCCTTCGTGATCACCAATATTCTCCCGCCCCCGGGCCCGGCGGCGTCCGAGGCACCACGCGAAGCCGGCAACGCCCAACCCGGGGCGGTCGCGGGGGCCGACCGGGCAACCGGGCTCGAGCGGTCCGGCGCGCCGGCCACACGGGACCGGTGGATTGCCTGGCTGTTCATTGTTGGCTCGAGCCTGTTTGCCCTGGGGGCTGTGCCGGCATACTCCGAGGCCGTGGGACTGCGCTTGTGTGCCGCCACGTTCTTCGTCGGATCGCTGTTCTTCACGTCCGCGGCGTTCCTGCAGTACCGCGAAGCCGTTGACGCGCTCCCGGCCAGGAATGCCACGCGGCGCCGCTCATTTTGGGTCTGGGCGCCGCGGAATCTCGTCTGGCTCGCTGGCGCCGTCCAGCTTGCCGGCACCCTGTGGTTCAACTGGAGCACGGCAAACGCACTGCGGGTCAACCTCAGTGCGGCGTCGACCGACCAGTTGGTGTGGCGGCCTGACGCCCTGGGCTCCATCGCCTTCCTCGTTGCCAGTTGGGCGGCGTTGCGGGATGCAAGCCGCGGCGCCGTCGCCGGCCGGCCGAGGCCCGGGCCGTGGAAGATCGGCGTGATCAACATGGCCGGGTCCGTCGCGTTCGGCATCTCGGCGGCCGCGGCCTTTGTCATACCGTCGAGCGGCGATGTCTGGAACGCCGAACTGTCCAATCTCGGCACACTCGTCGGAGCCCTGTGCTTCCTGACCGGCGCGATTCTGATGCTGAGCCAACAATCCACCGACGCCCCGGTTCCTGCGGCCCGCGGGAACCCATCCATAACCCCTTTCAACAGTCTCTGAAGGAGAAGCGATGTCAGCAGATCCCCAGCCCAAGGATGCCGATGTGGCACTGTTCGGCAACCGGTTCATCACCCAGGAAGTTCCGAGCCGGGAGTTCCCGGAGACCGGCATTCCTGCCCAGGACGCCTTGCGGTTGGTGTCGGAGGACCTGGCACTGGAGGGCGACCCGGCCCGGAATCTGGCCACGTTCGTGACGACCTGGATGGAGCCGCAGGCCCAGCAGATCATCGCGGCGAACCTGCACCGCAATTTCATCGACCACGCCGAATATCCCCGCACGGCCGAGATCGAGCAGCGCTGCATCCGGATGCTCGCCGACCTCTTCCACGCACCCGGCGAGACGACGGGGGCCCGGACCCAGGGATCGTCAGAGGCGATCATGCTTGGCGGCCTGTCCCTGAAGTGGAACTGGCGCAAGCGCCGCGAGGCCGCCGGAGGGTCGACGTCGAACCCGAACCTGGTGTTCGGCGGCGACGTGCACGTGGTGTGGGAGAAATTCTGCCGCTACTTCGACGTCGAGCCGCGGATCGTGCCGCTGCAGCCGGGCAAGTACACGATCGGCCCGGAGGACGTGCAGGCCCATATCGATGAAAACACCATTGGTGTCGCCGCCGTGCTGGGCACGACGTTCACCGGGCACAAGGACGACATCGTCGGCATCAACGACCTCCTGGTACAGATCAAGCAGGAGCGGGGCCTCGACGTGCCGTTGCACGTGGACGGGGCCAGCGGCGGGTTCGTCTGGCCCTTCCTCTACCCGGATTCCCCGTGGGACTTCCGGCTCGAGCAGGTCCATTCGATCAATGTCTCCGGACACAAGTTCGGATTGGTCTACCCCGGCATCGGCTGGCTCATCTTCCGGGAGACTGCCGACCTGGCCAGGGACCTCGTCTTCGAGGAGAACTACCTCGGTAAGACCGACTCGACCTTCACCCTGAACTTCTCCACCGGCTCGTCCATGGTCCTCGCCCAGTACTACAACTTCGTGCGCTATGGCCGCGCCGGTTACACCTACATCATGCAGAACATGCAGACCAACGCCCGCGTCCTCGCCGAGAAGCTCGACGCCATGGGCCGGTTCGAAATCATCGGCCGCGACGAGGAGCAGCTCCCGCTGGTAGCGTTCCACCTCGCCACCGACCCGGGGTACGACGAGTTCGACATCGCCTGGCAGCTCTCGGCCGAGCGCGGCTGGATGGTGCCGGCCTATACCTTGCCGCCCAACGCGCAGAACGTGACGATCATGCGGGCCCTGGTCAAGGAGACGTTGAGCCGCGAGCATGTCGACACGCTCGCCCGGGACATCGAAGAGGCGTGCTCCACCCTGGCGAAGAAGGGCGGCGCGCACGAATCCGAACGAAACAAGATCATCATCGGACCCGGCCACTGAGCGGCCAGGCCCGTTCACGCCCGGGCGATCACCTCGCCGTTGGGAATCAGGAACCAGCCGTCGTCCGTGGAGCCCCAGCGGTGCCAGCCTGCGGAAATCCGGGCGAGGTCGGCCTCGCTGGCAAAACCGTATTCGAGCGCCTGGTCCGCGAACGATGAATGCAGCACCCGCTCGCCCCACACCCGCGCCTGCCACCGCCGCTGCTGCCCGGTGGCGTAGAGCCAGTTGCTGCTCGTCGGCGCGACGTCGGTGAATCCGGCGGCCTGCGCCCATGACACGAGCCGGCGTCCGGCGTCGGGCTCGGCGCCGTTGCGGCGGGCGATCCGCTGGTACAGCTCCATCCAGTCGTCGAGTTCGGGCACGGCCGGGTACCAGCTCATGCCGTGGAAATCGGCGTCGCGCACCGCCACGATGCCGCCGGCCTTGGCTACCCGGCGCATCTCGCGCAGGGCCGCAACGGGGTCCGTGAGGTGCTGGAGGACCTGATGGGCGTGGACGACGTCGAACGACTCGTCCGGGAAATCGAGGTCATAGACGTTGCCGGTGGCGAAGGTGACGTTGTCCACGCCGCGCTCGGCGGCCAGTGCCGCCGCCTGGGCTATGACATCGGGGGAGCGATCCAGGCCCGTGACGGTGCCGGGCGTCACCAGCTCCGCGAAATCACACGTGATGCTGCCCGGCCCGCAGCCGACGTCCAGCACTGACGCCCCCGGCCGGAGATGCGGGATCACGAACGCCGCCGAATTCTCCGCCGTGCGGGAGGCATGGGCGCGGACCACCGACTCGTGGTGGCCGTGCGTGTACACATCGTCAGGCTGCTGCGCACTCATACTGGAACGCTACCCTCCCGCGGCCCCGACCGGCAGTTTTTCGTGCCTGGCCGTCAGTTTTGCCGCTTCCGGCGCCCACGGTTCTGCGGATGAATAGAGGAGTGAAAACCAACGGCAGTATCGGCAGCGGTAACAGCGACAGCAACAAGGGACTGGGCCTCTTTCGGGCAACCGGCATCTATGTCGGGGCGATCCTCGGCTCGGGCGTCCTGGTGCTCCCCGCCATCGCGGCCCGGGAGGCCGGCCCGGCGTCGCTCCTGGCCTGGGCCCTCCTGCTCGTGTTCTGCATCCCGGTGGCCTTCAGCTTTGCCGAGATGAGCCGCCAGCAGCCCGACGCCGGCGGAATCGCCCACTTCGTCAAGCGCGCCTTCGGGCGCCGCGCCTCCGTCGTGGCCGGCTACCTTTTTTACTTTTCGATCCCCTTCGGCGCCCCGGCCACGGCGGTGATCGGCGGCAATTACATCGCCCACGCCGTCGGCGGCGGGCGGGAAACGGCGGTCCTCGCGGCGGCGGTGATTCTGCTGGCAGCCTTCGCCAGCAACGCCGTCGGCATCCGGATGTCCAGCCGCATCCAGCTGGCACTCATGGTGCTGCTGGTAGGGCTGCTGGCGCTCGCCGTCGCGCTCGCAGTGCCGCACGCGAAGGCGGAAAACTTCCAGCCGTTTGCCCCGCACGGCTACTGGGCAGTCGGCGGGGCCGCGAGCCTGCTGTTCTTTTGCTTTGCCGGCTGGGAGGCGGTGTTGCACCTGGCCGGGGAGTTCAGGAACCCCGGGCGCGACCTCCGGCGGGCCACGTGGCTCACCCTGATGGTGGTGGGCACGGTCTATATCGGCGTCGTCGCCGTGTCCGTGGCCGTACTCGGCCCGCAGCTTCCCGGCACCGCGGTCCCGGTCGCGGAACTGCTCGAGAGGGGGCTGGGTTCACTGGCGGCCCCGCTGACCGCTGTCGCCGCCGCCGTACTGACGTTCGGGCCGATCAACACGTTCGTGGCCGGAGCCAGCCGGCTCGGGGCGGCGCTGGCGTCCGACGGCGTGCTGCCGCCGCCGCTTGCCCGGGGAGCCGGCAGGGGTCAGGTGCCGGCCGGAAGCCTGGCGGTGCTGGCCGTACTGACCCTGCTGTCCTTCGCCGCGGCCATCACCGGCCTCACCGATATGCAGTTCCAGATCGGCGCCGCCTCGGCGTGCTTCACAGCCGTCACCGCGTTCGGCCTGGCGGCGGGGATCCGGCTGCTGCGGCCGCACTCGGCCGCCTGGCACGGAGTGATCGTGGCGGCGGCGGTCATGGTGGCGGTCCTGCTCTTCAGCGGGTGGGCCCTCGCGGCCCCGCTGCTCCTGGCGGCCGCCGCCGTCGCCGTCGGCCGCCGCTTTGGCCGGGGCGGAGAACAGACGGAACCGGCACCTGAAGCGGCACACGCCGTACCGGCGGTCCAGCCGCCGGCTGCCGTCCATCCGTGAGGGACGGCGGCCGGACTTAGCCGGGGCTCCGGTCCGGTCCCTGATACGGTTCGCTGTCCGGGACGGGACCGCGGGCCGCCTCGACGCCGGCCCGGACGGTGGCGTCGATCATCGAGTTCATGAACCGGGTGACAATCTCCAGTTCCTCCGGCGTGAAATCCTGCATCGCAGTGCCCATGTGGCGGGCCAGCGGCAGGAACATGGCTCCGCCCTCCCGGTAGGCCTTGGGGGTCATGCGCAGCTGCACCTGCCGGCGGTCCGCGCCCTCGCGCTCACGGATCACGTGGCCGGAACTGTGGAGCCGGTCGATCAGCGCGGTGGTGGCCGGCGAACTGAGGTTCAGTTCCTTCCTCAGCACCCCCGGGGTGACGATCTGGTCCCGTGAGGTATGCCGCATGATGACGGCGAGGGCGTTGAGGTCCGTGCGGTGCATGTCGTTGCGGCCGCCCGCGGAGTCCACGTAGCGGTTCGCTTCCATGGTGAATTCCTGCAGGAGCCGGACAAGGGGCGGCGGACCGCCGGCGTCCGGGGGCCCCGGGGCTTCGGCTGACACGGCGGACCTCCTTTCTTCCTTCAAATGGCTGTGCCCCCATTCTCCTACGGCGTTGCGCGCCGAGCGTTTATCTCTATCATGGAGATAGTCTACTATGGAGTTGATTTTGGTTTACCCCTCACAAGCGCACGTCTGGAAGGACCCCTGAAGATGACCCCGAACACTTCGATGCGCGTCCCGTTCTGGCTTCGCTGGCTGGTTCCCGCGGTCCTGGTCGTGGCCTGGCTGGCGATAGCCGGCGTTGGCGGCCCCACCTTCGGCCGGCTAAGTGAAGTTTCCTCCAATGACCAGGCATCCTTCCTGCCGGCCGGGGCGGAGGCCACCGAGGCCCAGGACTGGCAGGCCAAGTTCCGGGACTCCAAGGAGATCCCGGCCGTGATTGTGATCGAGAATGACTCCGCCTTCACCCCGGCACAACTCGGTGAGGCCGCGGCCCTGAAAGGCAGGCTGGAAGCCCTGCGGGCCGGCAGCGCGGTGATCGGTCCGATCCCCTCCGAGGACGCCAAAGCGGTGCAGTTCGTCGTGCCCATCGCGGCATCGGGCGAAGTGAAGACTGTGGTCAAGGAACTGCGCGATGAAGTCCGGGCGTCCGCACCGGCGGGAATGCAGACCTTCGTCACCGGCCCGGCCGGACTCACTGCGGATCTCGTCAGCGCCTTCGCCGGCATTGACGGCATCCTCCTGCTCGTGGCCCTCGGCGCGGTCTTCCTGATCCTGCTGATCGTCTACCGCTCGCTGCTGCTCCCTATCATGGTCCTGTTCACCTCGGTCTTCGCTCTCTGTGCCGCCATCCTGCTGGTGTTCGGCATGGCCAAAGCCGGCTGGATCCAGCTGAACGGCCAGAGCCAGGGCATCCTGTCCATCCTGGTCATCGGCGCGGCCACCGACTACGCACTGCTCTACGTCGCCCGGTTCCGGGAGGCCCTGACTCACACCACCAACCGCACGGCCGCCGCGCTCACGGCGTGGAAAGCGGCGTGGGAGCCGATCCTGGCCTCGGGCGCCACCGTCATGATCGCCCTGCTCTGCCTGCTCTTCTCCGACCTCAACTCCAATAAGGCGCTCGGGCCGGTGGCGGCGGCGGGCATTCTCTGTGCGCTCTTCGCGGCCCTGACCCTGCTGCCGGCCCTCATGGCACTGCTGGGCCGGGCCGCGTTCTGGCCGTTCCGGCCCAAGCTGCTGCCGGAGACGGAGCGGGAACCGGAGCTTGTGACCGGGCTGGAGGGCCAGAAGGGACTGTGGCGGGCCACCGGTTCGCTCGTTTCACGCCGCCCGCGGACCGTCTGGGTCGCCTCGGTCCTGCTGCTCCTCGTGGCGGGGGCCGGCGTGCTGCAGCTCAAAGCCAATGGCGTGGCGCAGACCGATGTCATCCTCACCGCCTCCAACGCGGTGGACGGGCAGGCCGCCCTGGGCCGCCACTTCGACGCCGGATCCGGCAGCCCCGCGGTGATCGTGGCCGACGAAGCCAAAGCGGCGCAGGTGCTGGACGCGGTGAAGGCGAGCGACGGCGTCGGGAACGCCTACCTGCTGGGCGAAGGCGGTGTCCCGGTCATGACCGGCGCCCCGGGCGCTCCCGCCGTCCCGGCGGTCCGGGACGGCAAGGTCCTGATCAACGCGACCCTCAACAACGCCGCGGACTCGACCGACGCCGAAAACACGGTGGTGTCGCTGCGCCGGGACCTGAAGACGGTTGACTCCGGCGTGCTGGTCGGCGGCGTGACGGCCACGGCCCTGGACACGAACACCACCGCCCAGCGCGACCTCGTCACCATCATCCCCGTAGTCCTCGGCGTCATCCTGGTCATCCTCATGCTGCTGCTGCGCTCGGTGCTCGCGCCGGTCCTGCTGGTCGCGTCCGTGGTGTTGTCCTACGCGGCGGCGATGGGCGTTTCAGCCTTCGTCTTCAACAACATCCTCGGGTTCCCCGGAGCCGACGCCACCGTGCCCCTGTTCGGCTTCGTCTTCCTGGTGGCGCTGGGCGTCGACTACAACATCTTCCTCATGAGCCGGGTCCGGGAGGAATCCATCAAGCACGGCACCCGGGCCGGCATCCTGCGCGGGCTCAGCGTGACGGGCGGGGTCATTACCTCGGCCGGTGTGGTCCTCGCTGCCACGTTCGCCGCCCTGGGCGTCATCCCGATCATGTTCCTGGTCCAGCTCGCCTTCATCGTGGCCTTCGGCGTGTTGCTGGATACCGTCCTGGTGCGCTCGCTGCTGGTCCCGGCCCTGGCCTACGACATCGGCCCGCGCCTCTGGTGGCCCAGCAAACTGGGCCGGCCCGGGAACGATGCCGCCGTGCGCGGCGGGGTCCCGGCGGCCCGGCCGGCCGGACGTGAGGCCGACACCGAGGAGGCCGCCGTCCGCTAGCCGGACCCCTGCACTGCAGCCGCCGTCACTGTCCCTGGGACCCCCACCAGGCGACCGTGGCGGCGGCTGCTTTGTCCAGCGGGGTCGGCGCCACACCCAGGGCCGCCTGGCTCGCGGTGGAGTCCATCACGAACGGGTGCTCGAACTGGTACAGGGTCTCCGCGAGTTCGCGCATATCAGGGGAAAACGCGGCCATCGCCTTCAACGCCCATCCGGGGATGGCGGAGATGCGCGGAGCCCGGGCCCCGGCGGCCGCGGCGAAGGCTCCCGCGATCTCGCGCTGGGTGAGCGCGGCGCCGGTGGGGGCATGCCACACCCGGTTCCACAGCTCAGGCTTGTCCGCGGCAGCAATCATCGCCGCCGCCAGGTCCGGGACATAGGTAAAGGAATGCGGCTGGTCAGTCCGCCCGATCACCTGCACCGGCCTGCCCGCCATGACCGGACGGACCAGACGCTCGCCGGTGTGGGCATTGCGCACGCGGGGCCCGAAGAAGTCGCCGGCCGCCACGCTGACCGTATCCGTGGCGGATGCCGCGCGGGCAGCAAGGAGCGCGGTGCGGATGCCCCGCTTGCCGCCCTGCGCCAGGCGGGGGCTGTCCTCGGCCATGACCTGTTCCGGCGCGCTGTAGGAATACAGGCTTTCCGGGAAGACGACGACGGCGGCCGCCTCACCCGCCGCGGCCAGCACGTTTTGCTCGGCCGCCGGCAGTTCCTCCGCCCAAGTCTTCGCGCTGTACTTGGACCCGTGGATGCAGTGGAAAACGGCCGCTGCGCCGCGGAACGCCCCGCCCAGCCCGGCGGGATCCGAAACATCGGCGGATACTTTCTCGACCAGCGGGTGGTCCGGGCCGCTGCCCGACCTCGTCAGGACCCGCACGCGGTGGCCCGCCGCCGCCAGCTGCTCCGCCACGGTCCAACCAACCGGGCCGGCGCCCGTGACCGCATAGAACCTCGAGGATTCGCGCCCTGAGGCATCAGATGGGGACATTCCGACTCTCCTTAGAATTTTCAAGAGCAGTGCTCTTGCAAAATCAGGATGCGCCTTCCGTCGCAGCAAGTCAAGAGCAGTGCTCACATTTGTTGACAGTGCTCTTGCCTGTGCAATGCTGGACCTATGCCAGAGCACCGAGACAATGCCGCCGTTGATGCCGCCGGGGACGACGCGACCGCCGCTTCAGCGGACCGGCCGCGCACGCCGCGCGAGCGGGCCCGCGCCCGGACCGTCGCCGACATCCTCCGGCTGGGCCGGCAGCACCTCGCCCTGCACGGTGCCGCCGCACTGTCCCTGCGCGCCGTAGCCCGGGACCTCGGCGTCGTCTCCTCCGCCGTGTACCGCTACGTGGAGAGCCGGGAGGAACTGCTGACCCTTCTCCTCATCGACGCCTACAACGAACTTGGCGACGAGGTGGATGCCGCCGTCGGGGCCGTGCCGGAAGGAGATTTCGGCGGCCGGTTTGCGGCGCTGGGCCGCGCGGTCCGGGGCTGGGCGCTGCGCGAGCCTTCCCGCTATGCCCTGCTGTTCGGCAGCCCGGTGCCCGGATACCGGGCCCCGGCCGAGCGGACCACGGGCCCCGGAACCAGGGTGGTTGTCGCCCTCATGGCAATCCTGGACGGCGCCTTCCGCGCCGGGCAGCTTTCGGCGACCGGCCGGCCGGGCCCCGGAGCGGCCGCCGGGCTTGCCGGGGATCTGGTGCGGATCCGCGACGAGTTCGGCCTGGCCGTGCCGGACGACCTCATGGCCCGCGGCATCCTGGCGTGGACCTCGCTCTTCGGCGCCGTGAGCTTCGAGATCTTTGGTCAGTACGGCGAAGCAACATTCACGACGCCGGGGGAGCTTTTCGACCACCACCTTGCGGTGCTGGCCGGCCTCGCCGGGCTCCCGGCGGCCGACCCCGCCGCCTGAGCCGCCCCCTGTTGCCGCGCGGTGGCGCTCGATAGACTGCCCCTGCGCCCGTGCGGGCGCACCCGATGCTTTCAGGAAGGATTCATCCATGTCTGAAGAGAATGTGCCTGCAGAGAACGTGCCTGTAGAGAGTGTGGCCGGAGAGAATGCGCAGGAGCGGGCCGTCCCCGAGAAAGCCGAGGCCGAGGGGCAGTACGTCGAAGGCGACTACGGCTCCGCGGGCACGGAGGGCGAACTCCCGCCCGCGGCGCCCGAAGGGGAATACGCCACCGGAGACTACGGCGATGCCGGCGTGGCAGGAGCAGCCCTGGTCGGCGAAGTCGAAGGCGAATATCCGGAAGGTGACTACGGCGAGGCCGGCGTGGCCGAAGGCGGCGCGGAAGCCGGGGCGGCCGGCCGGGCGGAAACCACCGCCGAGGAGGGGGAGTATCCCGAAGGTGACTACGGCACCGCGGGGTCGGCCGGCCCCGGGCGGGGCGACGGCTAGCGCGGACGTGCCCGTCCGCCGCGGGTTCGCGCAGGGCGAAACGGCGCCGGGGGCGGGCGGGAAGCCCCGAAATCCGGGAATTTTCGGCACTGAGAAAGGGCTGCGGACTGGGCCTGCGGGAAAGTTGAGTCAATGTCGCTCAACTTTGGATTGACTTAAATCCGGTCGTGGGTAAAGTTGAGTGCAGATCACTCAATAACTGTCGGACCCAGTGCGTAGTACCGCTGCGGTCCGCGGTCTTCTCCAGAGATTCCCAGGAAAGTAAGGAAGCAACCCATGTCACGTGCAGTAGGTATCGACCTCGGAACCACCAACTCCGTCGTCTCCGTTCTCGAAGGTGGCGAGCCCACCGTCATTGCCAACGCCGAGGGTGGCCGCACCACGCCGTCGGTTGTCGCCTTCTCCAAGGCCGGCGAGGTCCTGGTCGGCGAGATCGCCAAGCGCCAGGCCGTCAACAACATCGACCGCACCATCGCGTCGGTCAAGCGCCACATGGGCACCGACTGGACGGTCGCCATTGACGACAAGAAGTACACGGCGCAGGAAATCTCCGCCCGCATCCTCATGAAGCTCAAGAACGACGCCGAGTCCTACCTCGGCGAAAAGGTGACCGACGCCGTCGTCACCGTCCCGGCCTACTTCAACGACGCCCAGCGTCAGGCCACGAAGGAAGCCGGCGAAATCGCCGGCCTGAACGTCCTGCGCATCGTCAACGAGCCCACCGCCGCGGCCCTGGCCTACGGCCTGGACAAGGGCAAGGAAGACGAACTCATCCTGGTCTTCGACCTCGGCGGCGGAACCTTCGACGTCTCCCTCCTCGAGGTTGGCAAGGACGAAGACAACTTCTCCACCATCCAGGTCCGCGCCACCGCCGGTGACAACCACCTCGGCGGCGACGACTGGGACCAGCGCGTCGTCGACTACCTGCTGAACCAGCTCAAGGTCAAGGGCATCGACCTCTCCAAGGACAAGATCGCCCTGCAGCGCCTCCGCGAAGCAGCCGAGCAGGCCAAGAAGGAACTGTCCTCCTCTTCCAGCACCAACGTCTCCCTCCAGTACCTGTCCGTCACCCCCGACGGCCCGGTCCACCTGGACGAGCAGCTGACCCGCGCCAAGTTCCAGGACCTCACCAAGGACCTGCTGGACCGCACCAAGAAGCCGTTCCAGGACGTCATCAAGGAAGCCGGCATCAAGCTCTCCGAGATCGACCACATCGTCCTCGTCGGCGGTTCCACCCGCATGCCGGCCGTCTACGAGCTCGTCAAGGAACTGGCCGGCGGCAAGGAACCCAACAAGGGCGTCAACCCGGATGAGGTCGTCGCCGTCGGCGCCGCCCTGCAGGCCGGTGTCCTCAAGGGTGAGCGCAAGGACGTGCTCCTGATCGACGTCACCCCGCTGTCCCTGGGCATCGAAACCAAGGGCGGCATCATGACGCACCTGATCGAGCGCAACACGGCCATCCCCACCAAGCGCAGCGAGACCTTCACCACCGCTGATGACAACCAGCCGTCCGTGGCCATCCAGGTCTTCCAGGGCGAACGCGAGTTCACCCGCGACAACAAGCCGCTGGGCACGTTCGAACTGACCGGCATTGCCCCGGCCCCGCGCGGCATCCCGCAGATCGAGGTCACCTTCGACATCGACGCCAACGGCATCGTGCACGTTTCGGCGAAGGACAAGGGCACCGGCAAGGAACAGTCCATGACCATCACCGGCGGCACCGCACTGTCCAAGGAAGACATCGACCGCATGGTCCGCGACGCCGAAGAGCACGCAGCCGAGGACAAGGCCCGCCGCGAGGCAACCGACACCCGCAACACGGCCGAGCAGCTCGCCTACTCGGTGGACAAGCTCATCGCCGACAACGCCGACAAGCTGCCGGAAGAGGTCAAGACCGAGGTCAAGGCCGACGTCGACGCCCTCAAGGCAGCCCTCGAGGGCACCGATGACGCCGCTGTGAAGACCGCCTTCGAGAAGCTGCAGCACTCGCAGTCGAAGCTCGGCGAGGCCATCTACGCCCACGCCGGATCCCCTGACGGTGGCGACGGCGCCCACGGTACCCCGGCAGGCGGGCAGGCAGCGGGCTCCGACGAGGACATCGTCGACGCCGAAATCGTTGACGAAGACGAGAAGAAGTAATCATGCCCCACCACGGTAACGACGACGAGCACCGCTCCTCCGGGAGCGGCAACGAGTCCAACCAGGAGAACGAGGCGCAGAAGCCGGTGATCCACGACAACCGCAAGGTTGATCCGAAGACCGGCCGGGCACGCCACCCTGACCAGCCGCACGCCGAGGCCGCGGACTCCCGTTCCGGGGATGCACTGTCCCAGGCGGAGGACATCCTCAACAGCGTTGAGGTGCCCGCCGCGGAATCGGTGGCCCAGGGCGCCGGCGGCTCCGCCGAGGCGGAGGAGCTCAGGGATGACCTCCGCCGTCTGCAGGCGGAATACGTCAACTACCGCAAGCGGGTCGAACGCGACCGTGCCGTGGCAGGGGAGATGGCCGTCATCGGCGTCCTGAACTCCCTGCTCCCGGTGCTGGACGACGTCGACGCCGCCCGCCAGCACGGCGACCTCGCGGACGGCCCGTTCGCCGCGATCGCCGCCAAACTGGAGGCCGCGCTGAAGACGTACGGGCTGGTCCGCATCGACGAAACCGGTGTCGAGTTCGATCCCACCGTCCATGAGGCCCTCATTCAGCAGCCCGGCACGGATATCGACTTCGACACCGTCAGCCAGGTCCTGCGCGCGGGCTACAAGTCCGGTGACCGCGTCCTCCGGGCGGCGCAGGTGATCGTGGCGGTACCGGCGTAGCGTCACCTTCTGGCGCTCCGCCGGATAGGGGGCGGTGCCCGCTTCGCGGTGCCCTCCACACCGCCGCCCCCTATCCGGCCTCCGCGCCAGCGTGTTGCTCGCCTAAGGTGAGATGAACACAAGCTCGGAGCGGTACATGGGCCCCGGGAGTGGCATCGGGCCTGTCGGAGTCGGGTGGCTTGGGATCGCAGATCCCAAGCCACCCGGCGAAGGGGCGGGGGCCCATGTATCGCGGAGAGCACGTAAGAACAGACTTGAAAGGAAACGCCATTGGCTAGCCAGGATTGGGTGGACAAGGACTTTTACAAGATCCTTGGTGTCGCCAAGGACGCTTCCGACGCCGATATCAAGAAGGCTTACCGGAAGCTTGCCCGGCAGCACCACCCCGATACGAATGCGGGCAATGCCGCTGCGGAGAAGAAGTTCAAGGACATCTCCGAGGCCTATTCCGTGCTCTCCGATGCCGATGAGCGCCAGCAGTACGATGCCATCCGTGCCATGGGCAGCGGCGCACGCTTTGCCCCCGGCGGCGGCGGGGCTGCCGGCGGCGCCGGGTTCGAAGACCTCTTCGGCGGCCTCTTCACCGGCGGCGGGGGACGTCATTCCGGCGGCTTCAGCACGGCGGGCGGCATTCCGCCCGAGTTCGCCGACCTGTTCGGCGGCGGCGGTTTCGGCGGCGGGGGCCAGTCGTTCCAGCGCACCCCGCAGAAGGGCGCGGACCGCACGGCGTCCACCTCCATCTCCTTTGCCGGGTCAATCCGCGGCACCACGATCGGCCTGCGCGAACCCGACGGAGAGGTGATCGACGTCCGCATTCCCGCCGGCATCAAGGACGGGCAGAAGGTCCGCGTCCGGGGCAAGGGCCAGAACGGTCCCGCCGGCTACGGCGACCTCATGGTGACCGTCTCCGTGAAGCCGCACGATTTCTACGTCCGTGACGGCGAAAACCTCCGCATCCACGTCCCCGTGTCCTTCCCGGAGGCGGCCCTGGGCGCCGACGTCGAGGTTCCCACAGTCGACGGCGACAAGGTCAAAGTCAGGGTCCCCGCCGGGACGCCGTCCGGCCGGACGCTGCGGGTCAAGGGCCGCGGTGTCAAGCACGCCAGCGGCACCGGTGACCTGCTGGTGACAATTGACGTCGCCGTTCCGCGGCGGTTGAGCAAGGAAGCGGAGGAAGCCGTGAAGGCCTTCGCCGCGGCAACTGCCGACGAGGACGTCCGCGCGGGGCTGGCAGCCAAGGCCCGGCTCTAGGAACGGAGCCCAGCCATGGCCATCGACTTCGATCAGCCGATCTTCGTCATCTCCGTTGCCGCCGAGCTGGCGGATATGCACCCGCAGACGCTACGCCAGTATGACCGCTTGGGCATAGTCTCGCCGAGCCGTGCGCCGGGCAAGTCGCGCCGCTACTCGCAGCGGGATGTGAACATGCTCCGCGAAGTCCAGCGGCTCTCCCAGGAGGGCGTCTCGCTGGAGGGCATCAAGCGCATCCTGCAGTTGGAAAACCAGGTGGCGGCCCTGCAGCACCGCGTCAGTGAACTGACCGAAGAACTGGGCAGGCGCCGCCAGCCGGCCGATGCCCGGATCTTTGCCGCCGGAGCAGCCGGTGATGTTGTGAGCCTGGCCCGCGGCAAGCGCCCGCAGGCGAGGTCGCAGGCGCTGGTGGTGTGGCGGCCGCGGGGGATCGACTAGGACAGACAGCTGTGCCCGGGACCGAATGGTCCCGGGCACAGTGCGTCATGGCGGGTGCGGCCGTCGGCCCCGCCGAAGGCCCGACCCTGGATGGTACGGATCGCCCACGGCGAGCGAAGGCGGGGCTAGAAGCGCGACGCGCTGGGGCCGGTGAACGTGTTCGTGGCCACGCCGTTGCCGGCCACGTCCTTCATCCCGCCGACCGGCAGGTAGGACGCGGCGGCGGCCCCGGCGTTGGCGGTGGCGGGACTGCCGGTCGCCAGGGCGCCGAGCGTGATGGTCAGTGTCTTGGCGGCCGCGTTCCAGGCCAGCGTTGAGGCGCTCGAACCACTGCCCCCGTAGCTGAGATTTCCCGAGCCGAAGTAGGTGGCTCCCAGCGTCACCGTGCCGGTTCCCGACGTCGGGCAGGCTGTTGCTGCGACGGTCAGGCTAAGGACGTTGGTGGAACTGATGTTGACCATGATCTGGTTGCTGCCGTTCAGCGTCCCGTCGGAACCGGCGGCCCAACTGCTACAGATCGTGGACGCGTCCAGGGCTTCTGAGAACGTGATCGTGACCTTGTCGCCGGGCTCAACCTTGCCCGTTTTGCTGCCTCCGTTGGCAAGCAAGACGTCGGTCACTCGTGGGACGGCGACGTCTTTGAACGAGCTCGCCGTTCCCGGGTCGCCCTGGTTGCCCGCGGTGTCGGTCGCGACGGCGCTGAAGGTGACGGCCCCTTCGCCCAAGGCGGAGAGGTTCACGGCGGCGTTCCATTCTCCGGCCGCGTTCGCGGTGACGGTCGCGGTGACGGTGTGCGCAGATCCGCCGTCCTTGACGGCCAGGGCGATCGTTGCCCCCGGCTCGGTGGTGCCGCTGACGGGGACGGCGCTGACGTTGCCGGAGTTGACGAAGGCGGGCGCCGTCACGAACGGAGCTTTCGGCGGCGTGGTGTCCACGACGGCGCCGGCGCTCCGGACGCTCTCAGTACCACGCCACTGCTCCAGCACCGGGGTGATCGTGTAGTACCAGGTGCCGGTCGGGACGCTTTGGTCTGTGCAGCCCAGTCCCGCGGTGACCGTGCCCGCACAGCTTCCCCCGACGGGCACTTTCTCGCCCCCGGTGGCGGAGGCATAGCGCGCTACCGCGTATCCGCTCAGGGGCCGGCCGGCGAGGGTGGCACTGGCGTTCCAGGCCAACGTGACGCTTCCTGCCGAGACGGAGGTCGACGGCGTGGCGCCGGCGGCCACCGAGTCTGCGGCCGCCGTCGCCGAACTGCTGTTTGAAACGGCCGTCCAAAAGGCCGAGGCCCCCGGGCCGGCCCACGAGAGCAGGAAAACGCCGGCAACGATCACGGCGGCGCGGCTCAGTAGGCGGGAGCGTGCTCCGCGGGAATGGCGACGGCTCATCGCCGGGCCTCCACGGTGACGGGGATGGAGAAGGTCGCGCCCTGGCAGGCTGACTGTGACAGGGTGGACATGGTTGCGGCGCCCGGAAGGGTGACCAGGAGGGACGACTTCGCGGGAATGATGACGGCAGGTGCCAGCGGGGCGGCCGGCGCCCTGAAGGAGACTCCGGTGGTGGTGCAGCCCGGATGGCCCGGGTCCGCGGTGACCATGCCGTTGCCGGACACCGAATACAGCCGGACCGCATATGCATTGGGGTTGCTGGTGCGGAGGACGACGTCGGCGGTGCCGCCAGGGACCAGCCCGGTGCGGTTCGAGTCGCCTGCCACCAGCGCGTCGACGGTGACGGGCTGCATGGTGGCGGCTGCTGCGGCGCCGGAGCCCGAACCGTTGGTGACCCAGTAGGCGTAGGCCGTGCCCGCTCCGGCGAGCAGGCAGAGCGCGGCGGCGGCCGCGGAGGCCGTTCCGGCGAGTCCGGCGCCGTGCAGGACGGATCGTGTGGATTTCATGTCAGTTTCCCTGCCCTGATCCCGAGTACGCCAGCTGGAGGACTGCGCCCTTGCAGCCGTCCTGGAGGCGTGGAGTGTCCAGCATGGTGATCCTCGGCCACTGGGCGGACGGTACACCAAGCTGTGAGAGCGAGCTGCTGCCGGAGGGCACGGTCACCGGGTATCGTCCGCTGTACTGCGCCACCGCGTAGTCCTCCGCCGTGCAAGGCAGATTGGCGGCGATGGCCTTCGGGGTGCGGACCACCCCCGTGATTGTGACCGTCAGATTGCCGACGTCGATGCTCTTGTCCGGATTGCCGAATCCAATATCCAGGGTCCGGCTCGTGCCGGGTGCGAGCAGCCCCGAGACGTTGCCGGAGAGCCCGAATACCCGCAGCGGCGCTTTGACCCGCAGCTGGGTTTTGGCGGCAGCCGACTGGACGGCACCGCTCTGGCCCGTCAGGGCCAGGTCGTAATCTCCCGCAGCAGTCGCGGGCGATGTGGTTACGTTCACGCTGAACTGCGCGGTGCCCCCGGAAGCCAGTTTTACCGATGCCGGGGAGAATGCCGGTGCCGCCCCCGCCGGCAGGCCCGCCACTGCCAGCGACACCGTGCCGGCAAAACCGCCCGTTGAACTGACCGTGGCTGAGTAGCTCGTGGCCTGGCCCTGGTCCACGTTCCTGCTGGACGGCGTGACCTGCACCAGGATTCCGGCCTTGGCCGGGGCCGACGGCTGTCCGGCGGCGTAGAGCGTTCCCGCGGGCAGGAAGATGGCCAGCAGGCCAATGACGAGGGCGCGGCCGGCGAGGCCCGTGTGCTCTCTGGCGAGCCGGAAGAACCGCAGTGGTTGCTGCATGTCGTGTCCTCCTTGGACCCGGCGGCAGTGCGCGGATCGTGGATGTCGGCGGTGGCAGTTGTGTGGACCAGTGCCGGCCCGAAGGCCGCACCGGCGGGCCGGTTGGCCGGCCCGCCGGTGGCGCGAGCTACTCGCTGGCGACGGTGACCGTCACGACGGCCGACTTGCAGGAGTCCTGGTTGGCGTCGCTGTTGAGGAACGTCAGGGTTCCTGTCCCGACCTCGGTGCCATTGCTGTTCGCCGCGACGGCCGCGTTCGATGTCTTGGCGGTGACGGTGAACCATGCCGGCAGGCATTCGGCGACACTCGTGATCACGCTCGGGGTGAGGGTACCGACCACCGTGCCGGTGTTGGAGCTGTTATCCGCCGTGTAGGTCACGGTCTCCGAGTTGCCCGGAGCCAGGCCGGCATCGAAGTTGGCGTGCAGGACCACCGTGCCGCCGCCCGCCGAGTTGGTGGCGGTGCCGGCGCCGGTGCCGGTGGTGGTCCAGTAGGCGTACGCAGTTCCGCCGCCGACGGCGACGAGGGCGGCCGAGGCCGCGACGGCGATGACTTTGCTCTTCTTGGTGAGCTGGCGCATAAGTGAGACTCCTTGTGTCGGTGGCACCCGGGCAGGAGTCATCAGGCCTGAGCCGCATTCCCCCAATCCTGCGGTTGCCGCGCTGAATCGATGGGCCAATCCTCACGGTGACGAACAGGCGGGACAATGCGTAGTTGTACCTGTGTTTTGGCCAGGCACTACTTGCCTCCGGGTAAAGTACTCGCGCCGCTGCGCGGAAAGCCCCCGGTCCGGGCCCATGACACTGGCCTGTCGATTCCGGACGGCGAGAAACTACTTGGCTGCCGGCGGTGTGATGCCCGTTCGCCGGTCTGGCAAAACGCGTCGACGAAGGGAACGAGTAGCGGCCCGGGCTGCGCCCCTGGCCGCCCGACGCGGCGGCCCGCCGCAGCCGCCCGCAAGTAGCCGGAGGCGCCAAACTGAGTACTCTCCGGTGACGTTAGGTGCCCGTCTATCCAATAGTCGGGTACCTCATGGGGGTGACTTCAGGCCCGGGGCGCGCGTTGAATTGGTGTGTCAGATAAAGCTGGAAGGACGCACTCACGGCTCCTGCGGGAAGTCCGGGTGGCGGAGCCAGCGGAGCAGCGTAGACGCCGGGGGGCATCGCATGCATGATTCAGTCGGGTTTGATCCGTCCACAGCTGCTTCCCCGCAGCCGTCCTGGTGCCGGCTGCGGCCGGAAGCGTTCCGGAGCATGCCGTGAGCCCGGGGCTCCAGGCGGCTGTCCTGTTCGCAGGCTCCCTGCCGGGGCACATTCTGCTGTCTCTGGGACAGACCCTCGTGGTGGTGTGCCTGTGCTTCGACTTTGTCCGTGCCGTGTCCGTGCCGCGCTCCCACCGTCGGTACGTGGCCAATACGGTGTTCCGCACCCTGGCCCTGCCATCGATGCTGGTCATGTCGTTCAGCGTGCTCCTGGACGCCGCCGCCGGCTCCTGGACCGACGTCGCCGCAGGGGTCTTCGTCCTGGTTGCCGTGATCTTCCGGTGGCACCACGATACCGATGAAGACAGCTGGTGGAAGGGCAAAGGCAAGGCCCTGGGCCGCTGGCTCCGGAACCGGGCGGTCTCCGGATCCCTGGTTGCGCCGGCCGCGGCGTGAACCAGGGCGCCAAAAAGCCCTTGCTGTCCGGCCGTCCCAGGGTGTCCAATCCTTAAGACAAGGCCCTGCAGGGCACGAGCGGATGCGACGCCAGGAGGTTTCCATGCCGACGAAAGGCGCCAAGACGCCGTCGAGAGGTCCGGCCCGGGGCGCATCCGACCTCCGGCGGGCAGACGCCAACGGCGCGGCCCCGCCGGAGCGGCCGGCCCAGATCCGCAACGTGGCCCTCGTGGGGCACTCCGGTGCCGGAAAGACGATGCTCGCCGAAGCCCTGCTGGCCTTCACCGGCGCCATCACCCGCAAGGGCTCCATCGCCGACGGCACGACGGTGAGCGACTCGGACCCCTCCGCCATCGCCCAGCAGCGCTCGGTGGCGCTCTCGGTGGTGCCTGTGATGGCCGGGGACGTCAAGGTCAACCTCCTGGACACCCCGGGGTACACCGACTTCATCGGGGAGTTGCGGGCCGGCCTGCGTGCAGCGGATGCGGCCCTGTTCGTCGTGTCGGCCACGGATGAGATCGACGCCGCCACCACCGCCCTCTGGGGTGAGTGCGCACGGCTGGGAATGCCGCGGGCCGTGGTCATCAGCCGTCTCGACCATCCGCGCGCGGACTTTGACGCCGCCCTCGCCCGGTGCCGGCAAGTGTTCGGCGACGCCATCCTTCCGCTCTACCTGCCGGTCCGGACGGGCGGGGCGACAGATGGTGCGGTGAACGGCCTGCTGGGGCTCCTGTCCGGAACGGTGTCGGACTACGGCGCGGACGATCCGTCGCCCTTGCGCCGCGGCGCCACCGCCGCCGAACTCGGCGCCGCCGAGGAGGCGCGGGGCGCACTGATCGAGGGGATCATCGCCGAGAGCGAGGACGAATCGCTCATGGACCGCTACCTCGAGGGCGACGACATCGCTCCCGAGGTCCTGATCGCCGACCTTGAGACGGCTGTGGCCCGTGGGTCCTTCCACCCGGTGTTGCCCGCCTCCGCGGAGACCGGGCTTGGCCTGGCGGAACTGCTGGACGTCCTGCTGCGGGCGTTCCCCACGCCCGCCGAGCACGCGGTCCCGGCCGCGACGGATCTCGACGGCGCGGCCGCCGGCCCGCTGGCCTGCGACCCCGACGGCCCGCTGCTCGGCGAAGTGGTCCGCACGACGATTGACCCGTTCCTCGGCCGGGTCTGCCTGGTGCGCGTCTTCTCGGGCACCGTGCGGGAGGATGTCGCCATCCATGTGGGTGGCCGCGGCATGGCGGACCGGGGCCATGAGGACCACGACGCCGACGAGCGGATCACTCACCTGTACTCGCCGCTGGGATCGGGCCTGCGGCCCGTGCCGTTCTGCGTTGCCGGGGACATCTGCGCGCTGACGAAGCTCGGCACCGCCGAAACCGGGGACACGATTTCGGCCAAGGAACTGCCGCTGCTGGTGGCCCCCTGGGACATGCCGGACCCGCTCATGCCCGTGGCCATCGAGGCGGCCACCCACGGCGATGAGGATGCCCTCGCCAGGAACCTGGGCAAGGTGACCGCCGGAGATCCGGCCCTGCGGGTGGAACGGAACGCCGAAACCCATCAGCTGATCCTGTGGTGCATGGGGGAGGCCCACGCCGACGTCGTCCTGGGCAGGCTGCGGGACCAGGGCGTGAACCTGCAGACCGTCCCGGTGATCACCCCGCTGCGGGAGACGTTCGCCGCGCCGGCGGCCGGGCACGGCAGGCACGTCAAGCAATCCGGCGGCCACGGGCAGTACGCGGTCTGCGACATCGAGGTGGAACCCCTCGAGCGCGGGAGCGGTTTCGAATTTGTCGACAAAACCGTGGGCGGGGTGATTCCCGGCCCGTTCATCACCTCGGTCGAGAAAGGCGTGCGCGCGCAGATGCAAAAGGGCGTCTCTGCGGGGTTCCCGGTGGTGGATATCCGGGTGACGCTGGTCGGCGGCAAGACCCACAGCGTGGATTCCTCCGACGCGGCGTTCCAGGCGGCCGGCGCCCTGGCCCTCCGGGAGGCCGCGGCGGCAACCCGCATCCAGTTCCTCGAGCCCGTCTCGGCCGTGACCATCAGCGTCTCCGAGGAGCATGTGGGCGCCGTGATGAGCGACCTCTCCTCCCGCCGCGCCCGGCTGACCGGCACCACGTCCGGGACCGGCGGCACTGAGATCAGCGCCGAGGTCCCGGACCAGGAGTTGCTCAGGTACGCAGTGGAGCTACGGGCCCTGACCGCCGGCAGCGGCCGGTTCCGGCGCAGTTACCTGCGGCACGAACCGGTGCCCGCCACCGCCGGTCCGGTAGCCCCCAACAAGAACAGCGTCAGCCGTTGATAACCTGCGGCACGCCGAGGGCCTTGAGGCCTTCGGTGCCGAACTCGAGGCCGTAGCCTGACTGCTTGGCTCCGCCGAACGGGATGCGCGGATCCACGGCACCGTGCTTGTTGATCCAGACCGTGCCGGCCTCGAGCCGTGCCGCGACGCTGCGGGCCGCGGCGGGGTCCGCGGACCAGACGGAGGCGCCGAGCCCGACGTCGAGCGCGTTCGCCATCGCCACAGCCTCTTCCACCGTGGTGTAGCGGATGATCGGCAGGGCCGGCCCGAACTGCTCCTCCGCGACCAGCGGGTTGTCGTTGTCGATATCGGCGACCAAGGTGGTGGGGTAGAAATTGCCCGGCTGGCCGGCGTCGGGGTTGCCGCCGAGCAGGACCCGGGCGCCGGATTCGCGGGCGGCGTCCACGAGCCGGGCGACGATGTCGAACTGCTGGCGGTTCTGCAGCGGGCCCAGGACATTGTTCTCGTCCAGGCCCACACCCATGGGCATGGCGGCGGCGACCGCGGTGAGGGCATCGCAGACGGCGTCGTAGATGTCGGTGTGGACGTAGAGGCGCTTGAGCGCGGCGCAGGTCTGGCCGGTGTTGATGAACGCGCCCCAGAACAGGCCTTCGGCGATTGCCGCCGGGTCGGCGTCGGGCAGGACGATTCCGGCGTCGTTGCCGCCGAGTTCGAGGGTGAGGCGCTTGACGGTGCCCGCGGAGGATTTGATGATCGCCTTGCCGGTGGCGGTGGAGCCGGTGAACATGATCTTGCCTACGCCTGAGTGTCCGGCGAGGGCCTCACCGACGTCGCGGCCGCCGGAGACGACGGTGAGGAGGCCTCCGGGGAGTTCCTGGTTGAGGATTTCGACCAGCGCCAGGACCGAGAGCGGGGTGAATTCGGAGGGCTTGATGACCACGGCGTTGCCCATCCGCAGGGCCGGGGCGAGCTGCCAGACGGTGATCATCATGGGCCAGTTCCAGGGTCCGATCGCGCCGACGACGCCGATGGGCCGGTAGTGCAGTTCGGCGCGGGTTTCGCCGTCGTCCACGACCGTTTCCGGCTCCAGCGGCGTCGTGGCGGCGACGCGCAGCCAGGCGGCGCAGGCGCCGACCTCGAAGCGGGCGTTCGGCCCGTTCAGGGGCTTGCCCTGTTCGCGCGAGAGCAGGCGGGCCAGTTCCTCGGCGGAGCGTTCGACGGCGTCGGCGGCCTTGAGCAGCGCGGCGCTCCGGGCGTCGTGGCCGGCCGCTGCCCAGGCGGGCTGCGCGGCCGTCGCGGCGGCGATGGCGCGCTCGAGGTCGTCGACGGTGTGCACCGGCGCTTCGCCGACGGCGGTGCCGGTGGCGGGGTCGAGAATGGTCCGGGACGGGCCGGTGGTCGGGGCGATCGCGGCGAGAAGGGCGTCGTAGGTTTCCAAGGTGTACTCCACATCGAGTAGGTCAGAGAACGCGGCCGGTACGGCCTGGGAACGTTGCTACTAGCGTCCTCCGGCGAGGGGCCGCAGGTCTTGTCTATCCGCGAAGGGCTGTTGTGCGGGAGCGAACGGAACGCCCGCGGGCTTTCCTACGATTGCGTCCCGGAGCCTGTCCGCAGCATCAGGACGGCGTGGACTTCTTCCAGCGATGCGGCAATGGCCGACCGCTCGACGCCGGCCAGGTACTGCAGGACGAGGCCGTCGAGGGCCGCGAACAGGGTACGGGCCACCACCCGCACGTCCCCGGTCAGGCCCGAGGCGGTGAGTCCGTCCGCCAGGGCGCTGACGTAGTTCTCGTACAAGGCCGTGACCGCTGCCGAGAGCTCGGGGCGCCGGCGGGCCTCGAGGACCATCTCGTACTGGAACACCTGCAGTTCCGGTTCCTCCAGCAGCAGCTCGAGCAGCGATTCCGTGAACGAACGGCCCGGCGTTGCCGCCTCACGCAGCCTGGACGCACTGATGGACTGCTCGGCAGCCCAGTCCAGGGCCGCGGCAATAAGCGCGTCGCGGGACCCGAAGTGGTGGGCAACCAAGGTGTTGTTGACGCCGGCCGCTTCCGCTACTGAGCGGTAGGTGAGCCCTCGCAGTCCCTTGGCGGCAACCACTGACACAGCAGCGCGCAATAGGGCTTCCTTTCCGGTTCCGTACTTTGAGGCGGCGGCAGTCATGGACCGAGTCTAGCGACTCCGCCGCACGGCACTTCCACTGCTATTGACTTAAAACTAAGCAAATGCTGAGATTGAAATCCGGGTGAAGCACATCACATCGGACCGCCACCCTTGGCCTCCCCTTCGGCCCGGCCTCGGCGCCGGATACCTGCAACTCCATGGAGTCAACATGCCACTCACTTTTTCCTTTACGACTTCCTCTGCCCTCGACGCCGGCCGGAACGAGCCGTTCGAACTGGGCTCCGTCCAGTGGATCCGCCGCTTTGGCGACGGAGACCGGCCCGCCCTTGCCTGCGGCTACTGGCACGTCACACCGGCCGAGGCGCCCGAGCCCTTCGACCTGGTGATGGAGGCCGACGAGACGATCACCATCGTCCAGGGCCACCTCACCATCGAGGTGGACGACGGGGCTCTCTATGACCTCCTGCCCGGCGGAGCGGCGTCGTTCAACAAGGGCGCCCGCACCCGGTGGACGGTGCTGGAGCCGACCGTCGAATTCTTCGTCTACTCCTAGGAAGGACCCGATGACCATCGAAACGACTTATGACGCCGTTGTGATCGGCGCCGGATTTGCCGGCCTCACCGCGGCCCGCGAGCTCACCAGGCAGGGCGCAAGTGTGCTCATCGTCGAGGCCCGCGACAGGATCGGCGGCCGCACCTGGCTGGATCACCGCCTGGGACGGGACCTTGAAATGGGCGGTACCTGGGTGCACTGGACCCAGCCGCATGTCTGGGCCGAGCTGACGCGTTACGGCCTGGAAACCACGCCCAGCCCCGAGCCGGAACGTGCTTTCTGGTGGGCTGACGGCCGCCGCCATGAAGGCGGGGCGGACCAGCTGCTGGGGCTCATCGGCGGGACCAACCAGCAGTTCGTCCGGGACTCCCGCAAGTATTTCCCGGAACCTTTCAGGCCGCTGGCCCGCGACGACTTCAAAGCGATCGACGACGTCTCGGTCCAGGAGAGAATCCGTGAGCAATTCCCTGCCGGCGGGGCGCGGGACCTCCTCGAATCCTTCTGGGCCCTGAACTTCAACGGTCCCCTGGACGACGCCGCCCTGACCCAGGCGTTGCGCTGGGTGGCCCTGACCAACGGCGACTGGGCCGTGAACTTCGAAGCCTGCGCCACCTACAAGATCGTCGGCGGCACAGCAGCCCTGGCGGCAGCGATCCTCGCGGAATCCGGAGCCGGCATCGAGTACGGCTTCACGGTTGAATCCGTCTCGGACAACGCAGAAGTCGTGGACGTCCGCAGCACGGACGGCCGGACGGTCCGTGCCCGGACGGCCATCGTCACGCTCCCGCTCCACTCCCTCGCGGCCGTTGAGTTCCAGCCGCCCCTGCCGGCGGCCAAGGCGGCAGGCGCCAGCCTCGGCCAGGTCTCCAAAGGCGCCAAGGTCTGGCTCCGGCTCCGCGGAGTACATGCGCCGTTCGTAGCCCTCGGGGGTGCTGACTGGCCCTTGAATTTCTTCCAAGTGGAATACGCGCTCGACGGCGACACGATCGCCGTCGGATTCGGTCCGGACGCCGCCAGGATCGACGCGGAGGACCTTGCCGCCGTCCAGGCGCAGCTTGCGCGCCTCGTTCCCGGTGCCGAGGTGGTTGCCGTGGCCAGCCACAACTGGGTGGACGATCCGCTCTCCGGTGAGACCTGGCCGATGCACCGCACCGGGTTCCTGTCGACACACCTTGCCGCCATGCAGGCGGCCCACGGCCTGGTCCTTTTTGCCGGATCCGATATCGCCAACGGCTGGTGCGGGTTCATTGACGGCGCCATTGAGAGCGGGATGGGCGCCGCCCGGGACGCCGCCGCCCTCCTGTCGCCGCACGGTTCCTGAACGTCCCCGCGGTGCCCAGACAGACAGCGCTCTGGGACAACAAGCGATCGCTGATCGACAAGAAAGTGACGGACGCCACCTGCCATGCTGGTTTTCACGGTGCGGGGCACCCCCAGTCCCCAGACCCCTATTTCCCAGACTCATGACCGATAAGAAGGATCCGATGAGTATTTCAAATTCCGAGTCCCGGACCGCGGAAACCAGTCCCCGCACGGAGCACTCCACCGCGCTGCGCGCCGGAAGCGTCGGCGTCATGGGCATTCTCTTCTTTGTCCTGTCCGCCCAGGCGCCGTTGACCGGAATCGTCGGCGCGTCCCCGCTGGCGGCCGCGCTGGGCAACGGACCCGGCGCGCCGGGAGCCTACCTGGTGGTGGGCATCGTGATCGTGATCTTCGCCGTCGGGTTTGTCGCGATGAGCCGCAAGATCCAGGCCAACGGCGCGTTCTACGCCTATGTCACCGCGGCCTTCGGCCGGAGAATCGGAGCGGGAGCAGCGTGGCTCGCGCTCCTGGCCTACAGCACGGTTCAGGCCGCAATGTACGGGCTGTACGGCGCGGCGTTCTCGGGGGTCCTCGGGTCTGTCGGGATCACGGTGCCGTGGTGGCTGCTGGCCGTGGTCACCATGGCGGGCGTGCAGGTGCTGGGATCCCTCAACATCGAGCTGGGGGCGCGCGTCCTGGCGTTCCTCGTTGGCCTGGAGGTCGCCATCCTGCTCATGTTCGGCTTCACCGTGCTGTTGCGCGGCGGCGGCCCGGAAGGCCTCAGCCTCGCGGCGTCGTTCTCTCCTGCGGCGATCGGCGCCGGTGCCCCGGGCGTGGCCATCATGTTTGCCGTCGCCTCGATGTTCGGCTTCGAATCCACGGCCATCTACTCGGCCGAGGCCAAGGACGCCCACCGCACCGTGGCCCGCGCCACGTATCTTTCAGTGGGTGTCATCGCAATCTTCTTCTCCTTCATTTCCTGGATGCTGGTCAGCTACTACGGCCCCTCGCACGTCATTGATGCCGCCGGGGCGGCCCTCGAATCCGGGGATTCCACCGCTTTCGTGCTGACGCCGATGGTGGAGCTGTTCGGGCCATGGGCCGGAACCGTCACCGGCATTCTGCTGGTGACATCCCTCCTGGCCGGCATCATTGCCTTCCACAACGGCATCAACCGCTACCTTCATTCGCTGGCGCTGCGCGGGTCGATGCCCCGCGTCGTGGCACGGACCAACCGGCACAAGGCCCCCGCCGTCGCCGCACGGATCCAGACCGTGGTCGCGTTCCTCCTCGTGGCTCCGTTCGCCGTGCTCTCCCTGGATCCGGTCCTGACCCTCTTCTCCTGGTTCAGCGGGCTGGCTGTGGCGGCGCTCCTGGTCCTGTACATGCTCTGCTCCCTGGCCGTCGTCGCGTACTTCCGGCGCGAGAGGGAAGGCGGCCAGCTTTGGCAGACCGCCGTGGCACCGGTGCTCGCCACCGTGCTGCTTGGCTGGGTCCTGTTCCTCGTGATCAGCAACTTCACAGCGCTGATCGGAGGCAACGCCGAAACGGCTGTGGGCCTGCTGATGGCCGTCCCAGTGGTCTTTATTGCCGGCGTGCTGGTGGAAATCGCCATCGAGCGCAAGGCCGCGGCGGCGGAACTGCGCGCCTAGCGGGCGGCCGTGGCCCCTGCAGGGACACGGCACGAAACTGTACCCAGGACACCGGATTCCCGATGAGGAATCCGGTGTCCTGGTTTCTTGGCCCACTGTCGGACAAACAGTGGCGGAGGCGCCTAGGGTGTGCTCCTGATCAGGTCCATGAAGGCCCCAAGCTGCGCGCCCATGTCGATCGAATCGTCGTAAAGCCACGCCAGCTCGACGCCGATGACGAGGGACGTGATCTGGCGGGCCAGGACGTCCGGATCAAGGCCCGCCGTAATCCGGCCCGCGCCGAGCTCGCGCTCGACCTCGGCGCGCACGGAGCCGACGAAGTCCAGGTCCCGCCGGCGGATGAATGCGTGGGCCGGGTGGTCGGGCCGGATTGCCTCGGCCCGGAGCGTCGCGTCCAGCTGGATGACGCCGCGGATCCGGGCATTGTGCCGCATGACTTCCGGCACGGTCTCAAGGAACCCCTGGGTCTGAAGGAGCTTCTGCCGCCAGGGCCCGTCGATCTCCTCGCGGCGCACCAGCACGGCTTCCAGGAGCGCCTCCTTCGATCCGAAGTGGTGGCGCAGGGCCGTGTGGCTGGTGCCCATGGCCTCGGCTATCTGGCGGACGGAGAGCTGCTGGAAGCCGTTCTCGGCGAACACCTTGAACGCGACGTCGACAAGTTCGGCGCGCCGCCGCTCTCCGTTCGTGTACGGAGCCCGTTTGCCCGTGCGGGCCGGGGCGTGTGCCGTATCTGCCATTTCGTCCTCTTCTCGATCCCGCTCGCGCCTGCACGAGGCCGCCTCGCACTTTCTTTTCCATTATGGACGAGAAATAGAACTAAATATGTTCCAGATTGGAAAAACTTAGGCTACGGTTGTGACCCGAGGCACAGTCGCCTCGTCGGTCACAGGAGCCAGTGCTGGCTCGCATCCAAAGGAGGATCCGCATGGGTGACCCCATACTGGCGCCGGCCGTCAGGCCCGCCCCCGAAACGGAATTAGGGATCGTCCGGGTCGCTGAACGCCCGAGCCCCGCCCAGGCGCCCGCGGCATCGTCGGGCGGAACGTCGCCCCGCAGGACCAGGGCCCTCGTCCTCATCGCCGCGGCGGGCATGTACATCATGATGCTCACGCTGAGCACGGCCCTCTCGCTGCGGTTGGCGATCGTCGATCCCGCCACGAAAGAGGCGAGCTTCGGCCTGGCCGCCTCGATCAGCGCGCTGGCGCTCCTGCTCGCGGTGCCGCTTTCCGGCGCCCTGTCCGACCGCACGGCAAGCCGGTTCGGCCGGCGCCGGCCCTGGATCATCGGGGGCCTGATCCCCGCGCTGGCGGCCGCCGCCGTCATCGGCACGGCCACGTCGATCCCCGTGATCGTCGCGGCCTACGTCGTCGCCGTCATCGCCGCGCAGGCCGCATTCAACGCCTACGGCGTGATCCCTGTCGAGGCGCTGCCCGACGAAAAGCGCGGCCGGGTCATGGGCATCATGGGCATGTTCGGCGCCCTCGCAATGTCGGCCGGATCCTACCTGGCGGCCGCACTCGTGGGCACGCCGCTGTTCCTCATGACGGTTCCGGTCCTGCTCGCCATCCTGTCCAGCATCCCGCTCCTGCTGTTCTACAACGACCCCGTCAAATCCCGCGCCGAGCTTCCCGCCCTCGACCTGAAGGGGATCGCGCGGACGTTCATCGTCAACCCCCGCAAACACCCGAACTTCGGCTGGGCATGGCTCTCCCGCCTCCTCGCCGGCGTCGCGATGACCGCGCTGTTCTCCTACTTCATCTTCTTCATGATGGACGGCCTCAAGATGCCGATTCCGGAAGCCGGCGCCAGCGCCGGGACACTCACCCTCATCTCGGCCCCGGTGAGCATCCTGTTCTTCACGGCCTCGGGCTGGCTCTCGGACAAGATCGGCCGCCGCAAGCCCTTCGTCGTCACTGCCGCCCTGCTCATGTCAGCAGGGCTCGTGATCGGCGGCACGTCCACGTCGTTCGGTCAGTTCACGATCGCCTGGCTCGTCTTCTCAATGGGACAGGCCATGTATCTGACGGTCGACATGGCTCTCTGCGCGGCCGTCCTCCCGGACGTCCGCGACACCGGCAAGGACATGGCCGTCTTCGGCCTTGCCCTGAGCATCCCGAACATCATTGTCCCCAGCATTGCCCCGGCCCTCCTGGCCACCGGAGGCGGCCACAACTACGGCGCGCTCTGGTTCGGCGCCGCGGCGCTGTGCGCCCTGGGAAGCATCACCGTCACGTTCATCAAGGGCGTCCGCTAAGGCGGCGCCGCCACCCCATCACCTGAGAGGACCCCATGACCGGCTCCCACACATCCTTCCCCGACGGCTTTCTCTGGGGCGTCGCCACGGCGGCGCACCAGGTCGAAGGCGGCAACGTCAACAGCGACGGCTGGCTCCTGGAGCACGTCCCCGGAACGATCTTCGCCGAACCGTCCGGCGACGCGATCGACCACTACCACCGGTACCGCGAGGACATCGCCCTGATCGCTTCCCTCGGCTTCACCACCTACCGCTTCTCGCTCGAGTGGGCCCGCATCGAACCGGAGGAAGGCCGGTTCTCCGCCGCGGCGCTGGACCACTACCGCCGCGTGCTGGAGGCATGCCGCGAGCACGGCCTCGCCACGGTCGTGACCTACCACCACTTCACCTCGCCGCGGTGGCTGCTCGCGGCGGGCGGGTGGGAGGACCCCCGGACGCCGGAGCGGTTCGCCCGCTATTGTGACAAGGCCACCGCGCACCTGGGCGACCTGATCGACGTCGCCTGCACGCTCAACGAACCGAACCTGGCCTGGCTCCTGCGGGAGATCGGGATCGGCGGCGAGCCCCCGGAGGGGCGCGCCGGGGTCCCGTTCCTGGCCGCAGCCGCCGGACGGCTGGGCATCGCCGCGGACCGCATCGCGCCGTTCCAGTTCACGTCCTCCGAGCCGGCCTTCGAGGTCAAGCTCGCCTCCCACCGCGCCGGGCGCGCCGCGATCAAGGCCCGGCGCCCCGAGCTGCCCGTGGGCTGGACCCTCGCCAACTCCGACATCCAGGCGGGCGAGGGCGGCACGGACCGCGCCGACCGGGTACGGCGCGAGGTCAACGAACGGTTCCTCGAGGCATCCCGCGAGGACGACTTCGTGGGCATCCAGACCTACGGCCGGCACGTGTTCGGCCCGGACGGACTCGCCCCGCTCCCCGAGGGCGCGGTGACAAACCAGATGGGCGAGGACATCTACCCGCAGGGGCTTGAGGCGACCATCCGCGAGGCGTCCCGGGTGGCCGGCGTGCCGGTGCTCGTCACCGAGAACGGGCTCGCGACGGAGGACGACGCCGAGCGCCTCGCCTACCTCGAGACGGCAGTCTCCGGGGTGGCGTCGTGCCTCGCCGACGGCATTGATGTGCGCGGCTACATCGCATGGACGGCGTTCGACAACTTCGAGTGGATTTTCGGCTTCCGGCCCAAGTTCGGCCTGATCGCCGTCAACCGCGAGACCCAGGCCCGCACGCCGAAGCCCAGCGCCCACTGGCTCGGCGGGGTCGCCCGCACCAACGGAGCCTTGCCGGCACTTGAGGGCCAGCCCGCGTGATCCCGACCCCGGTGAAACTGTTCAACCCCTTCATGACTGGAGTACGTCAATGACTTCCTGGCACGCCCGCCTGATCGCCCCTGATGCCGAGTTCGACGGCGCCCCGCTGCTCCGCGGGGAGTTCCGCCTCGAGAAAAACCACGGGGCGGTGGAATCGGCAACCTTGTTCCTGTCCGCCCTCGGGGTGGCGGAGGCGTGGGTGAACGGCGCCCCGGCCTCCGAAGACCTGCTCACCCCGGGCTGGTCGAGCTACGAATGGCGGGTCCGGTACGCGGAGCTGGACGTGACCGCGCTGGTCGGGCCCGTGACGGTCCTGGGCCTGGCCCTGGGGAACGGCTGGTACCGGGGCCGGCTGACGTGGTCCGGAGGGTCAGCGTTCTACGGCAACGAGCTCGCCGGGTTCGCCGAGTTGCGGGTGCGGTTCGCCGACGGGCACGAGCAGGTGTTCGGGACGGACGCGTCGTGGACCGCGGGTCCGTCGGCGACGACGTCGAACGACCTCTACGACGGGCAGGACATCGACGCCCGCAGGTTCGACGACGGGTGGCTGGCACCCGGGTTCGTGTCGCCGTCGTGGACGGGCGTGCACGTACTCGACGACGACCTCGGCCGCCTCGAGCCATATGTCGGACCGCCCGTGCGGCGCGTCGCGGAGCTCGCACCGGTGAAGGTGTGGGAGTCGCCGTCGGGACGGGCGCTGGTGGACTTCGGACAGAACCTGGTCGGCTGGGTCAGGACCGAGGTCACCGGCCCGGCGGGGTCGGTGGTGACGCTGCGGCACGCCGAGGTGCTCGAACACGACGAGCTCGGCACCCGGCCGCTGCGCAGCGCGAAGGCCACGGACCGGCTGACCCTCTCCGGCGGGGACGACGTGTTCGAACCGACACTGACGTTCCACGGCTTCCGCTATGTCGAGGTCGACGGATGGCCCGGGGGAGTCGAGGCCCTCCGGGCGGCGACGGCGGCCGGGGGCGGCCTGACCGCCGTCGTCGTGTCCTCGGAGCTGCGCCGCATCGGCCGCTTCGCCACCTCGAACCCGCTGGTGAACAGGCTGCACGAGAACGCGGTGTGGGGCATGCGGGGGAACTTCCTCGACGTGCCCACGGACTGCCCCCAGCGCGACGAGCGCCTGGGCTGGACCGGGGATATCGCGGCGTTCGCCCCGAGCGCGTGTTTCCTGTTCGACTCCCGGGACTTCCTGCGGGACTGGCTGCGCGACCTCGCCCTCGAGCAGGAGCACCACGACGGCTTCGTCCCGTACGTGGTCCCGGATGTCCTGAAGTATGTCGAGAGCCCGCCCGAGTTCCCGGTTGCCGACACCTCCGCCGTGTGGAGTGACGCCTCGGTATGGGTTCCCTGGGCGGTGTGGACCGCGTACGGGGACCGGCGGGTGCTCGAGGATGCCTTCCCCTCCATGGTCTCCCACGCCCGGCGCCTGCGGGGCAAACTCTCCGGGAACGGGCTGTGGGACACCGGGTTCCAGTTCGGCGACTGGCTCGACCCCGATGCCGCGCCCGACCAGCCGTGGGCGGCCAAGGCGGACGCCCACGTGGTCGCGACCCTGTGCGCGTACCGCACCGCCGACCTCGTGGCCCGGACGGCCGGGGTGCTCGGCGACGCGGTGGCCACCGCCGAATTCCGCGCAATGGCTGAGTCGCTGCGTACGGCCTTCACCGGGCATTACCTCAAAGACGGTGTCATCAAGAGCGACTGCACCACCGTGTACGCGCTCGCGCTCGTCTTCGGGATCCTGGACGGGCCTGGCCGGGAGTTCGCCGGCCGGCGGCTGGCGGAGCTCGTCGAGGCCTCCGGTTACCGGATTTCCACAGGCTTCGCGGGGACCCCGTTTGTCACGGACGCGCTCACGGCGACAGGGCACCTCGACGCCGCGTACCGGCTGCTGCTGCAGACGGAGAACCCGTCGTGGCTGTACCCGGTGACGATGGGGGCGACCACGATCTGGGAGCGGTGGGACTCCATGCTCCCGGACGGGACCATCAACCCGGGCGAGATGACCAGCTTCAACCACTACGCCCTCGGCGCCGTCGTGGACTGGCTTCACCGCACGGTTGGCGGGCTCGCGCCGCTCGAGCCCGGCTACCGGCGCATCCTGGTTGCCCCGCGGCCCGGCGGCGGCCTCGAATGGGCCGAGACCAGCCTCGAGACCCCGCACGGACCTGCCTCCGTCCGGTGGGAGATCGACGGCGACACCCTCACCGTCACCGTCGAGGTGCCCGAAGGCACCGAAGCGGTCCTCCGACTGCCCGGCGCTGGCGACGAGATCCTGGCATCCGGACGCCACACCAGGCGCGGGGTCAGCCCGGCCCAACTGCCCCAGCGGGGCCAACTGCGCCAGGAGGAAAAGGTCTAGGACGTGCGCGGGGACGCAGCGGGTCTGCGGAAGGGCTCAGGCCTGCTCACGAGCCGGGGGCGGCCCTGAACCTGACGCACGCATCCAGGCCCGTGGCTCCGCCCGCCTGATCCTGGCCCGGGGAAGCTGCGTGGGCCCGTGGTGCCAGTGCGGCAATTGCTCCGCTGGCCTCCGCCAGCTGCTGGACGATTGCCAGCCCGAGACCGCTGCCTTCCGAGGTCCCCGGGCCGCGCCAAAAACGGTTGAACGCCCGCCGGCAGTCCTCGGCGGAGAGCCCGGGCCCTTGGTCGATAACGTGGAGTTCCACCCAGCCTCCATTCCCGGGCGGCGAAACCACCACCCGGATCCGCGACCCGGGGGGCGCCACGGCCAAGGCATTGTCGATCAGGTTGTCGATGATCTGTTCGGCAGCGCCGGGCATGGCCATCACATGGCCGTCCGCGGCGGCATCGAGGGTGATACTGATGCCCGTTTCGTCGGCGAGGGCCTCCCACTGCTCCACCCGGCTGCCGGCGACGGCACTCAAGTCCACCCGGGCCAGGGCCACTTCCCGGTTGTCCGCCCGGCTCAGGAGGAGAAGCCCGTCGATGATCCGCTGGAGCCGGTAGGTTTCCGCCAGGGAATCGGCCACCATGACGCGGGCTCCCTCCGGATTGCTGTCCATGGTATCGGCGGCGTTTTCGAGCCTGAGCCTGAGCCCGGTCAGCGGCGTGCGGAGTTGATGGGATGCGTCACTGGCAAAACCCTTCTGCTGCTGGAGGGCGTGCTCCAGCCTGTCCGCCATGCCGTTGAAGGACCCGGCGAGGGCGCGCAGTTCCGGGGCGCCCTCGCCCTCCTCGGTGCGGGTGGCGAGATCCCCCGCGGCGAGCAGTTCAGTTGCTTTCTGCAGTCTCTTGATGGTCCGTGTGACGGTGGCCGCCATCAGAAATGCCAACAGGCCGGCGAGCAGCACCGTTGTGCCGGCCACGGTCCAAAGGACTGTCAGCTGGCCGGAGACCCGGTCGGTGACCACGGAGGCAGGGTAGGTGAGGCGGACGGCCCCGGTGATGCTCTCGCCGCTGAGGACCGGAACGGTGACGTACAGCAGATCAAATCCCAACGTCTCGGAGAACCGCTGGCCGGTGGTGATCTGGCCGGTCAGCGCCGCGGCGATTTCCGGGCGGGAGATGTAGGGGGAGCCGGTGGCGGACTGGTCGTCATCGGAGGTCGCGACGGCGGTCCCGGCGCGGTTGACGATCACCACCCGGGCTCCGCTCGCCTGGCTGTACTTACGGACGGCGTCCGCCACGTCGTCGGGCAAGGCAGTGCCGCTTTCCAGGACTTCCCGGACTCGCCCGCTCAGCAGGAAGGCGTCCCTTTCCAGGGAGGTGGCCAGACTGTCCCGTTCAGCGCGGACCAGGTAGTTCCCCAGCGGGATGTCCTGCACCAGGACCACCAGCAGCGTGATGAACATGAAGGCGGAAATCAGCCGCCACTTCATCCGGGCAGCTCCAGCCGGAACCCCACGCCGCGAACCGCCTCAATCCAGCGCGGATCGCCCAGCTTCTTCCGGATGGCCGCCACATGGGCGTCCAGCGTCTTGGTTGTGCCGTACCAGGTGCCGTCCCAGACGGCGCGCAGAATATCGCTGCGCTGGCAGACCGCGCCCGGATCTTCCGCGAGGTAATACAGCAGATCGAACTCCTTGACGGTCAGGTGGATTTCCGCACCGTCCATGAGCACCCGCCGCGAACGGTGGTCGATGCTTAGCGGACCGATGCTTCTGGCGTTCACCGCCGACGGCTGGCCCTCGCCCGCACGGTCGTCGGTACGGCGTGCCACGGCGCGGATCCGTGCAATGAGCTCCCGCATCCCGAACGGTTTGACCAGGTAGTCATCCGCCCCGAGCTCCAGCGCCAGCACCCGGTCGATCTCCTCATCGCGCGCACTGACGACGATGATCGGAGTCGCGGTCAGCCCCCGGACGGCACGGCAGACGTCGGTTCCCTCCATGTCCGGCAGCCCGAGGTCCAGGAGGATGAAATCGGGGTTGGCGTTACGGACCTGCGCCAGCGCCGCCGCCCCGCTGGCGACATGGCTTGGCTCGAAGCCCGCCCGCGTCAGCCCTTCAAGGACGCCGGCGGCCACCGATTCATCGTCTTCAACAACCAATATCCGCATACCTGATTATGTTCCTGCAGGATCCGGCGGGAAGCACTACACACGGGACGGCAGATGATTGCGCGACCAAATTTGGACAATTCTTGGATTTTCCCTGCACCTGTCCTTTCCGTCGGCTTTCTACGGTTGAAACATGAAAACAAAAACAGCCTTCGCACTTTCACTCACCGGAATTCTGCTCACGGGATCCGCCGCCCTGGCCGCGAATACCCAGACCTTGAACGGTTCCTCCACGGACGTGGCCAGCAACGCCGACACGGTCTTCCTGAAGAATGATGCCGCGGGCAACACGCCCACGGCCTCGCCCGTACCCGCAACCACTGCTGCTGAACCCGGTGACGACAAGGGCGGGCTGCGGTCACCCGAGGTGACGCGGGCGGCGGAGCCCGGCGATGACAAAGGCGGTCACGGCCGCCATGGGGGCCACGGCAGTGACGACTGAGTTGCGCCGTCGGTTTCGCTGCCGCTGCCGCTGTCTCTTCCGTCCGCGTCCTACAGTTGAGCCATGAAGACAGTTGAGCCATGAAGACCAGGACCGCCGTCGTGCTTTCCGTTGCCGGAATCCTTGTTGCCGGTGCCGCCGCCCTCGCCGCCAACACCTTCACGCTGAACAGCGCACGGACCTCAACCCTCGGCAATGCCGGCAACATCCTGCTGCCGGGCGGTCCGGCCTCGGGGACCGCAACCCCGGCCCCCAGCCCGACCGTCACCGCTCCCAGCCCCACATCAACACCGACCGTGCCCCGTCAACCGTCGCCTTCGGCCGCGCCGGGGACCGTCACGGCGAAAGCCCAGCCGGGCAGCGGTCCAGCCGCCACGCCGCCCGGTGATGACAAGGGCGGGCTCCGGGGCGGCCACGGCGGCCATGGCAGCGACGACTGACCGGACGCTGATTGCCAGACGCTTATTGTCCTAGGAGGCGCCCGGCGACCCGGCCGCGGCGTCGGCGGCAAGCAGCTCGGTGGTCCGCATGATCGCCCGTCGCCTGCGGTCCGCATCCGGGGTGCCGGTCATGACGGCGTGGACGGTGGGGCTCGACACCCAGGCGTGGCAGAGGGTGACGATGGTCAGCAGCAAGTCCTCTGCCGCTGCCTGGCTCATTCCCGGAAGTGCGCTCCTGACCTGGGCGACTTTGTTCGCTGAATGCAGTGCCCGTTCCTCTGCGCCCACCGGGTGTCCCCGTTCCAGTCCCTCCCAGGACGTGAGGCGTGCCAGGCCGGGGCGTCCCGTGGCGAAGTCAAAGTATCTTCCGGCGAAGTCGGCGACGGCCGACGACCCGGTGCCGACCACGGGAAGGTCCGCCAGAGCCGTGACGAGCTGGCGTGTGAGTGCGGCCTCGAACAGTTGCTCCTTGCCGCCGAAATAGAAGTAGATCCGCTCGCGGTTGCAGCCGGCCCTGCGGGAAATTTCGTGGATGCGGGCGCCGGAATAACCGCGGTCGGAAAACTCCGCGATGGCCGCCTCGAGCAGTTTCTCTTTCGTCGCATCCGTATCCCACGCCATAGTCCAAGCCTAACTCCAAACGTTCGTTTGGAACTATGGGCAGTGCGGGTCTACCATCAAATCCAACCTAAAGTTTGGAGATTGCGTGGAGCGCGAGGGCAAGGCACTTGCCGCCGACGAAACGGACACCCATCACCACCGGCCGCAGGGGGTGGCGTCGGTCCACGTCCGCGCCGTCATCACGTGGCTCGCCATCTTCCCCCTGGCCGCTGTCGGGATGAGCGTGCTGGCCGGCCTTGCGCCGGCGTGGCCGCCGGTACTGCGCGCCTTCGTGCTGACGCTCGTGGTGGTGCCCACGGCCGTCTACTTCGCCGTTCCCCGGCTCCTGCTTTTGCACGGCGGCCTGAGCCGTGCGCTCACGGGTCGCCGGGGTCGCCGGGTACATCACCGTGCCGGGAGCGGCACGCGCCCGCTTTAGCCCCGGAAAACACTCCCGGAGTTCACCCCCACCGTTCCGCTCAGGCGCCGCGGCGCCAGTCGCTGGGGGACTCGCCGAAGGCATCGCGGAACGTGCGGCTGAAGTGGGCCGCGTCCAGGAAACCCCAGCGGCCGGCCACCGCCCCCACCGGCAGGCCCGCCAGGAGCGGATCCCGCAGCTCGCGGCGTGCCCCTTCCAGCCGCTGCGTCCGGATCCAGCTCGCCACGGTGGTCCCGGACTCGTGGAAGACATTGTGCAGGTGACGGGTGGAGATGAAATGCGCCGCCGCAATGGTGGCCGGTGAGAGCAGCGGATCGGCCAGGTTGGCGTCGATGTATTCGCGGATGGAAGCTGCCAGGAGTGCCTGGGGTTTCATGCGGTCCGCGGACATGTCCAGTTCCGAATGCAGCATCGTGGACACCAGGTCGAGGGCGTTCGCCGCCAGGCGGGACCCGCTGGGGCCGCTCAGGACGTCCAGGTTTTCCGCGAGGTGGGAGATGAACGGGCCGACGATGGCGGCGAGGCCCCCGTTCGCCGCCATCCGGACTGCCGACAGCTGTGCGATGCACTCCGGCGGCAGGGAGAGCGCGTCCCACGGAAACATCACCACCATGAGCCGGGCGTTTTCTTCGAAGGCCAGGGTGTAGGGCCGGCTCGTGTCGTAGATGGAGAGATCGCCCGGTTGCAGGACGGCTTCGCGGTTGTCCTGGATGAGGAGCCCGGTGCCCTCCAGCTGGAGATTGAGCTTGAAATACCGCTGGCCGGACTGCGCAATCAGTGCCGGCGTGCGGTGGACTTCATGGCTGGTGGAGGAGACTTCGACGACCGCCACGCGGTCCAGCCGGCGGGCGCGCAGGCGGCCCTGGAAATTGTCGGCATCATTGCTTGAGGCTTCCAAGGGAACGAAGGACTCCGCTACGAGGTGCCTCCAGTGCTCGAAGGAGGCTGCCGTGCTGGTGTGGACCTGCGCTCCGGCGGGGCCGGCGGCCGGGCGGGCTGCAACTGCGGTCATCGAAGATCCTGACGCCGTCGTAATTCATGGACTGTGTCATGGAACACAGTCCATTCAGGGTAACGCCGCAGCCCGCCGCTGTCATCTTTTTTCGACAGGCGGCGAAAAAAGATGCCCGGCCGGAAAGCCCGGGGCGGGACTAATTCGGCGGCCGGTGCAGTTATGCCATAGGGGCCGGAACTGGTTCCGTGTGCAGCGCGCCGCGGGCGCCGACGGTAGGAGAACACGTGACGACACCGCCTGTCGAGGGAGTTGGCTTCCGCTCCGAACGCGGCCCCGTCCTTATCGCCCTGATGCTCTCGACCGGCCTTGTGGCGATCGATGCGACGATTGTGGCGACGGCTGTGCCCTCGATCGTCCACGACATCGGCGGATTCGCCTCATTCCCGTGGCTGTTCTCCGCCTACCTGCTGGCGCAGGCCGTTTCCGTGCCCGTCTACGCGAAGCTCTCCGACATGATCGGCCGCAAGCCGATCATGCTCCTTGGAATCGGCCTTTTCCTGCTCGGTTCGGTCCTCTGCGGGGTCGCCTGGAGCATGCCCGTCCTGATTGCATTCCGTGTGGTGCAGGGCCTGGGTGCCGGTGCCGTGCAACCGATGGCGATCACCATCGCGGGTGATATCTACACGCTGGCGGAGCGCGCCAAAGTGCAGGGCTACCTTGCGAGCGTGTGGGCGGTCTCCTCGGTGGTCGGTCCCACGCTCGGTGGCGTCTTTGCCTCGCTCGGCATTTGGCGCGGCATCTTCCTCGTGAACATCCCGCTGTGCCTGGTGGCAGGGTGGATGCTCATCCGGTCATTCCACGAGAAGATCGAGCGCGCGAAGCACAGGATCGACTATCTGGGAGCCGGGCTGCTCACGGTCTCGCTTACCCTGCTCATCCTCGGGGCCCTCGAAGGCGGCCAGGCCTGGGCCTGGAACTCCACCATCAGCGTCGCCGTGTTCACAGGCGGCGCGGTGCTGTTCGGGGCCTTCGTCCTGGCCGAGCGGCGGGCGGCGGAGCCGGTTCTGCCGCCGTGGGTGGTCTCCCGCCGGCTGCTCGCGACGACGGCGCTGGTCGCCTTCGGCGTCGGTGCGGTCATGCTGGGCCTTACCTCCTACGTCCCGACGTTCCTCGAGGGTGCCCTCTCGACCTCACCGATCCTGGCCGGGCTCGCCCTGGCGGCGCTGACCATCGGCTGGCCGATCAGCGCTTCCCAATCGGGCCGCCTGTACCTTCGGATCGGGTTCCGGAACACTGCCATGATCGGCGTCACGGTCACCATCATCGGTTCGGCGCTGCTTGCCCTGACCGCGTCCTCGCCCAGCGTCCTGCTGGCCGCGGGCAGCTGCTTCATCGTGGGGCTCGGCCTCGGCCTCGTCGCAACCCCGACCCTCATTGCCGCGCAGACGAGCGTTGAGTGGAACGAGCGCGGCGTGGTCACCGGCACCAACCTGTTCGCGCGGTCGATCGGCAGCGCTCTTGGGGTCGCCGTTTTCGGGGCGATCGCGAACTCGATCTATGCCGGCACCCCGCACGGCGAGACGGATCCCCACACCGTCGTGGCGGCCTCCGCCGCCGTGTTCCTCGCCGTCACGGTCTGCGCCGCACTGACCGCCGTCGCGGTCATCGGGATGCCGGCCACAAGTCCCGCCAGACAGGCCGCCGCTGCGCGCGAGGGCAGCCCGCGGGCCTAACAGCCCAGCAGGGTCAGGAAACCCTCGAGCTGCTCGTTCAGCCCGAGTTCCACCTGTCCTTCGGGGGCGAGTGCCGCCGCTATCTGCGCCCCCAGCAGCAGGTTGAGCAGCTGTCCGGCCAGGGCGGCGTCGCCGACGGCGGTGGCCACCGTGCCCGCCTGCCGCGCCTCCGTGAGGTACCGCCGTATCGCGGCCAGCCACTGCTCCATCGATTCCCGGTGGATCCGGGCCTTGTTTGGGTCGTTGATGGCCTTCTGCCAGAACGGAATGACGATCCGGGCCTCGTTGATGCGCTCTTCATCCAGGGGCAGCACCTCGACGCAGAACGCCCGCAGGGCCTCCAGCCCGGCCTGCCCGGCGGTGACTTCCGCGATGCGCTCGTTGGTGCGGTTGAAGACGTGACTGAACGCGAATGTCAGCAGGTCATCCTTCGTCGGGAAGTACGGCTTGAGGGCTCCGTTCGCGAAGCCGGCCTCGAGGGCGATCTCCCGCATGGTGGCACTTTCGATGCCGAGCCGGGCGATGGTCCGCCACGTGGCGTCGACGAGTTCAAGCCGCCGCTGGTCGTGGTCGACAATCTTTGGCACCGGGCAGCTCCCCAAAATCTCTTAGCGTCGGACTCTTGTGGCACAGCTTACATTTCCGTATTCTCTACAACTATAGAAAATAAAGTTCCGACCCGCCAAGGTCCCCGAACGAAGGCCGCAACAATGCCTGCACAATCTGACACCCTCACCACAAACAGCCCCTACAGCCTGGCCACGGGCGCCGAAATTACAGCGGTCCAGGGCATCCTGCGCACCGCGGGCCTGCTGGGCGAGACCAAGCGCATCGCGTACCTGGGCCTCGTGGACCCGGCCAGGAACGCTCCGGCAGGCAGCAGGGACCGCCGGTTCCGGACTTTCGTCCACGACGTCTCGGGCGGCTGCCCCGCGGACGTGACCGTCTCGGTGACCAGCGGCGAGGTGATTTCCGCCGTCGAGCTCGACACCGCGGTGACCGGCGAGCTTCCCGTCCTGGAGGAAGAGTTCGAAGTGGTCGAGCAGCTCCTGGCCACGGACGAACGGTGGCTCAAAGCGCTGGCCGACCGCGGCCTGGACGTCAGCAAGGTGCGCGTCGCGCCGCTGTCCGCCGGCGTCTTCGAGTACCCCGAGGAGAAGGGCCGCCGCATCCTCCGCGGGCTGGCCTTCGCGCAGGACTTTCCCGAGGACAGCGCCTGGGCGCACCCGGTGGACGGCCTGGTCGCTTATGTCGACGTCGTCAGCCAGGAAGTCACCCAGGTCCTGGACCTCGGCGCCGTGCCCGTCCCGGCGGAGCACGGCAACTACACGGACCCCGAACTCACGGGCCCGCTGCGCACCAGCCAGAAGCCCCTGCACATCACCCAGCCCGAGGGCCCCAGCTTCACGGTCACCGGCAACAACCACGTCGAGTGGGAAAAATGGAGCGTCGACGTCGGCTTCGACGTCCGCGAAGGCGTGGTGCTGCACAACCTGGCCTTCCAGGACGGCGACCGCAAGCGGCCCGTCATCAACCGGGCGTCGATCGCCGAAATGGTGGTCCCGTACGGGGATCCGTCGCCGATCCGGTCCTGGCAGAACTACTTCGACACCGGCGAATACCTCGTCGGCCAGTACGCCAACTCCCTGGAACTGGGCTGCGACTGCCTCGGCGAGATCACCTACCTCAGCCCCGTCATCAGCGACGCCTTCGGCAACCCCCGGGAAATCCGCAACGGCATCTGCATGCACGAGGAAGACTGGGGCATCCTGGCCAAGCACAGCGACCTCTGGACGGGCATCAACTACACGCGCCGGAACCGCCGCCTGGTGATCTCCTTCTTCACCACGATCGGCAACTACGACTACGGCTTCTACTGGTACCTCTACCTCGACGGCACCATCGAGTTCGAGGCCAAGGCCACCGGCGTCGTCTTCACCTCCGCCTACCCGGAAGGCGGATCGGCCAACATCTCCCAGCTCGCCCCGGGCCTGGGCGCCCCCTACCACCAGCACCTGTTCAGCGCCCGGCTGGACATGGCGATCGACGGCCTCACCAACCGGGTCGAGGAAGAAGACGTGGTCCGGCAGGCAATGGGCAAAGGCAACGAGCGCGGCAACGCCTTCTCCCGGAAACGCACGCTGATCGCCCGCGAATCCGAGGGCGCGCGGCAGGCCGACGCCCGCAGCGGCCGGACCTGGGTCATCTCCAACCCGGAGTCACGCAACCGCCTTGGCGAGCCCGTGGCCTACAAGCTGCACGCCGAGGGCCAGCCCACCCTGCTGGCCGACCCGGAGTCCTCGATCGCCCGGCGCGCGGCGTTTGCGACCAAGGACCTCTGGGTGACACGCTTCGCCGAGGACGAGCGCTACCCCACGGGCGATTTCGTGAACCAGCACGCCGGGGGAGCGGGGCTGCCGGAGTATGTGGCCCAGGACCGTGACCTGGACGGCCAGGACATCGTTCTCTGGCACACCTTCGGCCTGACGCACTTCCCGCGGCCCGAGGACTGGCCCATCATGCCCGTGGACACGGCCGGCTTCAAGCTCCGGCCGGAGGGCTTCTTTGACCGCAGCCCCGTGCTGGATGTGCCCGCGAGTGCACAGCCGGCCGGCGGCCACTGCCACAGCTAGCCGGCGCCGTGACCGTCCTGGCGGGACGGGACCGCACCGCCGGTCCCGTCGGCGCCGTCCTGCATTCGCGGATCTGCGCGGCCGTGACGGCGGCCTCGTGCCTCGCGCACCTGTGGCTCGTCGCCGGGAACCATCACGGGACCTGGCTGAACCTGCTGATGCTGGCGATGGTGGCCGTGTGCCTGCCGTGCGCCGTGCACATCTGGCGCCGCGGCCGGGCCCGCTCGCTCCGCCAGGTCATGGCCTCGGCGCTCGCCATGACCGCGGTGCACGCCGTCCTGCTCCTCGGGATCGGGACCGGGTCCGGCGCCGGGGGCCACTCGCACGGTGCAGCCACTGCCGGCACCGCGGCGGCCGGTGCGGCGCCGTCGGGATCCGCGGCGCTGCTGGCGGTCATCGCGCTGGAAATGACGACGGCGCTGCTCGCCGCCACGCTCCTGGCCCGGCTCCGGACCCCGGCCGGCTGAACCGGGACACCCTTAGTCGTTGAACAGCCCGGCGAGGTCCTCCGCCGTGAGGGCGCCGCCGGCGAGCGCGTCGCCCTCCATGACGTCGGCGAACAGCTGGGATTTCTTCGCCTTGAGCGCCATGACCTTCTCCTCGATCGTGTCCTTGGCGACCAGTCGGTACACCATGACGTTCCGGGCCTGGCCGATCCGGTGGGTCCGGTCCACGGCCTGGGCCTCGGAGGCCGGGTTCCACCACGGGTCCAGCAGGAACACGTAGTCGGCCTCCGTCAGGTTCAGGCCGAAGCCGCCGGCCTTGAGGCTGATGAGGAACACCGGCGCGGCGCCGTTCTTGAATTCATTCACGACGTCGGACCGGTTGCGGGTGCTGCCGTCGAGGTAGCAGAACTCGATGTTCTCCTCGACCAGCCGCTCGCGGACCTTGCCCAGGAAGCCGGTGAACTGGCTGAAGATCAAGGCCCGGTGGCCCTCGGCCACGAGGTCGGCGAGCTGCTCGAACAGGACATCGAGCTTGCTGGAGCGCACGCCGGAGAGCGAAGGGTCGATCAGTGAGGGGTCCAGGCTGAGCTGCCGGAGCAGGGTCAGCGACTGGAAGATGGTGAAGCGGTTCTTGTTGACATCGTCGATGAGGCCCAGGATCTTCTGGCGCTCCCGCTGCAGGTGCGTCTGGTAGACCTTCTGGTGCCGCGGATTCAGCACCACGTCCAGGATCTGTTCCTGCTTGGGCGGCAGGTCCCGGATGACCTGTTCCTTGGTGCGCCGCATCATCAGCGGCCGGACCCGGCGCCGGAGCTTGTCCAGCTGGGCTTTGTCGCCGTTCTTCTCCACCGGTTTCTGGTAGTACTCGGCGAACCGTTTGGGGCTGGAGAAGAGCCCGGGGGCCACAATCGACGTCAGAGCCCAGAACTCCATGAGGTTGTTCTCCAGCGGGGTGCCCGTGATGGCGAGCTTGAAGGCGGCCGGAAGTTTGCGGGCGCACTGGTACGCCTTGGACTGGTGGTTCTTGACGAACTGGGCCTCATCGAGCACCAGGCCGGCCCAGGTCCGGGACGCGTAGGCCTCGTAGTCGATCCGGAACAGGGCATAGGAGGTGATGACGATGTCCGCACCGGCCAGCGCGCCGGCCGGGTCCAATCCGCTCTTGGCGAAAGTTTCGCCGACGGCGCGCACGCTCAGGCCCGGCGCGAACCGGGCGGTTTCGGCCTCCCAGTTGCCCACCACACTGGTGGGCGCGACGACGAGGAACGGGGCGGCGCCGCCGCCGGAAGCGGCGTCGGATGCCGTGCCGGCCGCCTCGGATGCAGCGCCCGCGGCAGCGTCCTTGGCGGCGCAGATCAGGGCGAGCGCCTGGACTGTCTTGCCCAGGCCCATGTCGTCGGCCAGCACGCCGCCGAGCCCGTGCCGGTACAGGAAACTCAGCCAGTTGAAGCCCTCCAGCTGGTACGGGCGCAGCTCGGCGTTGAGCGACGCGGGCAGCGGGAGCCCCTGGACACCGCCTTCCAGCAGCCCGCCGACGGACTCGCGCCACGCGGCGGCCTGTTCGTCGACGATGCCTAGGTGCGCGAGCTCGTCCCACAGCCCGGCCTGGAACCGGCTGATCTGCAGCGGCGCGTCCTTGTCGCCCGGGTTGTCCTGCAGGGACCGGGCCTCGTCAATCAGGGCCCGCAGCTCGTGCAGTTCCGGCAGGTCCAGGGAGAAGTACGCCCCGCTGGGCAGCAGCATGCGGGTCTGTCCGGACGCAAGGGCGGAAAACAGCGCCGCGAAGGACACCGGCTGGCCCTCCAAGGTGATGACAATGCCGAGGTCGAACCAGTCCCGGCTGTCCGTTGCCGTCGTGGAGATCGCCACCACGGGGGCCTCCTCGGCTTCGCGGTAGTCCGCGATCTCGCCGGAGGTGTCCACCGAGACGTCGGGGAGTTCGCGGAGCCGCGGCAGCACGTCCTCGGTGAAGGCGAGCGTGTCCAGCCCCGACAGTTCGGCCGTGGCCGCCAGCCGCGGCGTCCCCCAGCCCCCGGTGGCGGATTCGCCCAGGGCCGGCACCACGTCCCAGGGCTGCCCGACCGCCTCCAGGATGCGGGCCTCGGCGGGGTCGTCCCGGTAGCCGTGATCGCCCGGATGCCGCCACAATGGCTGCGCCGTGACAAGGGTCCCGGACGTGTAATGCCATTCCCAGTGCAGCCGGACCCGGTGGTCGGCGCCGTAGTTGGCCAGCAGGGACAGGGTGGGCACGGCCAGCGCCGGCAGCTCCACTGACTCGTCCGAGGCCGTGACCCGTGCGGTCTGCTTCAGCTTGGGATAGAACCCGGTCAGGAAGCGGCTTTCGTCCCGGGCCGGGATCCGCAGCGTGGTCCCGCCCGTGACGAAGGCCAGCAGTTCCTCGCTGAGGCCGCTTTCCAGCGGGGCCAGGGTGATGGCCGGGTCTGCAGGGGCGATTCCGGGAAGGGCATCGCCGTCGGACGCCAGGAAGATCCCGTGCGCCGGGCGGCCGATGGTCCCCACCGACGCCGGATCCACCGTCTTGCCTTCCACCGTAATGGTCGGCGCGAGCTCGAGTCCGCCGTCGTCCCCGGAACCGAACCGCGCCAGGTTCAGCCCGACGGCGGCCGGCTCCTGAACGAGCCGCACGGGCTCCGTACCGCGGCTGGGCACCAGGGCCAGACCGATTTTCTGCGCCTGGGACAGCAGGCTCCACAGGTTCTTGCCGGCGTAGGTGTTCAGGCCCAGCCACAGCCCGGTGCCGGCGTACTGGCGGTTCGCGGCACCGGCATGTGCGGCGAGGAACTCCTGCATCCACTCCACATGCGCCTCGTTGCATTCGCGCCGGTAGTTCAGGTAGCTCAGCGTGCTCCAGGAGACGTCGCCGCGGATCCACTTGCCCTTCGCTCCCATGATTACGGGCCGCGCCTTGAGCTGGCGGACACTGCGGAGCGGGTCCCGGCGGCCGGTGTAGGAGAAGTGCGGGGCGGGTTCCTCGACCTCGAACTGCAGCGCGAGCGGGGTGCCGTTGGCGGACGGTGGGATGCCGGGGCTGGCGATCAGCGGGCTGAGCGCCTGTTCCCAGTCGGCCAGCTCCGGCGCGGCGCTCTGCCGGGAGAGCCGGGTCGATTCAGCCGGGGCCAGCAGCTGGAGCCGGATGGCCGGGTTGTCCTCGGCCGAGAAGAGCAGGGCCGCGACGTGCTTGCAGTCCTTGCGCACCGGACAGCTGCAGACGCCCACGGTGCAGCTCCAGCCGCCGGACTTCCGGACGAGCTTCGCCGTCGTGGAGTAGGGCACCTCGGAACCGCCGCGCACTTTGCCCAGCAGCAGCCCCGTGGCGGGATCGAAGGACATTGCGGAAACGCGGCTCCCCATGGCGTAGGCAAGTCCGGCCGCGAGGGAGCGGTCGTTGATCGCGGGGGTTTGGATTGCCAGTGCCGCACTCTCGTCCGGATGGGATGGCATGTGCGCGCTACTTTCGGCAGGAGGTCATCTGATCCATCTTAGCGAGCCCGCGCAGGTCCCCGGAATTTGCCGGCCGCCGGCGAACGTCCCCTCAAACTTCGCCTGACGTTCAACTCGGGCTCGGCTGCCGGCCGCGAAGACGGCCCTACCGTGGAGAGGTCCGGAGTATCAGCAGTCCCAGCAGTAAGGATTTCGCATGACCAACGGTGAGACCACCAGCCAGGCCGCCCACAATTACCCGACGGTGCTGACCACAGAATGCCTCCGGGGCGGCGACCAGGACGTTGTCGACACGAACGTCGCCGTAGTCAACGCCATGTTCGAAGAGCTGCTGGACGAGGACGAGATCTCGCCGACCGCGTTGCGCAGCTACTACGTGGACTTCTACCTGACCCAGGCGCAGGCCGGAGGCTTCGCCCAGTATGTCTTCACCGCGCCCGAACGCGAGGAAATCGATCCCTACGTGCGGGACGGCCTGGCCGGCATGGGCGCCGCCGCACACCTGGACCTCTTCAACCGCACTGTGGCAGCCTTCGGCGGCCTGACCGACACCGACGTCGACATGTACCTCGACGGCGGGAGCGGGTGGGCCACCGGGGACAACGCAGAGGGCGCCGACGCGGAGGACAGCGTCTCCGAAGCCGTGCGCCGCATCGAAGAAATGGACGGGGAGTTCGAATCCGTCCTCGCCGCCGAGGACGTCGTGGCGCTGAACGCCGCCTGGCTGCGCGGCCAGGAGGACCTACAGGTCCTTGCCGAGGACGACCTCGACGCCCACATCGCCGGACGCGTGGCCCGGATCCCCGACCTCGCCGAGCGCCAGGCGGCCGCCGCAGAGGAAGCCCTCCTGGACGCGCCGGAGTTCGAGCAGATCATCCGGGAACTGTGCGACATCGCCGGGCACAGCCTGCAGCGGATCACCATGGGCGACCCGAACTACGAGCACAACGGGGAGACCACCCTGGCCTGGCATTTCGTCACGGACCAGGGCGAGTTCCTCATGCTGGAGGACGACGACGAGGCATTCATGCTGAACCCCCGGACCAAGGAGATCCTCGCCGCCGTCGAGTTCGAGGAGGCCGACGCCTCGTAATTTCCGCCGGCGGCCGCAGCGGCGCTGCACTGCCTCAACAAGAAGTGCCCCGGGCAGCTAATTCTGTACAGGTGATTCTGTACGGATGATTCTGTCCGGGGCACTTCGGTTTTTGCGGGTGGAAGGGCCGGGGCCCGCGGCTGCTTAGCGGCGCCGGGTGGCGGTGCGGCCAGGCAGTCTGCGGCGCAGCCTGATCATGCCGTAGAGGGCCAGCAGTGCTGCCAGGAGCCCGAGGGCCCAGCCGAGGGCGTCCTGGGCGGTGACTTCCATCCACACGGTGATGATCAACAGCACCATAGCCCAGAAGCCGATGAACCCGATGATGATGTCGAAGTCCTCGCCCGAACGCACCTTCCGGCGCGAAGCCGGCACGTGGCCCTGGTTGTCGTTGTCGTTGTTGTTGACCTGCCCGGTCATGGCGCCGTCTTCCCTGGCCGGGGCCGTCATTTGACGGCGCCGGCGGTGAGGCCCGCGACGATCTTGCGCTGGAACACCAGGACCAGGATGACCAGCGGGATGGTCACGATGGTGCCCGCGGCCATGATCGCGGTGTAGGGGATCTGGTTGGGCTGGGCGCCGGCGAAGCTGGCGATGGCCACGGTGACCGGCTGGGTGGCGTCGGAGGAGAGCTGGCTGGCGATGAGGAATTCATTCCAGGAGGAGATGAACGCCAGGATGGCCGTGGTGAAGATGGCCGGCGCGGCCAGCGGCATGATGACCCGCCGGAACGCCTGCCCCTGGGTGCAGCCGTCCACCCGGGCCGATTCTTCCAGCTCCCACGGCATTTCGCGGAAGAAGGAGGTCATGGTGTAGACGGTCAGCGGCAGCACGAACGAGATGTTCGGGATGATCAGGGCCTGGTAGGTGCCCATCCAGCCGATGTTCGTGAAGAGCTGGAACAGCGGCGTGATGAGGGCGACGCCGGGGAACATCGAGGCTCCCAGGATGAAGCCGAGCACGAGGTACTTGAACCGGA
>NZ_CP022314.1:646636-793413 GCF_003352915.1 Arthrobacter sp. PM3 | reverse complement strand
TTCCGCGGTCAGCAGGCTGGGCTTGCCGTTGGCATCCAGCACGGCGCCGCCGGCGGAGTTGATCGCCTCGGACGCGTTGACCGTCAGGCCCTCGTACTTCTTGAACTGGCCCGAGTAGCAGCCCATGTTGTTGGCCTTGGCAACCGAGCACATGCCCATCATCTCGTCCCAGGTCTTCGGGGGCGTCGGCACCAGATCCTTGCGGTAGTACAGGATGCCGCCGTCGGAGGAGACCGGCGCCGCGTACAGCGTGCCCTTGTAGGAAGCGGCGTCGACGGTGGGCTTGAGCATGGCCGAGGTGTCGAGCGCGGCCTTGTCCTTCAGCGGCTGCAGCCAGCCCTTCGCGGCGAATTCGGCGGTCCAGACAACGTCAACACTGGCCACGTCGTAACCGGCGTCCTTGGCCTGGAAGTGCTGGACGAGATCATCGTGCTGCTGATCGGCCTGGTCCGTCTGCTCCTTGAAGGTGACCTTCTCGTTCGGGTGCGCGGCGTTCCACTTCTCAATCAGCGGGCGGACCACGTTGCTGTTGTCCTTGCCCTGGACATACGTGATCGGGCCACGGCCATCCATATTGGCCGCGGCATCGCCGCCGGCTGTGGTGCCGCCGCTCGCGTTGCCGCCGCAGGCGGACAACGCCAACGCGCCTGCGGCCATCAGTGCCGCCGTGGCTGTCAGCTTTGCTTTCATGAACACTCCTTTGTCAGTGAACCCGGGCCGGCATTCCGGCGGGGCGGTGGTGAAGGGTCAAATAATCCAGGCGGTGGTGTCCGCCGGAAGGTTTCCATCCGTCAGCGGGCCGCTGCTGAGGACAACGGTGCCGGCGGGCAGTTTCACGGGCGCGGTGCCGAAGTTGGTCACCGATTGCCATCCGTTGGGACGGGTGAAGTGCAGCACCGAATCGTGGGACGCATCCAGCCATTTGAGTAGTTCGTCGGTCTGGAGGCTGCCCCGGAGCCGTAGCGCCTCGCGGTACAGCGCAAGAGTGGAGCCGGGCTCCATTTCCTGGCTCGCCACGGCGTAGGTGCTGAACCAATCGGGCTGGGGCAGATGCGGCGCCGCCTCGCCGAAGCCGAAGGCGACACCTTCGGAGGTCCAGGGCAGCGGAACGCGGCACCCGTCACGGCCGATTTCAACCCCCGGGTTGCGGAAGAAGGCAGGATCCTGCCGGTCTGTAGCGGGAATGTCGACGACTTCATGCAGGCCCAGCTCCTCGCCCTGGTACAGGTAGGCCGAGCCGGGCAGGGCGAGCATGAGCAGGGTGGCCGCGCGGGCCCTGCGTTCGCCGAGGGCCCGGTCCAACGCCGGCTCGCTGCCCGCGGACTTCAGCCACGCCCGGGCCGGGCCGTTCCGACCGGTGCCGTCGGGCAGCCCGTACCGGGTGGCATGCCGGATAACGTCGTGGTTGGAGAACACCCACGTGGAGGATGCGCCGGATGCTGCAGCCTCGGCGAGGTTCTTGATGATGATGCTGCGGAACTGTTCGGCGTCGAAATCGGCCTGCAGGAGGTCGAAGTTGAAGGCCTGGCCCAGCCCTTCGGGGCTGGCATAGCGGGCACGGCGGTCCGCGTGCACCCAGGCTTCGGCGACGCCGGTCCGGGGCGGGGTGTACTCATTGAACACCTTGCGCCACTCCGCGTAGATCCCGTGCACCTCGTCGCGGTCCCAGAACGGATGGGAACCATCCGCCAGCCCATCAACCCCGCTGCCTTCCACCGGAAGCTCGGTCTTGGACGGAAGAGGCTCAGACAGATCCTTCGTCAGGGCGTGGGCGACGTCAATGCGGAAGCCGTCCACGCCGCGGTCGGACCAGAAGCGCAGGGTTTCCAGGAAGTCCTCGCGGACCTCGGGGTTGTCCCAGTTGAAGTCCGGCTGCTCCTTCGCGAAGATGTGCAGGTACCACTGCCCGGGGGTGCCGTCAGGTTCGGTAACGCGCTCCCACGCACGGCCGCCGAACTTGGAATCCCAGTCCGAAGGCGGCAGATCGCCGTTTTCGCCCAGGCCATCGCGGAAAATGTAGCGGTCCCGTGCTGCCGAGCCCTTCGGGGCGGCCAGGGCTTCCTTGAACCATTCGTGCCGGTCCGAGGAGTGGTTGGGAACGATGTCCACTACAAGCTTGATGCCCGCGGCGTGCAGGGCGGCCACCATCTTGTCGAAGTCGGCCAATGTGCCCAGCTTGGGGTCGACGTCGCGGTAGTCGTCGACGTCGTAACCGCCGTCAGCCAGCGCCGAGGGGTAGAACGGGGAAAGCCAGACGGCGTCGACCCCGAGCTTGTCCAGGTAGGGGACCTTGGCGGTGATGCCGTTGATGTCGCCCAGGCCGTCCCCGTTGGAGTCGGAAAAGCTGCGCGGGTAGATCTGATAGACGGCCGCTTGGCGCCACCAGTCTGCATCCGACACTTCCTTGCTGTCGGCAGGGATATTCGCGGGTTTGGTGCTCAAGGGTTGCTTCCTGTTCTGCCTTCCGGAGCGCCGGGATGAAGCTCCGGAGCCGGGCGAGGACGGATGGACTCGGCAATGAGTCAATCGAGGCAATAATTCAATCGACGCGGGTTGTCGACGCGCTTCGTCGACGCGCGTCAATAATCGAGATTAGGAGGAGTAGGGGCGGGTGTCAAGAGTCACACCGGGAAGGGTGCGGGCGGCTAGGCCGCTTAGGACCGGGCGACGGCTGTGCTGCCGCGTTCAATCAGTTTGGGCTCGACCAGTGTCTGAAAGGCGGACTGGTCTTCGCCGCGGAGGCGCCGGACCAGGTACTTGACTGCGAGCCGGGCTAGATCGCCGTGGGTCGGAGACACGCTGGTCAGCGCGGGCTTGCTCATCTGTGCGGTGGTCTCGCTTGCGTTCACGGCAACGATGGAAAGATCCTCCGGAATCCGGATTCCCTGCTCGGCGGCGGCCGCCATGAGTCCAAGGGTTGCCGGTTCATTGAGTTCAAGGAGGGCCGTCAGGCCCGGGGCCGTTCGTCTGATTTCTTTCAAGGCATCCCAGCCTGCCGGGAACGTCGGCGACGCCGTGAAGATGTGCGCCCGGATGCCCAATTTCCCGGCTTCGGCGAGGACGGCGTCGCGCGTCCTGACGGCAGGGCCGTGCCCGGCATCCAGATCGTCCTGGGTCCGGGCAAGGAAACCAATCTCTGTGTGGCCCAGCCCGGCCACATGGTCTACGGCCATCGAACCGCTTGCCTCAAAATCGGTGTCCACATAGGCCAAGTCACGGGGATCCGCTGTCCGCCCGATCATCGTGAACGGAATGTCAGATTCAATCAGGAACGGTACGCGCTCGTCGGCCGTCAGGACCTCCATGAGGACGACGCCCTCAACAAGGCCTTGATTGACCACCTTGCGCACTTCCTCAATTTCGTCCGCACCGAAGGGCCAAAGGAGAAGGTTGTAGCCGTCTTCGCGGGCTTGCTCAGATGCCGCGCGGATGTACTCAATTTCCGTGGGATTGAACCCGACCTCGCTGAGCGGAAAGATCAGGGCGATGATTCCCGTGCGTCTGCCGGCCAGGCCCTGAGCCAAGACGTTCGGCGTGTAATTCAGTTCCTTCATGGCGCGGAGAATCCTCTCCCGCGTCATGTCCGAGATCGGCCGGGTACCGCTTAGCACGTATGAGACCGTGCTCCTGGAGACCCCGGCGGCACGCGCAACATCGGCCATCGTCGCCGCCATGTGTAAGTTCCCCCCTCGGACTGGTCTCGGCCGCAGCCGTCTGCGCCAGCACCATAGCCTGCCGGCCGCGCTCGTCGACGCGCTTCCCCCATCATAAGCCGACTGTTCAGGCGCCAGTCTCGCCGCAGCCTGAGCGCTGGTCACTCCGGGCCTGCCGAGGCGGGATGCCGCCGCTTCCGGCCGGCATCCCGCAGCCCTCCCGCCAGCCGCCTAGTAGCCGCCCGTCGAGGTCTTGATCATGTCCCCGGAGGGTGCAACCAGGTACCAGACCCCGCCGACGCCCTGGCCCAGGATGTCGCCGGGGGCCTGGTCCTTGGCGAAGTAGTAGACGGGCATCCCGTTGATGGTCACCTGCATCTTGCCGTCGGCGGTGGGAATGGTGCCGATCTTGCCCGTGACGCCGTCGACGGCGGGGGTCGCCGACGTCGAGGTGACCGCCGGCCACGAGACCAGGCAGTCGCCGGTGCAGGCGCTGGTGCCGGAGTTCGCGGTGTCCTTGGTGAAGTAGTAGACGCTCAGTCCGGTGCTGCCCACCACGATCTGGCCCGCGGACGATTGTCCCACCGAGAGCACCGCCGCCGACGTGGATGCCGGTGCCGAACCGGCCGCGGCGCTGGTGGAGGTCGGTGCCGAACTGGCCGCTGCGCTGGTGGATGCCGCCGTCGTTGTTGTGGTGGTGGCGCCGCCGCCACAGCCGGAGAGAAGCGCGGCGAGGGCGAAAGCGGACAAGCCAATGCTGAGGTGCTTCTTCATTGCTGCTCCTTGTTTATTGCTGTTCCTTGACCCGAGCCGGGCCAACCCGACAGGTCCGGCGCTACCGGATACGACGGCGCCGCCGGGCAAACGGTTCACGTGACCGGCCGGAATTTGCGGCACACTGAACCAATAGGCGCACCCGTGCGTCATACAGGGGCAGGAGAACTGCACGCGGGAGGTGGGACATGCCGCTGGACGAGGACGTGGTGGCCGCGATCTACCGCGACCACGGGGCGGCCCTGAAGCGGTTTGTCCTCAGCGCTTCCCGGGATCCTCAGCTCGCGGACGACGTCGTCCAGGAGACGGTGCTGCGGGTCTGGCAGCAGGCGCCGCAGATCACCGGCAGCCTGCGCAGCTACCTGTTCCGGACGGCCCGGAACATCATGATCGACAACTACCGCAAGGCCCAGCGGCGCCCGCAGGAAACAGGTGAACGTGACGTCCCGGACCCCCCGTACGGCACAGACGCCGCGGGACGCATCGATGACCTGCTCAACAAAGTCCTGATGGAGGAGGCGCTGCTGCGGCTCAGCGCTGAACACCGCGATGTCCTCGTAGCCCTCCACTACCGCCGCTACACAGTGCAGGAGGCGTCCGTCCACTTGAAGATCCCCGGCGGCACCGTGAAATCCCGGGCGTTCTACGCCGTGCGGGCACTGCGGTCGATCCTTGACGAAATGGGGGTGCAGCGGTGAACGGGAACGGGCTCCATGAACTCCTCGGCGCGTACCTGCTCGGCGGGCTGGAGCCGGCCGAGGCCGCGGCCTTCGATGCGCACCTGGCGGTGTGCGCGGACTGCCGCAAGGAACTCGACGAACTCGCCAGCATCCCGGCGCTCCTCGACGCCGTCCCGGTGCCCGACGCCGTCGCGCTCACCGCGGCGGCCGCGGCAGTCCCGGGCGGGGCGGCGCCGGTGGCGCCCGAACCCGTCCCGCGCCGGCTCCTCGACGAGCTCTCCGTGCGCCGCCGGAAAGTGCGGCGCCGGTGGGTGGCCGCCGTGGTCGGCGCCGCAGCGGCGTGCCTGGCGCTCGGGGTCCTGGCCGGTCCGGTGCTGAACCCGCCCGCCAGGCCGGACGCGAGCTACTCCGTGGCGGACGGCAGCGGGCTGCAGGTCACCGTCGGACTCGTGAAGAAGACATGGGGCACCGAACTCGCGGTGGACGGCCGCAGCCTGCCCGTCGACGGGACGCTCTCCTTGTGGGTGAAGGACCGCGACGGCGGCGAAGACCGCGCCTGCGCGTGGACGGCCACGCCCACCGGGAGGGTCCGGATCACCGGGGCGACGCCAGTGCAGCTGGCCAGGATCGCCAGTGTCGAGATGCGCAACGCCCAGCAGCAGGCCGTGGCCGTTATCGCCGTGCCGCAGGGTTAGGCCCTAAGTCCAGGCCGGGACCTACATCTTCGCGAGCCTGGCCCGCACCGCCATGAAAATGCCGTAGCAGATCAGGCCGACACCGACGGCGGCGAGCAGGTACACACCGAACGGCTGTTCGCGCAGCGCTTTCAGGCTGCCGTCCAGACCGGTGGATTCCTCGGGGTGCGCCTTCACAGTGGCAATGATGATGAGCAGGCCCACGAGCAGCAGCGCGAAGCCCTTGGCGGCGTAGCCGACGACGCCGACGACCGTGACCGCTGTGCGCGCATGCTTCCGGGACGGCATGCGCAGGTACTTGAGGAAGGACTTCCTGAAGCCGCGGATCGCGTAGACGATCCCGGTGATGGCAACCGCGGCGCCGATAACGATCAGGAGGGCAACGCCGCCGGGCGCCTTCATGAGGTTGATCGTCAGGTCGCTGGTGGACTGGCGGTGATCGGCGTGGGCGCCGAGGGCCACCGATGCCAGCGTGAGGGCGAACCCGGCGTACACCACCGCCTGCAGGGCCGCCTTCAGCTTCTTCGCGACTTTCTTCTTCGTCTCCAGATGCTCGAAGTCGAAGATGGCATCGCTGGTCTGCCAGATGGCCAGCGCCACGCAGGCGGTGAAGGCGCTCCAGAGCAGCACCGGTCCCATCGGCTGCCCGGCCAGCTCTTCCACGGCGCCGCTGACGTCGGCCTGGCCCTGGCCGCCCATGGCGATCCGGATCGCGACCAGACCGATGAGGAAGTGCAGCAACCCCGACACGGCGAACCCCGCGCGTGCCACCACTTCGAGCGGCTTTGAATTGGTGACGTCCTCGGCGACGTCCGCCGCTTCCCTTATTTCCCTTTTGATGATCGTTTCCTTAGTGCTACCCGGGCGGTCCGTTCCGGAACCAGAGCGTCCCGGCCGCCGCCTTCCGTAATCGTGCCACGCGGCGGCGTTTTGGAACAGATTTCCCGCGCCCGGCGATCCATGGACCGGGCGATGCCTAGCGGCGGCGGTAGCAGAGGTCGAAGATCATGCGGCCGGCCTCGTGCGCCTTGTTCTCAAAGCTGGTCAGGATCCGGCCGTCAAACCGGGGGGCCCAGCCGCCGGTGCTGTCGACGCCCTCGTTGGGTCCGGTGTGCTCCGTGCTGACCGGTGCCCGGCCCTCCTTGACGGGCGCTCCGCCCACACGGGATTCGACGCCCGACTCCCATACCTGGGTCAGGGGGCTGTCGGTACCGGCGCGTTCGCCCTCGTGGAGGTTCTCGAACTCCGCGGAGGCCGCCATGACCTCGCGGACGTGGACGGCGTAGTTGGACCAGTCGGTCGCGATCCGGAACAGGCCGCCGGGCTTGACGGCCCGGGCGGCGAGGCCGGCGAACGCCGGCTGGATGAGGCGGCGCTTGTGGTGCCGAGACTTGTGCCAGGGGTCGGGGAAGAACACCCACAGTTCCGTGACTGAACCGGCCGGGAGCATGGTCGCGAGCACCTCCGGGGCGTTTGCCTCCACGACCCGGACATTGGTCAGCTTGCGGCTGTTGATCTTGATCAGGGTGTTGGCCAGGCCGGGGGTGTAGACCTCCACGGCCAGGAAGTCCTTGTCCGGGTTCTCCTCCGCGGCGTGGCAGACGGCGTCGCCCAGCCCGGAGCCGATCTCCACAATGAGCGGGGCCTTGCGGCCGAACTCGGCCTCCGCATCAAAGACGTACTCCGGGTGCACGGACGTGTTGGCGACATGGCGGGGGACATCGAGCGCCCAACGTCCGGAGTGCTCCACCCAGGCGGCCTGGCGGCGTCCCTGCAGGCGCGTGCCGCGGCGCACGAAACTGACCGGACGGCCGCCGTACGTGCCGAACGAGGCCTGGCTGCCCGGTGTTACCGGGCGCGGCAGCCGCGCCTCGTCCGGAGCTTCGGACTCCGGAACGGCCGGCAAAGCGGGGGATTCTGGGGATTCACTCATCCTTTCCAGAATAGTTGAGTTTGCGGACCGGACCGCCCCGGGGTGCTCCGCTGGCCCCCGTGCGGCGCCGCAGCCGGGGCGGACTGCAAGAATGGGGCGGTGACCTCAGCAGAGAAGACTGACGAACAGGATCTTTCCGCAGGCGCCGTCACCCGGGCCGCCGCCATCCGCGCCGACGCCGGGCCGGCCCGCGCCGCCGGCCGGCGCACGCTCGCCTACCTGGCCGTGTGCCTGGTCCTGATCGGGCTGAACCTCCGCACCGTATTTTCCAGTTTCGCGGCCGTCTTGCCCGAGGTGACGGCCGACGCCGGCCTGCCGGGCTGGGCGGTCACGGTGCTCACCACCGTGCCGGTGACGCTCCTGGGCGTGTTCGCCCCCGTGGCCCCGTGGCTGGCCCGCCGGTTCGGCGCGGAGCGTGTGCTGCTCGGTGCCATGGCGGTGCTCACGGCCGGGCTGCTGCTGCGGCCCGTGGAGCTGCCCGCGGCTGGCCACCTGCCGGCCCTGCTCGGCGGAACCGCGGCGTGCGGCGCGGCGATCTCGCTGTGCAACGTGCTGCTGCCCGGCGTCGTGAAGCGGGACTTCCCGCACCGGCTGGGCCTGATGGGCGGCCTGTACACGACGGCGATCTGCGCCTCGGCGGCCCTCGGGGCCGGCTTCACGTACCCGGTGTTCCGGGCGACCGGCCAGTGGACGGCGGCGCTGTGGTTCTGGGCGCTGCCCGCCGCCGTCGTCCTCTTCCTCTTCCTGCCGCTGGCGCGCCGGGCCCGGCCCGCCCCGCAGCCCCGAACGGCCGACGGCGTCAACGTGTGGCGCTCCGCGGTCGCCTGGCAGGTGACCCTGTTCATGGTCCTGCAGGCCATGATGTCCTTCAGCGTTTTCGCCTGGCTGGCCCCGATCCTGCGCGAGCGCGGCGTGGACGGCGGCACGGCCGGGCTGATCGTCTCCGCCTCGATCGTGCTGCAGATGCTTGGATCCCTGTTCGCCCCGGCCCTGGCCACCCGGTTCCGTGACCAGCGGGCCATCAACACGGTGGTGGCCCTCATGACCGGCGGCGGGTTCGCACTGAGCATCTTCGGCCCGCTGGACCTTATCTGGCTGTGGACCGGGCTGCTGGGCCTGGGCCAGGGCAGCCTGACGGCCGTGGCCCTGACCATGATCATGGTCCGCACCCGCGGCGGCCACACCGCGGCCCACCTGTCCGGCATGATGCAGGGCGTAGGCTACGGGGTCGGCTCCACCGGCACCCTGATGGTCGGCCAGCTGCACCAGGCCACGGGGTCCTTTGCCGCGGCGGGCGTGCTGTTCCTGCTGGTCGGGTCGCTCGCTGCCGTGTTCGGGTACCGGGCCGGGCAGGACCGGTTCGTCGGCGGCTGACCCAAGGGGATCAGGCGGTGAGGTCCTTGCCCTTGGTTTCCGGGATGGTGAAGACGAACACCGCGGAGATCGCGAGCAGCACCACCGCGTACACGTTGAACAGCTGCGGCATCTGCAGGGACGTGCCGAGCCACTGCTGGAGGTAGGGGGCGGTGCCGCCGAACACGGCCACGCAGATGGAGTACGGCACCCCGACGCCGACGGTGCGGATGCTCGTCGGGAACAGCTCGGCGTAGACCGCCGGAACGATTGCCGCGCTGGCTGCGATGAAGATCAGCATCACGGACATGCTGACAGCCAGCTGCCAGGCGGAATCCTTGAGCAAGGCGGTCATCGGGAAGTGCAGGACGCCGGCGCCGATCGCCCCGGCCCACAGCACCTTCTTGCGGCCGATCCGGTCCGCGAGTTTGCCCCAGAAGGGCAGCGCCGCGATGAAGACGATGTTCCCGATCACCCCGGCCCACAGGGCTTCGCCGCGGTCGATCTTCAGCGCGGTGGTCGCGTAGCTCGGGGCGACGACACCCCAGATGTAGTAGATGACGGTCAGGCCGACGGTCAGGCCGATCACCTGCAGGGCCTGCTTGCGGTGACGGACGATCTGCGGCCAGATCGGGGCGCGCTTGTCCGAGGACGCTTCGCCTTCGAACACGTCGGTCTCGTGCAGCCGGGAGCGCATGATGAGCGCGTAGAGGCCCATGGCCGCGCCGATCAGGAACGGGATGCGCCAGCCCCACGCATTCATGACCTCGGTGCTCAGGGTCATGTTCAGCACCGCGCCCAGCAGGGTTCCGAACAGGATTCCCACCGTGCCGGAGGTGTAGATCAGGGTGGCCCAGAAGCCGCGGTGCTCCTTCGGCGCCATTTCGGACAGGTAGGTCTGGGACGACGGCAGCTCGCCGCCGTGCGCCAGGCCCTGGACCAGGCGCGCCACCAGCAGCATGAGCGAAGCCCAGGCACCCACTGCCGCGAAGGTCGGGGCGATGCCGATCATGAGGCTGCCCAGCGACGCCAGCCCCACGGCCAGGGTCATGGACGCCTTGCGGCCGATCCGGTCACCGATCCAGCCGAACAGGAATCCGCCGAAGGGGCGGGCAACGAACCCGACGGCGAAAATCGCCAGCGTGGACAGCACCGCGGACGCGGGATCCGACTTGCTGAACAGCTGGCTGGCAATGAACGGCGTGAAGGTGGCGTAGATGGCCCAGTCGTACCATTCCACGGCGTTGCCGATGCCGGTGCCGATGATGGTCTTGCGGGTGGACGTCCGGGTTTCCGTTGGTGCGGCGGCGGTGGTGATCATGGTCTTTTCCCTCTGGGATCGGGGCTAGGAAAGGGTGGAGGAGGCGCCGACGGGGGCAGCGGGAGCGTCCGCTGCCGCCAGCACGGCCAGCCTCGAGATGGCGAGCTCCGCGTAGAGTGCGGCGCCGTCAGCCAGGACGCCGTCGTCGAACGTGGCGTAGGGGGAGTGGTTGAACGCGGACGCGGCGTGGTCGGCGCCGCGGGGGACGGCGCTGAGCCCGATGAACGTGCCGGGAACCTCGGCGAGGACCCGGGAGAAGTCTTCGGAGCCGCTGAGCGGGGTGGCCCAGCGGGAGAGCCGGGAATCGCCGAACATGCCGGCAATGACGGCTTCCGCGGTGTGCGTTTCGTCCTCGTCCGTGATGGTGAGCGGATACTCCTGCTGGTAGTCGACGTCGACCTCCAGCCCGTGTGCCGCGGCGATGCCCCGCAGCAGGCGCGGCACGCTGTCCATCATCTTCTGCCGGGATTCCTCCGAGAAGGTCCTGATAGTGGCTTCGATGCGTGCCGTCTCCGGGATGATGTTGCGTTTGGTGCCGGCCTGGAGAACGCCCACGGACAGGACCACGGGATCGAACATGTTGAACTGGCGGGTGACCATGACCTGGAGGGCGGTGACTATCTCGGCGGCCGCTGTCACCGGGTCCTTGGCCGAGTGCGGGGCCGAGCCGTGCCCGCCGGCGCCGAGCACGGTGACCACCAGGCCGTCGGAGGCGCTGAGCATGACGCCGGGCTTGGTGCAGAACGTGCCGTGCGGTTCCAGGGCGGAAAAGACGTGCATGCCGTAGGCGGCGTCCACGCGCCGGCCGGCGGCCTCCAGCACGCCTTCGCGGATCATGTGGCTGGCGCCGTCGAAGCCTTCCTCGCCGGGCTGGAACATGAGGACGACGTCGCCGGCCAGTCGGTGCCGGTTGTCGGCCAGGAGGGTGGCGGCCCCGGCCAGCATGGACGTGTGGAGGTCGTGGCCGCAGGCGTGCATGGCGCCGTCGATCCTGGACGTGTAGTCCACCCCCGTCTTTTCCTGCACGGGCAGGCCGTCCATGTCCGCGCGCAGGAGCACGGCCGGCCGGGTGCCGGTCCCGGGAGCCTCGCCGCGCAGCACCGCGGTGACCGACGTCGTGTCCTGGCCCAGCGTGATTTCATAGGGCAGACCGTCCAGGGCCTTGAGCACCTTTTCCTGGGTGCGGGGCAGCACCAGGCCGATCTCGGGCTCCCGGTGCAGTTCATGGCGGAACCGGGCGAGGTCCGCCTGCATGTCCCGGGCGTCTGCGGTGATCGGCACGTGTTCTCCTCTGGGTCGCTTGTCAGTAGCTGGGGCGGGTCCGGGAGGGACCGCTTGCGTCTATTCTGGAGTGACATGACTCACAGGTGGCCAAAGGGCTGGAAAAATGCACCAAGCACCTGTTTTCACACGTTTCGTGCAGGAGGAAGGGTGCCGGATGGAACTTAGCGAAGACGACCTCGCGCTGATCAACGTCCTGCAAATCGCCCCGCGCCTGAGCTGGGCCGACGCCGCCGAGGTGCTGGGCGTCCATGCCACCACTCTCGCGGCCCGCTGGGAACGGCTGCGCTCGGCCGGCGCCTCGTGGGTGACCGCACATCTGATCGGGGATCCCCAGCAGATGTGCCTGGCGTTTGTGGCAGTGGACTGCGAAATGCACCGCCGCGAGGATGTCACTGCCAGGCTCGCCGAGGTGCCCGAAATCATCACCGTCGAGGAGGCCGCCAGCAACCGGGACCTCATGCTGACCGTCATTACGCCCTCCCTGGAGGACTTCAGCCTGAAGGTTGTCTCCCGGCTGAAGGAGATCGAGGGCCTGCTGAAATACCAGACCGCCCTGTGCACCCGGCTGCACGCGAGCGGCGGTTCGTGGCGGCTCAACGTGCTGACCCGTGCCCAGCAGGCCGCGGTGCGGTCACTGGCCGGGCCCGACGCCACCGGAGTCACCCAGGCCGCCGCCCGGGAGGCGCTGCCGGAAAGCCACCTGGCGCTCCTGCCGTTCCTGGCCAGGGACGGCCGGGCCACGGCGGCTGAGATCGCCCGCGGGCTGGGCCGGCACCCGGCCACCGTCCAGCGCCAGCTCAACCGCGTGCTCGCCAGCGGCATCCTGTCCTTCCGGTGCGAGGTGGCGCAGAAGTTCTCGGCCTTCCCGGTGACCTGCCAGTGGTTCGTCAATGTCCCCGCCGGCCGGCACGAGGCTGCCGCCGCCGAGCTGCGGACCATGCGCAACGTCCGGCTCAGTGCCTCCACCACCGGTCCCACGAACTTCGTGATCGTCATGTGGCTGCAGACCCTGGCAGACGTCATGAACGTCGAGCTCGCCCTGCAGCAGAAAGTGCCGGGAATCGAGCTGGTGGAAAGCGTGGTCATGCTGAGCACCGTGAAGCGCGTGGGCTGGATGCTGAACCCGGACTCGAGGGCGAGCGGCGCCGTCGTGGTCCCGGCCCAGGGGCTCGACGCGGCCGGCTGACGGGGTGGCCGGGGAGCTTTCCCGGCGGCGGCACGCGCGGCTCTTGTAGGCTGTGGAAGGTGCCCCGAACCGACCCGCCCGCCAGCCGGGAATCCAGCCAGGAGTCCGTCCCTGCATCAGCCGGCATTTTCCACCGCAGCTACCTGCTGGTGACCCTCGGAGCCTGTGCCCTGGTGTTCCTGGCGGCCTTCGAATCCCTCGCGGTGACCACCATCATGCCGCTGGTCAGCCGGGAGCTGGACGGCGCAGGCCTCTACGCGCTGGCGTTTGCCGGTCCGCTGGCCACCGGGGTGATCGGGATGGTGGCCGCCGGCAGCTGGTCGGACCGCAAGGGGCCCGTGGCGCCGCTCCTGGCCGCCGTCGGAATGTTCGTGCTCGGCCTGCTGATCGCCGGGACCGCCGCGAACATGCCGGTGCTCGTGTCCGGTCGGCTGGTGCAGGGACTGGGCGGCGGCGGGCTTACGGTGGCCCTCTACGTGGTCATTGCCCGGGTCTACCCGCCGGTGTTGCACCCGAAAATCTTCGCCGCCTTCTCCGCGGCCTGGGTCATTCCCTCCCTGGTGGGCCCGTTCGCCGCCGGCCTCGTGGCGCAGCTGGCCAGCTGGCACTGGGTGTTCCTCGGCGTCGTGGGCCTGGTGGTCCCGGCCCTGCTGCTGACCGCCCCGGCCCTGCGCGGACTGCACGGAGCCGCGGCCCGCGAGCCGTCCGCGGAGCCGTCCGCAGTCGGCGCGCGTCCGGCCGCCGGCCTCGCCAAGCTTGGCCTGGCGGCGCTCGCGGCCGTCTCCGTTCTCGGCTTGAACCTGTCCGCGGAGGTCGCGGGGGCCGGCGGCGTCCTGGCGGGGGCGGCCGTCGCCGTCGCACTCCTGGCCGTCCGTCCCCTCATGCCGCGCGGAACCCTGACTGCCCGCCGCGGCCTGCCGAGCGTCATCCTGACCCGCGGGCTCGCGTCCGCCGCCTTCTTCGGCGCCGAAGTCTACCTGCCCTACCTGCTCGTGGAACGGTATGCGTTCGCGCCCACGTTTGCCGGCCTCACGCTGACCGGCGGCGCCATCGCCTGGGCCGCGGCTTCCGCCGTCCAGGGCAGGCTGGGGTCCCGCCTGCCGGACCGGCGGGCGGTGCGGACCGGCTCGGCGATGGTCCTCGGCGCCGTTGTCCTGGCCCTCGTGACGACCGTCCTGGCCTGGCCGGCCGCCGTCGCGATCGCCGGCTGGATCTTTGCCGGGGGCGGCATGGGGCTCATGTATCCGCGGCTGAGCGTCATGACGCTGGCCCTGTCCACCAAGGACACCGAGGGGTTTAACAGTTCGGCGATGTCCATCTCGGATTCGCTCGGCGGCGCGCTGGCCCTGGCCGGCACGGGGATCGTGTTCGCCGCGTTCGCGTCCGCGGCGCCGGCGGCGCCGTTTGCCGGCGTCTTCGCGCTGACGGCGGCGATCGGCGCCGCAGCCGTGGCCGTCGCGCCCCGCGTCGCCGTCGTCCGGGCCTGACGGCCGCGCCCCGAACGCAAAGGAGCCCCGGCCGGAAGATCCGGCCGGGGCTCCTGCGTATGACGCACGGGTCAGACTGTTGCGCGGGCCTGCTCCTCGGAGCGGACGGCCTGCCATTCCACAATCCGTGCCTGCTGCAGCGGTGATTTCCGGTTGAAGTACCAGGCTGCACCCAGCAGCAGGAACCACACGGGGGCCACGACGAGCGCCAGGCGGGTGTCATCGGCCTGGGCCAGCGCCACGAGCATGAAGGCGAAGAACGCCAGCACCACGTAAGGCATGAAGGCGGAGCCGGGCATCTTGAAGGACGACGCCGCGTGCAGGGACGGCCGGCGGCGGCGGAAGACGATGTAGCTGATCAGGATCATGGACCAGACGAACATGGTCAGCACGGACGCCACCGAGGTGACGATCGTGAAGGCGCCGATCACGGAGTCGCCCGAGTAGAGCAGGACAAGCCCGGCCAGCAGGAAGATGCAGGAGAACAGCAGCGCGTTCTGCGGGACCTTGCGGACGCTCAGCTTGCCGAAAGCCTTCGGCGCGTTGCCGTCCTGGGCGAGGCCGTAGACCATGCGGGACGTGGAGTAGATGCCGGAGTTGGCGCTGGAGGCCGCGGAGGTCAGGACAACCAGGTTGATGACGACGGCGGCGATCCCCAGACCCGCCAGGGTGAACATGCCGATGAACGGGCTGCTTCCCGGGTCGATGGTGCGCCACGGGTTGACCGCCATGATGACCACCAGGGCGCCGACGTAGAAGAGGAGCACCCGGACCGGGATGGAGTTGATGGCGCGCGGGAGGTTCTTCTCGGGGTCCTTGGTCTCGGCAGCGGCGGTGCCCACCAGTTCGATGCCGGCGAAGGCGAAGATGGCGATCTGGAAGCCGAGGATGAAGCCGAACATGCCGTGCGGGAACATGCCGCCGTCGTTCCACATGTTGGCGAGGCTGGCCTCCGCGCCGCCCGGGGACGTGAAGTGGGTGGCGATCATGACCGCGCCGGTGATGATCAGGGCCACGATGGCCACGACCTTGATGATGGCGAACCAGAACTCGGCCTCACCGAATGCCTTGACCGTGGGGAGGTTCAGGAGCACCAGCACAAGGGGCGTGATGAGGGCCGGGATCCACAGCGGCGTGCCCGGCGCGAGCTTGTCCACGTACCCGGCGATGGCCACGATGTCCGCCACGCCGGTGACGACCCAGAAGAACCAGTAGGACCAGCCGGTGAAGAAGCCGGCCCAGGGGCCCAGCAGGTCGCCCGCGAAGTCACTGAACGACTTGTAGCTCAGGTTGGACAGCAGGATCTCGCCCATGGCGCGCATGACGAAGAACAGCATGAAGCCGATGATCATGTAGACGAAAATGACGGACGGGCCGGCGAGGGAGATGGTCTTGCCGGATCCCATGAACAGGCCGGTGCCGATGGCACCGCCGATGGCAAGCAATTGGATGTGGCGGTTGCCGAGGGCGCGGGCGAGGTGCGGCTCGCGGCTGTGGCTCCCGGCGCCGGAGTCGCGGTTGGCGGTGTCAGATGCTGCGGTGTCAGATGCTGCGGTGGCCGGAGCGGCCGTGGTGGTGCGTTCAGACATGAGTCTTCTTCCTTGTCACAGGCGGGCGCAGCGGGCGGGGTTCCGCGTTGCGCTCCGCACGGATCCGTCAGGGTGTGACGGAGGTAACAGTTTTGGCGGGTGAATCAAGATTAGGGCCGATATTTCGCCGCCCTGCTGCCACCCCGTCCCGGCCCTCTGCCTGCCGGGCCGCCGCTTGCCCGGTCCGTCCGGCCGCCCCGCGTCATGCGTGGCGCGGGGCGGAAACAACATTCGCCGCAGGTCCGGGCGGAAAAGCGGCGACGGCGGCGGGTCCCCGTTGCGGACGCCGGCACCCCATGGCGCGGATCACACAGCGCCGGGACGGGTCGACAACTGTCGAATATCTTAGCTCCAGTTGTCGCCCGTTGTCTTTTGTCATGTTTTTGGCCCGGCGGCGCCGTCCTCGAGGCCGCCGGAGCCGGTCTGGCCAGTGGCGGGCTGGTCGGCACCGATCCGGACGATCCCGACGTTGACGGTCGCGGTGCCCGGGTCCAGGTGCCGGCGCACCGCCGCGGCCACGGCCCGGGCCACCTCGGGCGCCGGGCGGGCACCGCTCACGCCGATGCGTGTCCGGACCGTCGTCGCGCCGCCGGAAGTGTCGACGTCGACCGCCCATTGCCGCTCCCCGCTGACGGCGGACCTGGCCGCACCTGCGATCGTCTGCCAGAGCGGGCGCGCCGGGTATACGGCCGTCACGCCGTCCACGGACTGGATAATCTCTTGCAGTGCGGCAGACAGTCCTCCGCCGGACGGCACCCCGGGGGTGGCACTGCCGGGAGGTAATGGCTCGGTCATGGCTTCTCCTGCGGGATCGACGGGTGGCCGGGGGAGGGGGGTTCCGGGAGCCGCGGCTCCAGGACGTCGGTGATGGTGACATCGATTGCCGTGATGTTCAGTTCCGTCTGCCGGGCGAGGGTCGCGGCCAGCATCCGGCGCAGTGTCGCGGCGCGCTCATCCAGCGGATGCCCGTAGACCACCGCGAGGTCCACGGCGACGGTGACCGGCGCCCCGGGTTCGGTGACGTCCCCGTGCAGCCGGCACTTGCCGGCGGCCGTGCCGGGCAGGGAATCGGCGACGGACCGGATCAGCGCCGAAACGGCCCCCTCTGTCTCGGTGAGGATGTCTCCGGAGGTGTCGGTGCGCAGGGGGATGTCCCTGCCCGGCCGCAGTTCGAGCCGCAGGTTGCCCAGGATGGTCTTCATCCAGTCGTCGTTCCCGCTGCCGGACGCGGCGGTGTCCGCCTCGAGCAGTTCGTTGCCGAGGGCCGAGAGCCGGCGCAGCGATGCCAGCCCGGCCTGGCACTCGGGGCAGTCCGCCAGGTGGCCGGGATCATTGATCTGTCCGGTGTCCAGATATTCGCTCAGGTCTGCCAGGCTGTGCCCGCAGCCGAGGATGTCGCCGGGGGTGCTCATCGCCACTCCTCCATTTCGCGGGCCAGGGTGATCCGTGCCCGGGCCAGGCGGCCACGGACGCTGGCGGTGCTGATGTTCAAGGTCTGCGCAATTTCCTCATAGCTTTGGTCATTGAACTGCTTCAGTACCCAGCAGCGGCGCTGTTCCTCGGGCAGGGCGGCCAGCGCGGCCTTGAGGGCGTCCATCCGGGAGCCGCTGAGTGCGGCGGTTTCCGGGTGGTCCTGACGGGCGGCGCCCGCACCGGCCTCCACGCCCTGGTCCACATCGCCGAGGTCGGCGTGGGTCTTTCGACGGCGCAGATAGTCGATGCTGCGGCTGCCGGTGATCCGCAGCAGCCAGCTCTTCACGGCGGCGCCGTCACGCAGGGTGTCGAGCTGCTTCCAGGCATGCATCAACGATTCCTGCACGACGTCGTCGGCGTCGGCGAGGGATCCGGTCATGCGGCGGGCGCAGGCCCGCATGACCGGGCCGTGCCGGCGCGCAAGCGCCTCAAAGGCGGCTGTGTCGCCGTCGGCGGCGCGTCCGGCCAGCAGCGCGTCCGGGACGAGGTCGAGCTGATGCGGGGCCGGGGACGGGGGCGGGGATGAACCAGTCACGTGGTCAGTCATGGGCTGTCGTGCGGGACCTACTCCCCGCTGAGGCCTTCCCCGTCCTGGGCTCCGGCCCGGTCCCGGACCTCCTGCGCCGTCGCCCGGGCTTGCTGGTCCTGGGCGTCGCGCTTGGCGTTGCCATCGCCCGCCGTCCCGCGGGCACCATCTTTGGCGGCCCCGATGTGGTGGATGACCGTGTCGTTGGCCTTGTTGTCGGATCCCATGATGTTTTCCTTCCTCGGAATACTTTGGTGAAGCAGCCGGTACGCCCTGCCTAGCGGGCGCGATCAGGCGCGGCCACCCTGGTTCTGGTCCCGCTGATGATTCGCACCACAACGGGCAGGGGATGACCCAGCAGGGCGTCGATTCCCCGGACAAGCTCGTCTGCGGTGTCCGCGATCTCCCGCGGGGATGCTCCCTGCCGGGCCTGAAGCTGCAGTCGAAGCCCCGTGCCGCCCCTTGTTTCCCACGCCGTGACCGAGGTCCCCAGCACGAGGCGGTTGCCGTCGAGGGCCTGCTTGACGGCCGCCGCGATGAGTCCGGTTTCGACCACGGTGGTGCCGGCGTCGCCGTCGGAGTCGCGGGCGAGCCGGGGTGTCCGGCCGCCGCCCTGCGAGGCGAGCCAGGCGATGCTGAACCCGGCCGCCAGGAGGAGGCCGGCGACCCCTGCCACGGCCCACCAGCTGCGGGCAGTGCCCGCGAGCGGTGCGGAGCCGAGCAGGCTTCGGGCCTGCTCCCCGAGGGCGGATGCTGTGGCCGTCCATGCCGCCGCAATATCCGGCTGGATCCCGGCGGCGGCTGTCGCGGCCCCGGCCGCGAGCAGCACCAGCCCGGCCAAAGCCAGCAGGATCCGGTTCAGTGCCCTGTTGGTCCGGCTCATTGGCCCGGCGCTCCTTCCGTGGAGATGTGGATTATGGGTGTGAGGCGGCGGTTGAGGGAGTACGTGGCCAGTTCGTCATCCACGGCGGCGGCGATCGCATTCCGGTCAACGGCAGCGCCCGACGTCGGGCGGACCAGGACACGGACGGCCCGTTGGCCCACGGTGGTGGTCACCTGCCCGGCCGCCAGCCCCGCGCTGAGGCGTGCCCGGCGTGACAGCGCCGATGCGATGACCCCGGCGTCCGCCACCACGGCGCTGCGCCCGCTGCGCAAGGCATGCCGGGCGCGGCGGCCGCGCGCCACCGCGGTGGCGAGCAGGGAAAGCCCAAGGGCAGCCAGGCCCGCACCTGCGGCCACCAGGCCGGCGGGAACGGTGCGGTCCGGCACGCCGGCGAGCCAGCGCCCCAGTCCGTCGGGGCTGATCAGGAGCGGGCTCTCCCGCAGCAGCGCCAGGACGCTTTCGAGCGCCAACCAGAGGAAGACTGCCGTACAGATACCTGCCGTCAGCACGGACGGGAGGGAGGGCCCGGGAGGAATGGGTTTCCCGGCGCACCAGGCGCCGGACGGATTTGTCCTGGCTCATGCGATCGTCCGTTCTTTGCGGTTCCCGTGCGGCCTGTTCGGCGGGTCGACCCTGGCGGTGCCGGCGGCCTGTTTCGCCCCGCGGAGCCGGATATCCACCCTGCCCAGGGTCCTGCCGGTGAGGTCCAGGCCGCGGGCCATGATGGTTGCCCTGGCCGCCCGCGACCGCTCAAGCACAGAGCCCTCAAACCCCGAGGACTCAAACCCGGTGCCCAGCAGCGGCGGAAGCGCCAGGTGCACGGAGATTGTCGCGCCGAGCCGGCCGGAGTCGTCCTCCAGCACCGCCGCGACGCCGGACCGTGGAACGCCGAAGGCGCGGGCCGCGATCGTTTCGACGGTATGCCGCAGGGCTGCCGGGGTGATCCGGGTGTGCCCCGCCCGGGTCATGAGGACGAACGCTTGCCGCGCAGGGCGTCCAGCACTCCGCCGAGATCCAGCCGGCCCTCGGCGGAGCGGCCCAGTGCGGCCCCTGCCCCCATGCAAAGGGCCGTGAGCAGGAAGCCCCAGAACCCGAACGCGAGGGTGACGACGGCCAGGACTGCGCCGATGGCCAGGCCGCCCACCGTGGGGCTCAAGCCACCCTCGACTCGGTGCGGGTGTCGTCCGCGCCCTCGTCATCGCTCGGCACGTGGATGTCGGTGACGGTGATGTTGACCTCGGTGACTTCCATGCCGACGAGGTCTTCGATGGCTGTGTAGACGGCGTTGCGGGCTTTGTCCGCGACCTGCTGGAGCGGGTACGGGTACTCGACCACGAGGGTGATGTCCACCGCGACCTGGGTCTGCCCGACCTCCACGGCGACGCCTTGGGTGAGGTCTTTTTGCCCGACTTTCTCACGCAGGGTACCCAAGGCGCGGGCGGCTCCGCCGCCGAGGGCGTGCACCCCCTCGATTTCCTGGATGGCGATGCCGGCAATCTTGGCTACGACGGCGTCGGCGACGTTGGTCTCGCCGCGGCTGTCTGCCGGGGTGTGTGTCTGGGTGGTCAAGGCAATCACTCCTGATCGGTTGAGGAAGGCGCTCCGTGGCGCCGTCATCAGTAAGACGGGCCCGGAGCGGAAATCCTCACGGTCGAATCGGAGTGAGCTGCATCACATGCAGCCTCCTGGGGCTGCCGGTACGCTACTGGGCGGCCAGGCGCGTGGCCCTCAGGACGGCGTCGGTGAGGGCTGCGGCTTCGCCTTCGGGCCCGGTGACGCTGCGGTGCCGGCTGTCCAGGACCTCCAGGCGCCACGCGGGCTCCTCGATGCGGAGTTCGCGGGCGAGCTCCTCGGCGGTGAAGAACTTTTCCGCGGTGTGGTGTCCGCCCCACGGCGGCAGTCCGTCGGGGTGGTGGCCGACGATCAGCAGTGTCCCGCCGGTGCGGACCGCGGCGGCCGCGAGTTGCAGCGCCTGCTGCCACGGCATCTGGGTGGAGTGCAGGAACTGGGCGGTGACGAGGTCGAACAGCCGGTCCGGGACCCACGTGGCGAGATCCTGCTGCACCCACTCGATGCGGGCGGACTGCCCGCGTTCCTCGGCATGGGCGGCGGCGCGTTCCAGCGCGACGGCGGAGACGTCCAGGGCGATCACGGACCAGCCGCGGGCCGCAAGCCAGATGGCGTCCGCACCCTCGCCGCAGCCCAGGTCCAGCGCCTCCCCGGGCGGCAGGTGCGAGGCCTCCGCGATGAGCTGCGGATTCGGCTGCCCGCTCCACATCCTGGGGCGGCTGCTGTATTTTTCGTCCCATAGCCGGGCGGTGCTGACCCGCTCCGCAGGCTCGCTGTGATGCTCGGGGCTGTGGTCTGTCATGGTTATCCCTCTTCCTGGCGGCTGTGTCCGCTGCCGGCGGGCACGACGGCGGTGACGAACCCGGCCGGCGCGGACCGCCACCGGGTCTCCCGGCCGAAATTCCTGTGTTCTTCAAGGATCAGCCCAAAGGAGCCGACAAAGTCGGAGGCGCTCTTCCTGGCCGGGGGAGTGTTGTCGATGCCGAAGCTCAGCGGCTCGCCGACGTAGTTCGTCGCGGCCCTGGCGTACCGCATGTAGGGCGATCCCGAGGCGAGGATTTCTGTGGAGAAGTAGTCGAAGGCCACGGCGCTGCCGGGTGCGGTGCCGGCGATCCTGCGCAGTGTCGCCTCCACGGAGGCCCGGTCCAGGTACATGGTCACCGCCTCCCAGATGAAGAACGCGGGCCTGCCGGGATCAAAGCCCGCCGTCACCAGTTTTTCCATCCAGTCCTCGGTCTCGAAATCGGCGCTCACATAGGTGGCCAGATGCGTGGGCAGGCCCGCTTTCTTGAGCATCGCGATCTTGTAGGCCTGGGTCCGGGGCGTGTCGATTTCAAAGCAGCGCATGCGGTTCCCCGGCGGCAGCCGGAACACCCGGGTGTCGAATCCCGCCCCGAGAATCACGAGTTGGTCCACGCCGGCCAGGTGGCGCTGGAGGGCGGCGTCGTAGTACGTGGTGCGTGCGGTCGACTGGTGGCGCATCGGGGCCGGCCCCCGGTACGGGTAGCGGTAAATCCTGGGCACGTAGCCTGTCAGCAGGTGACCCACCAGGGTGGGTGCCGTCTCCAGCCGGAGCCCTTCGCGGGACACATTCGGCATGACCGCCAGGAGCCGGGCAGCAGGGTCATCAGGCCGTGTCTGCAGCCGGTGCTGCATGCAGCGGGTGTAGAGGGAGGCAAACAAGGTGGCCGAGACTCCCGTGCGCCGGCTGTAGGCGAGCATCCGCGGGACGGTAGCGATGTACGCCGCGACGGCGAGGGGGAACAAAGCCAGTTGGATGGCCCGAAAGAATCCAGCAGCGACCATGCCCGGCATCGTGTCCGTCTCCTCTCGCCGCCCTGCCCGCCCACCATGCTCCTCCGCGACGCAACTGCGGTCAACAACGCCGGCGGCAAACGCTGTGGGCGGTCCACAACGGCCGCCCAGCGCTGGCGGACACACGGAAATCACGCTCCGGAAACCATCCCGAAACGTGCGTCGTGAATGCTGGGCACACGACGTTGGACCGCTGGGGAAGGCATTGATCATGGACGTTGAAGAGGCACGGCACATCCGCCGCTCGAGTGAGCTGAACGTGGGCGACGAGATCGAAGCCTGGCACAACGGCAAGCTTTTTCACCGGGGCACGGTTACCCAGACGGTCACGGCTATGGATCTGTTCTGGATCCTGGATTCCCGGACGGGAACGCGGCGGCTGATCGACGCCGAGGCGCTCGTCATCCTGCGGGCGGCGGACCCGGCCACGGCCAAGGTGGCGTCCCGGACACCGGTCCGAACGCCTGCCCAGCCGTCCCATATGCCGCTGTTCCAGGCCCCTACCTTGGCCGGCTAGGGAGCTGCCCCAACGGCGGCCGACACGGGGCCCGGCCCGGCCGGATGGTAGACTGGTGAAACTTGATGTGCAGTGATGCCCACTACCGGTTCCGGTTTAGCCGCCGGAGCTCCTGCCGGATTTCTTCGGAAATCTTCTGGCAGGTAGTGGGTTTTTTCATGTGAGAGGCACATCCTGCGTCGATGAACGCGTTCCATTTGGTCCCGGCGGCCGCCTGCCGAACTTTGGCAGCAGCCCGGTTGACCACCTGACTTTTCTTCGGCGAACCCCTGGGCCAACCGGCGCCGGGGGCCGATATCCGCACGGATACCGCCTGAAAGACCTTTGAAACACATGACTACTTTTGCTGCCCTCGGCACGCCCAAGGCCCTCGCCGACACCCTCACCGCCCAGGGGATCGTTGAACCGTTCCCCATCCAGGTCAAGACCCTGCCGGACACCCTGGCCGGACGCGACGTCCTGGGCCGCGGCCGCACCGGCTCCGGCAAGACCATCGCCTTCGCCATCCCGCTCGTGGCACGGCTCGCCGAGCGCGAGGCCGGCTACTTCCGCAAGCCGGGCCGCCCCATGGGCCTGGTCCTCGCCCCCACCCGCGAGCTCGCCACCCAGATCAACGCGACGATCGAGCCGCTGGCCAAGGCCGCCGGCCTGACCACCACCGTCATCTACGGCGGCATCTCCCAGGCCCGCCAGGAGAAGGCGCTGCGCGCCGGCGTCGACATCGTCATCGCCTGCCCCGGCCGCCTGGAGGACCTGATCCGCCAGCGCATCCTGACCCTCGAGGCCGTCGAAATCACCGTCCTGGACGAGGCCGACCACATGGCTGACCTCGGCTTCCTCCCCGTGGTCAAGAAGCTCATGGACATGACGCCCAGCCAGGGCCAGCGCCTGCTCTTCTCCGCCACGCTGGACAACGGCGTCGACAAGATCGTCCAGCGCTACCTGTCCAACCCGCTGACCCACTCCGTGGACGACCCGCAGGCCGCGGTGACCACCATGGAGCACCACGTCCTGGTGGTCAACGACCAGACCGTCAAGAAGCAGCTGATCGTCGAACTCGCCTCGGGCGCCGGGCGCCGTGTGCTCTTCATGCGTACCAAGCACCACGCCCGCAAGCTGGCCAAGACGCTCACCGACGCCGGCATCCCCGCCGTCGACCTGCACGGCAACCTCTCGCAGAACGCCCGCGACCGCAACCTGGCCGAGTTCTCCTCCGGCGACGTCCGCGTCCTGGTGGCCACCGACGTCGCGGCCCGCGGCGTCCACGTGGACGACGTCGAACTCGTCATCCACGTCGATCCGCCCACGGAGCACAAGGCCTACCTGCACCGCTCCGGCCGTACCGCCCGCGCCGGTTCCGACGGCACCGTGGTCACGCTGACCCTGCCGGAACAGCAGGCGGACGTCAAGAAGCTCATGAAGGCCGCCGGCGTCGACGTCAATTTTGAGCGCGTCACCGCCAACTCCCCGCTGGTGGCCGAGCTCGTCGGCGAAATGGCCGAGAAGATCGATCCCCGCACCCGCGCCGCGCTGCTGGCCGCCAAGATGAACCACGGCGGCGGCACCTCCACCGGCGCCAACGCCGAGCGCAAGCGCGCCCGCCGCCAGGCTGCACCCACGGCGGGTGGCCGCGGCGGCCGGGGTGGACGCGGACGGGTGTCCGCCGAGGCGCCCCGCACCGACCTTCCCCGCGCCGAGCGCCGCGCTGTCGCTTACGAGGGCCGGGCCGCCGCGCGCGACGCCGCGGACCGCGTCGCGGAGCAGAACCAGGACCGTGCCGACGCCGCGCGCGCCGAGCGCCGCAACGCCCGGGGTCGCGGCCGCGCCACGGCGTACGCGCACCACAACGACGTCCCGGCCGCCGGCGGGCGTGCCGCGGCCGGCCGCGGCTCCGACGGCCGCGCCGCAGACGGACGCAGCGACACCCGTGGGGCTTCTGCTCCCCGCAGCGGTGCTCCCCGCACGGGCGCATCGGCCGGCGGCCAGCGCGGCGGGCGTCCGGCCACGGGCCAGCGGGCTGCCGCCGGTGCCAAGTCCAGTGGTGCCAAGTCCGGTGGCGCGGCCACGGTGTGGTCTTCCAACACCGGCGGCACGTCGGGCGGGTCGTACGCCGGCGGCGGCAACGGCCGCTCCGGCAACGGGCGTCCGGCCCGCAGCGGCCCGCGCCGCGCGTCGGCCCCGGCCTCGAACGAGCGCCGCGGCCGCTAATCCCCAACCGCTCCCTAACCTCGCAAGTCCGCACCGGCTCCCGGCCCTCGCAAGCTCGGGTCGGGGCCCTCGCCGGCGCGGCTCCACGGTCAGGGAACCGGCGGTCGTGGCCCCAGGATCTTCGCTACGCAAGTCACAAAGCCTGGCGCCAGCTACCAGCCGCGGGTGCGCCACTCGTCCAGGTGCGGCCGTTCCGCGCCCAGGGTGGTGGGCCTGCCGTGGCCGGGGTGCACCACGGTGTCATCCGGGTAGACGTCGAACAGCCGCTCGCTCACGTCGGTGATCAGCCGGGCAAACCGTTCCGGGTCCTTCTGCGTGTTGCCCACGCCGCCGGGAAACAGCGAGTCGCCGGAGAAGATGTGCGCCGGGCCCGCCGGGTCCTGGTACACGAGCGCCACCGAGCCGGGTGTATGCCCGCGCAGGTGCACTGCCGTCACGTCGAAACCGTCGAAGTTGCCGACGTCCCCGTGATCGAGCAGTACGTCCACCGGCACCGGCAGCTCCGGAGCATCCAGGGTCCCGGCGGCGGTCCTCGCCCCGGTGGCTTCCACGAGGCCCGGCAGCGCGCGGACGTGGTCCCAGTGCTGGTGGGTGGTGGCGATCAGCGCCAGCTTCGGCGTCGCGGCCGTATCCGCGGCGGCGTCGGCGAGCAGCCCCTGGATGGCGGCCAAGTCATCGGCCGCATCGATCAGGAGCTGGGCACCAGAGGCTTTCGCGGTCAGCAGGTACACGTTGTTGTCCATCTCGCTGACTGAAATCCTGCGGATGGTGATGTCACGTAACGAGTGAATAAGCGAGTCCATGGGCTTCAGTCTAGGACGGCCTATTCGCGGCCCTGGGAGACCCAGCTCGGGTCGGCCGCCCGGGAGCCGACCACGGCGTCCGCCGCGGCGTCGAGCGTCCCGAGCTGGGCCGGCGTCAACTCGAGCGCCAGGGCGCCCAGGTTCTCGTCGATCCGGCCCGCCTGGCGCGTGCCGGGAATCGGGACCACGGGCAACCCGAGTTTGCGGCCCTGGGCGAGTAGCCAGGCCAGCGCCACCTGGGCCGGAGTCGCGGTGTGTCCCGGGTTGCTGAGTTCGGCGGCGACAGCCCGGACCGCGGCGACCACGGCCTGGTTGGCGTCCAGCGCGGTTTCGGCGAAGCGGGGGATGTTGCGGCGGAAGTCGTTGCTGCCCAGTTTCGAGGCGTCCACGGTGCCGGTGAGGAATCCCCGTCCCAGCGGCGAGTAGGGAACGAAGCCCACGCCCAGCGACGCCGCGGCAGGAACCACGTTGCGTTCCACGTCGCGGCTCCAGATGGACCACTCGCTCTGGACCGCGGCGATCGGGTGGACGCTGCTGGCCTCCCGCAGCTCCTCGGCCGTCACTTCGGACAGGCCCAGGTGCCGCACCTTGCCGGCGCGCACCAGCTCCGCCATGGCCTCCACGGTTTCCACAATCGGAACGCGGAGGTCACGGCGGTGCAGGTAGTAGAGGTCGATCACGTCGGTGCCGAGCCGCTGCAGGCTGCGGTCCGCAGCCTGTCTCACGTAGGCGGCGTCGCCGCGGATATCCGTGTAGCCGGCCGACGGGGTCCCCACGAGGCCGAACTTGGTGGCCAGCTGGACCTCGCCGCGCCGTTCCCGGAGCAGCTGTCCGATCAGTTCCTCGTTGCTGCCGCCGCCGTAAATGTCGGCGGTGTCCAGGAACGTGACGCCGGCGTCGAGCGCGTGGTGCAGGGTTTTCAGGGCTTCGGCCGGGTCCACGTCCCCGTAGACAGGGGTCAGGGCCATGCCGCCGAAGCCCAGGGGGCTGACTGTGAGGCCGTCGCCGAGCTGGACTGGTGTTGCCGTCATGTGGTCTCCGTTCGCGCTGTGGGTGGTTCCGTCCCTGCCAAGAACCGCCGGGCGCGCGCTGCTATTCCGGGGCTGCCGCTTCACCGGCCGGCAGGAGCTTCAGGCCCGCTGCGCAGCCGACAATGGCGGCGATGAACAGCAGCTTAAGCGGGCTGGCGGGTTCGACGCCGGTGGCCATCGCCCAGCCGACCGTCAGCGCCGCGCCGATTCCCACCCAGACGGCGTAGGCCGTGCCGAGCGGAATACGCCTCACGGCCAGGCCGAGCCCGGCCATGCTCAAGGTGGCGGCCACCGCGAACACGAGGGTCGGCAGCGGCCGGCTGAAGCCGTCGGACAGGCCCAAGGCGGTAGCCCAGACGGCCTCCAGGACGGCGGAGGCGAGCAGGACCAGCCAGGCGAGGGCCGGGGCCGGCCGGTGTGCCGTGCGCGGTGTCGTCGTCATCATGCCACCAGCTTCAGCCCGACGACGCCGGCGGCGATGCCGCCGAGCAGCAGGAGCCGGGAAAGTGTTGCTCGTTCAACTTTGGTGATGATGGCGTACGCCGACGTCAGCACAACGCCGACGCCCACCCACACGGCGTAGCCGGTGCCGGTCGGGATGCTCTGCAGGGCGACGGCGAGGCCCCCGGTGCTGGCCAGGACCGAGACGAGGAAGACGAGGGCGGGGACGATCCTGCGGCGGCCCGTTGCCTGCGCGGTGCGGTGCAGGGCGGCGGCCCAGACGGCCTCCAGCGCCCCGGAAAGAACGAGTATCAGCCACGACATGACAAGCTCCTGTGGCCAGTCTTGTCGCGTGCCGGGTACTGAACCGTCGTCCGGAGGCCCGGAACAGCGGGCCTTGGGGCCCAAGTTTAGCAAGTCCCGCGCCGCGGCGGGGCGGGCAATGCGGCACCGCCGGCGTCACAGCCCGGCGGCATCGCTCCAGACCGTGAACGTGCGCCCCACGGAGTAGTGCGTGCACGGCGCCTCCGGCGCGGTGAGGTCGCCGGCGTCGATGTCGGGCGCGGCTGAGACGACCGCCCGGCCGTCGGCGTTGACCAGGGTGGCCCGGGCCCCGATGCGCCGCAGCGCCGGCATGGCGCCGCGTTCAAGCCGCTGGACTGTGACGTCGATGCCCACAATTCCCGCCACAGGGCCGTCCGGCCGGGTGAAAACCGGGTGGGTGAAGGTCAGGACGTACTCGTCGCTGCAGAGGAAATCCACGTACGGCCCGGTGACATGCGCCTGGCCTGTTTCGACGGGGATCCGGAACCACTCGGCCTTGACGTAGCGGCTGATGGAGTTGGGGCTGAAGTTGGCCAGGGCGTCTACGGGTTCCAGGTCCGGGCCCTGCCACCAGGCGATGTAGCTGCGCCCGGGCCCGAGGAGTCCGGCGTTGGCGATGAACCCGGCGCCCGCAGCATAGCCGTCCGGCAGCTGCACGAGCTCCTCGACGACCGGCCGGATGAGCTTGTCCACGGCCGTGCCGGTGACCTTTCCGGACAGGGCGGCCAAGGCCGCTCCGGCCTCGGCGGCCCACGCGGCCAGCCGGTGCTCGATGCCGGCGATCGTGGCGTCGAGCTCGGCGGCGGCCCGTCCGGCAGGTCCCGGACCCGACAAACTTGGGCCTGACGTCCTCGGGTAGTCCGGTGCGTCGGGTGAACCTGCCGCCTGACCTGCGGTGGAGGTGGTTTTGGTCATGGTCGCTGCCTTAGCTCGAAGGGCCGGGATCCTGTGGTCAACGTTCTGGGGTCAAAGTTCCGGGGTCAACATTCCGTGGTCAATAGCGTTTGGCCTGCTCGGTGAGCAGCCAGTCCGTCGTGGCGGAGATGAGGGCCTTGACCCCGGTTTCCGAGGCCCCTGGCTGGTGGGCTTCGATGGCCGCCGCCACGTCCTCCAGCAGCAGCGTGGTGCGCCCGCGGTAGCCCGCGTCGGCGCAGGGCAGCAGGGTGAGGGTGCCGAGATCGGCCTGCAGCCGGATCAGTTCCCGGGCGAGCCGGGCGGAGCGGGCAATGGCCGCGACTTCGAGCAGGAACTCGGAGAGCGCCAGGCGCCAGCTGAGCGGGTCATCGTCCATGGCGGGGATGAACGAGCGCAGCGTGGCGATGTCGGCGGCGTCGGAGCGCCGGGCGGCGACGCCAGCGCACGCGGCGGCGATCGCCTGGTAGTGCAGGGCCAGGTCCCTGATTTGCAGCCGGCTCAGCCCGTGCAGTTGCGCCAGGGCCCGTTCCCGGGAGGGGAGCACGTTGTCGGCGATGAAGCTTCCGCCGCTGCGGCCGCGGGCGGTCCGGATGATGCCCGAGGCCCGCAGCTGGGACAGGGCCTCCCGCGCCGTCACCGCAGACACGCCGAGTGCGGCGGCAAGTTCGGTTTCGTTGGGCAGCCGCTGTCCGCTGGTCAGGAGCCCGGTTTCCACCGCCTGTTCGATCCGGCCGCACACCTCGTCGACGAGTCCGCGGGACTTGATGGGGGTGAACACGGCCGCCAGGCTTCGGGAGGCGTCTTTGGGTGACAGCAGCACCAGGGCCTCCCTTCCCTACGCCGGTATCCGGGCTGATGCCATCCTAATCCGGGCTTTGCCGGGGGGTCTATACATAAAACCTATGAAGTAATAGCATTTGGGCCAGCAGCCCGGTGTGGACTGGATCACATTCGGCTGCGTGGCTTTCCCGTGGATGATCCGGCAACGACCTAAGGCGCACCGCATGACCGAAACACTGGCCGCTGGCACCTCCACCGGGACCGAAGAGGTCCCGGCAATCCGCCTTCGCAAGCTCACCAAAGTCTTCGGGGACGCCGTCGCGGTCAACGGCGTGGACCTGGACATCCGGCAAGGGGAGTTCTTCTCCATGCTGGGCCCGTCCGGCTCCGGCAAGACCACGGTCCTGCGGCTCATCGCCGGCTTCGAACTGCCGACCTCCGGCAGCATCGAACTCGAAGGCAAGGACGTCACGGGGATGGCGCCGTTCCAGCGGGACGTCAACACGGTCTTCCAGGACTACGCCTTGTTCCCGCACATGTCCCTCGTGGACAACGTCGCCTACGGGCTGCGGGTGCGCGGCATGCCCGGCAACCAGCGCCGGGAACGGGCCAGGGAGGCCCTGGACCGCGTCCAGCTGGGGAAGTTCGTCGGCCGCAAGCCCGCCCAGCTCTCCGGCGGGCAGCGGCAGCGGGTTGCCCTGGCCCGGGCGCTGGTCGTTGAGCCGAAAGTCCTCCTGCTGGACGAGCCGCTCGGTGCCCTTGACCTGAAGCTCCGGCAGCAGATGCAGGTCGAGCTCAAGGAGCTGCAGCGCTCGCTGGGCATCACGTTCATCTTCGTCACCCACGATCAGGAAGAAGCCCTGACCATGAGTGACAGGATCGGCGTCTTCAACAACGGCAGCATCGAGCAGATCGGCACCGCGCACCAGATCTACGAGCACCCCGGCGGCGTCTTCGTGGCCAATTTCGTCGGCACCTCCAACATTTTCGACGCCGCCCAGGCCCGGGCCGTCTACGGCCGGGAGGAGCCGCTGTGCATCCGCCCCGAGCGCCTGCGCCTCGCCTGGTCCGGGGAACCGGACCACCGGCCCGGCACCACCTCACGGCCGGGGATCGTGACGTCGTTCGTGTACGTCGGGCACGCCACCCAGGTGCGGGTCCAGCTCGACGGCGGTCCCGCCGTCGTCGCGCTCGTCCCGGAGACGCTTCCCGGCAGCGACGCGGAGCTGGTGGGCCGGCCCGTCACCGTCAGCTGGGACGACGACGCCGTCGTCTGGCTTCCGGCGCACGGCGGCTGACCACTCCATCTCTTCAACCCACCTCGAAAGGTAAGGATCATGGCACCCAGAACAAAAGCCTCCCTCGTGATCGGGGCGGTTGCGGCGGCAGCGCTGGCGCTCGCCGGCTGCGGAACCAGCGGCGGAGGGGGCTCCTCGCCGTCGGCGCAGCCGGCCAAGACCGAGATCGGCGCCGGCGAGGGCCAGCTGTCCATCCTCGGCTGGCCCGGGTATGTGGAGGACGGCAGCAACGACCCCGCGGTGGACTGGGTGCACCCGTTCGAACAGGAAACCGGGTGCAAGGTCAGTTTCAAGCCCTTCGGCACCTCGGACGAGGCCGTGACCCTGATGCGCACCGGACAGTACGACGTCATCTCGGCCTCCGGCGATGCCTCGCTGCGGCTCGTCGCCGGGCAGGATGTGCAGCCGGTCAACATGAGCCTGCTCAAGAACTACCCGGACATCTACCCGTTCCTGAAGGACAAGGCCTGGAACACAGTTGACGGTGTGAACTACGGGATGCCCCACGGCTGGGGCGCCAACCTGCTGATGTACTCCACGGACAAGGTCACCCCGGCGCCCACCTCGTGGAACGCCGTGTTTGACGACGCCGCCAAGAACACCGGCAAGGTCACGGCCTACGATTCGCCCATCTACATCGCCGACGCCGGCGTCTACCTCATGGCGCACAAGCCGGAGCTGGGCATCAAGAACCCCTACGCACTGGACAAGGACCAGCTGGCCGCCGCCGTCGACCTGCTCAAGCAGCAGCGCACGCACGTCGGCGAGTACTGGAGCGACGTCGTCAAGGAAGTCCAGGCCTTCACGTCCGGCAGCACCGTGGTCGGCACCACCTGGCAGGTGGGGGCGAACCTCGCCGAGGCCAACGGCGCCAAGGTTGCAGCCTTCCTTCCGTCGGAGGGCGCCACGGGGTGGTCGGACACGTGGATGATCGGGTCCAAGACCAAGAACCCGAACTGCGCGTACAAGTGGCTTGACTACATCGCCAGCCCCAAGGTGAACGCTCAGGTGGCGGAGTACTTCGGCGAGTCGCCGGCCAATGCCAAGGCCTGCGGGCAGACCAAGGACCCCAAGCACTGCGAGACCTACCACTCCGGTGACGAGGCCTACGCCGAAAAGATCTGGTACTGGACCACCCCGGTGGCGGCATGCCTGGACGGCCGCAAGGACGTCAAGTGTACCGACTACTCGGAATGGACCAAGGCCTGGACGGAAATCAAGGGCTGAGTCCGACCCCCCCACGCGGCAGCGAACCTGCACATCACCAGCCGGCCCGGCGGCCGGCAGAAACTAAGGCGAGATGGCACAACAGATCCAGCAGCTTCCGCCCGGGGCACCCCGCACAGCCGGGGACGTGCCCCGGGCGAAGGCCAACACGTTCTCGGCACTGCTGCACCGTTCGCCCCGGCTTCGGCTTGCCGGGCTGCTCACGGCACCGGCGCTGTGGCTGGTGCTGGTCTACATTGCGGCCCTGGCCGCACTGCTGGTCACAGCGTTCTGGACCGTGGACACCTTCACCGGGCAGGTGTCCACGGAGTGGACCACCGAGAACATCGTCACGGTCCTGACCGACCCGGTGTACCAGCGGATCACGCTGCGCACCTTATGGATCGCGGTGGCGGTCACCCTGATCGACATGGTCCTGGCGCTGCCCATCGCGTTCTTCATCGCCAAGGTGGCTCCCGCCCGCTGGGAGAAACTGCTCGTGGTGGCCGTGCTGATGCCGCTGTGGGCCAGCTACCTGGTCAAGGCGTACGCCTGGCGGAATGTCCTGGCCGAGGGCGGGCTGCTGGAATGGCTGGGGGCGCCGATCGGCCTGTCATCGCCGGGGTACGGCGAGACCGCCGTCATCCTGACCCTGTCCTACATCTGGCTGCCGTACATGATCCTGCCGATCTATGCCGGCTTTGACCGGGTGCCGGACTCCCTGCTGGAGGCCTCCGGGGACCTCGGCGCGAAACCGCTGACCACCATGCGCCTTGTCATGCTTCCGCTGCTGGTCCCCTCCATCATCGCGGGCACGATCTTCACGTTTTCCCTGTCCCTGGGCGACTACATCACGGCGCAAATTGTCGGCGGGACCACGCAGATGCTCGGCACCGTGGTCTACGCCAACGTCGGCGCGGCGAACAACCTGCCGTTCGCCGCGGCGGTCTCGCTGGTGCCGATCGCCATCATCATGTTCTACCTCTTCATCGTCCGCCGTACCGGCGCCCTGAACAACCTGTAGCGCGAGGAGCACCATGAGACTTTCCCGCAGCGCCAAAGTGGTCCTGGGCGTCATCACCGCGCTCGTGTTCCTGTTCATCTACACGCCGCTGCTGCTGGTGGTGGTGAACTCGTTCAATGCGGACCGGACATTCGGCTGGCCGCCCAAAGGCTTCACCCTGGAGTGGTGGGGCAAGGCCTTCGACTCCCCGGGCGTCCGCGAGGCCGTCGTGTCCTCCCTGTGGGTGGCCGTGGTCGCAACCGTCGTCTCGCTGGTGCTGGGGACGCTGCTGGCGCTGTCACTGCAGCGGTACGCGTTTTTTGGCCGGGACGTCATCAACCTCCTGGTGATCCTGCCGATCGCGCTGCCCGGCGTCGTCACCGGCATCGCCCTGAACAACATGTTCACCACCATCCTCGGCGTCCCGCTGAGCCTTTGGACGGTCGTGATCGCGCACGCCACCTTCTGCATGGTGACGGTGTTCAACAACGTCATTGCCCGGCTCCGGCGCATGAGCCCCGGGCTGGAGGAAGCGTCCGCCGACCTCGGCGCCGGCGTCTTCACCACGTTCAACCTGGTGACCTTCCCGCAACTGCGTTCTGCGCTGCTGGCCGGCGGGCTGCTGGCCTTCGCGCTGAGCTTCGACGAGATCATCGTCACCACGTTCACCATCGGGGCGGGGGAGACCACGCTGCCGATCTGGATCCTGCAGAACCTGTTCCGCCCGAACCAGGCGCCCGTGGTCAACGTCGTCGCCGTCGTGCTGATCGTGGTCTCGATCGTGCCCATCTGGCTCGCGCAGCGGCTCTCCGGGGAGTCGGTCGGTGTCGGCGGGGCGCGGGTGAAGGCCGAGAAGGGCTAATCGTTGCCGGGCGCCGGTGGACGCTACCGCGCCGCCGCCTCTACCGCGTCGATGGAGACGACCGCCAGGAAGCCGCGGCCGAGGACTTCCGGCGTCTGCGCATCCGCACCGACGACGGCGTCGTAACGGCTCAGCTCGATCCGCTCGGGCGCGGATGCGCCGGCGGCCGGCGGTTCCACGGGGGCTGCCGGGGCGGGACTGACGCTGGCCTGGCCCTGCAGCAGGATGCCGAACTGGCCCGCGAACAGCGGATAGGCGCGCTTCTTCGAGAGTTCGACGATGGACGTGTAACCCCTATAGGCGCCGTTGCGGGTAATGACGTTCAGGTCCATGATGTCGCCCGTGGGAAGTGCGCCCGCGGAGTCCGCGTCGCCGGAGAACCGGAATGGGCGGTACTTCTCCAGCGGGTGCTCGGCTCCGTCCACGCTCAGGAGCAGCAACTCGCCGTCAATGACGGTCAGCACGCGGTCCATGCCGGTGAAGGCGGAGAAGGGCCCGGCCGAGGCGACCTCGGCAATGCTGATGCGCCAGTCCGACGGGGTGCTGTCCGCGCCGTTTTGCCCCGACGCGGCCCGGGGGTGCCGTGCCAGTTCGCGGGTCACCCCGCCGCCGTTGCGCCAGGGGGTTGCATTGAGCTCGGCATAGCGGATGATCTGCATCGCCTCAGCCTATCGGGCCGGACCACCGTGCCGGACGATCGAACCGGAGCCGTCGTGAAGTCGGCGGCGGATGCCCGGTCTTGCTAACGTCAAGGCAGGAAGCGTTCAAAAGGAGCCCGAATGTTCGTCAAAGTCTGCGGCCTGAGCACCCCGGAATCAGTGCGCACCGCGGCCCGGGCGGGCGCGGACGCGGTCGGCTTCGTCCTGACCCGCAGCCCGCGCCAGGTCACGCCGGAACAGGTCAGGATTCTGCTCGCCGATGTCCCGGCCGGACTGCCGGCCGTGGGGGTGTTCCGGCACGAATCCGCGGCCGACGCCGTCGCCGTGGCCCGCGAGGCGGGCCTGGACTGGGTCCAGCTCCACGGCGACCGTTCGGCGGCGGACGTCCGGACAGTGCACGACGCCGGGATGAAGCTCATCCGGGCCGTCACCATGGCAGCCTCCCCGGAAGCCTTCGAGGACTGGGGCGAGGAGCTGCTCCTGATCGATGCCGCTGTCCCCGGCTCCGGCGAAGCCTGGGACTACGGCTCCGTCCGGGCCAAATCCGTGTCCGGATCCTTGGCTGGATCCCTCACTGGACGGAAGTGGCTCCTGGCCGGCGGCCTCGACCCGGCCAATGTGGCCCGCGCGGCCGCGGAAGCCGGTGCGTGGGGCGTCGACGTCTCCTCGGGGGTCGAGTCGGCGCGCGGCGTCAAGGACCTGGCCAAAATCGGGGATTTCGTGCGGGCAGCCAAGTCGTCGGAGTGAGGCTGCCCGCCGTTCGCTTGCCTAGGAGCGCTTGATGATGACGTCGTCGATGTATTCGTCGCCCTTTTGCCGGTAATGCTCGGCCCCCAGCTGAACCTTGCTCAGGCTGCTGCCGAGCATGCTGACGCTGGAACTGCTGTACCGCTGGACGCCGTCGAACCATACCTGGATGGTGGTTGAGCTGCCGTTGGCCGTCACCCGCATGCTCACGTGGTGCCAGGCGCTCAGGGAAATGCTTGAGGAGACCAGCTTGGTGTACACGAAGGAGCCGCTGGGCGACGTCACCCGGAGCCACAGCTGCCCGTTGCTGTTGTACCGGTAAATGTCGGCAACCCGGGTGGAGCCGGAAAAGAACCGGAAGTATGGGACGTCATTGCCCGAAACACCGGCAACGGTGATGTTGAACCAGCCGTCCGCGTACGAGGTCTTGGTTCCCGAGGCAAAGGCCGGGGAAGAAAGGTTGGCGAGCGAGCCGGAGTCCGTGGTGACGTGGAGCTTGGCCGATTTCGAGCCGGCGTGTTTCGTGGAGCTGGAAATAGTGGCCGTGCCCGTGCCCCCTACCTGGGGAATCAGGCCGCACCAGCCGCCCGCCTCGAATCCTGTGGCCAGCACGACCGTTCCGGGATAGGAGTTGGTCGGCGCGGGGCTGCAGGTTGCAGCGGTAGCGGCCTGGGCGGAGCCAAAAACAAGGGAACCGGCTACGAGCAATCCGAGCGTTCCCGCCATGCTGAGGGCTTTGAGTTTTCTCATGGACAGTACTTTCCGTGCTGGGGTGGATTTGTTCAGGTGTGCCGGCGCCATGGCGCCGGCACGGCTGGGCGAGTTCACGCCAGCTGTGTCAGCTGCACCAGGCGCACCACCGCGGAGACTGCGACGATCGCCAGCAGGGCTGCGGTGATGATCAGTACGGGCCGGGGGAGGGCCTTGTCCGGCTTCAGGACGCGCAGCACATCGCAGGTCACGAGGGCCGAGACCGTGGCCAGCCCGGTCAGGAAGACGATCATTTCGCACGCACCTGTGACACGGCGCGCCGCGGCCTCCTGAGCTCAAGGCCCAGGAAGGCGAGGGTGACGAGCGCGAGGATGCAGACGCCTGCCGGCGGTGACCAGAGCCGCGCATAGATCATGGCTGTCGCCACGAGGGTGGACATAGCGAGGCTGGTGGCGATGGCGATGGCGATGCTGAGGGGGAGTGCGCCGGTGGCCTGCGCCGAACGCGGCGGGTCCAGACGCAGGAGCAGGACCAGCGCTGTCCCGGGCCCGGCCAGCATCAGCAGGCCGATCACCGCCAGGCGCAGGCCCTCGGGCCCGACGAACGAAAGCGGGATGGCGGCGACGGCGACGGCCGCCGTCGTGTAAGTCACGTAGCTGCGTTCACTTGGCATTGCTAACTCCTTCGATGTGAAAAATCACGCCGCCGGCGTTCTCATATACCTTCGTCCAGCCCGGACTGGTGGCGCATGTGGCGATAAAACGTTGAAGGTCGCCGGTAGGGGTTGAGCCGCGGAGTTCGGCCGCCGCCTGCTGGCTTTCGGTAATGATCAGGTACGCGCCCGCCTTGCGGGCGATCTGGTTGGCGGCGTCGCAGCTGAGCGGCGGGGCGTCGGGAATGGGCTCGGCAGGCACGAGCGCCCGGTAGTCGTACTCCGCGTAGTGCTGGAATCTCCACGGGGTGTTGCGGACCGCCTCGATGAGGACGGCACCGGTGGGCGCGGTGGCATAGAGGTGGTTCACGACAGCGATCTCGTCGTCATTGAAGCTCTCCATGCTGTCGTTTCCGTAGCGCGAAACGATCGTGGTCGTGGCCAGGACGGCGCCCATCAGCAGCAGCCCGACGGCGCGCCGGAGGCTCAGCCCGGCCGACCGGTCAGACATCAGCGGCAGCACCGCCAGGCAGACGGCGAACGGCAGGCTGAACAGATACAGCCGCAGGAGCAGTTCACCGCCGTATGGCTGGAGCGGAATGAGGACCAGCGGGGCAAGGGCCCCGGCCGCGGCGGCCAGCCACGGCGCTTTCCGCCGGTAGCCCATGAAAGCGCCGATGGCCGCGAGAATCCAGACCAGCGCGACCTCGGCCATGCGCGTGTAGACGACGAACACGTGGGCGTCGCTGCCGGAGACCCGGGTGCTCAGGGCGCCGAAGCTGTTCGCGCCGATGTCACCGAGGGCGCTGAACAGCTGGCCGAAGTGTCCTTCAAGGAAAGTCGATGCCGCAAAGAACAGCCAGCCGACAGGCAGGACAACGGCAAGTACCGGCAGGAAGCGCAGCCGCAGGCGGCCGGTCAGCAGCAGCGCCGCCAGGATGGGGATCGCGGCAAACGGGGTGAGCTGATGTGAAGTCGTCATGGCCAGCAGCAGCAGCCCGCAGACCACCACGAGCACCGCCGCGTCCCTCGGTGACGGCTCGATGATGCCCTGCCGGGGAACAGCGCCGTCCAGCCTGGTGACATTCCGGGTCAGCCACCGGGAGGACCGGGTGCGGTCCGGGGGCCAGGCCCATCCGCCAAAGACGCACAGCAGGCAGGCCACCAGCGTGACGAGGAGGAGGAACGAATAGCCCTGCGGCGACAGATAGTCCTGCCCGATCCAGCTGGCCAGGTAGAAGATCCAGACGGCCGCCCACGCCTGGCGCGGATTGGCGGTCAGGCGCCGGGCCAGGGCCAGCAGGGGTGCCAGCAGGAGGATGTTGATTCCGACCGGCGCCCACGTGGCGATGCCCATGAGGTCCTTGGTCCCGGTTGCGCCGGACAGCATGGCGAGCAGATTGAAGAATCCTGGCCAGTTGAAGTAGGCGTCCAGGTTCGGATTCAGCTGCCCTGACTGGGCGATGGTGTCGGCGATGCCCAGATGCCGGTAGCTGGCCTCAAGCCGCGGCAGGCCATGGATGACGGCGTCGGCGCCGTGCAGCACGACCACCGTGACCATGATTTGCCACGTCAGGAGGGCCGGAACGAGGCGGCGGAGGCTCAGCGAGGCCACAAACCCGGTCAGGCTGAGAGCGAGGGCGACGAAGTAGGCCGGCGGGAGGACATCAATGAGTCCGGACCCGCCGATCCGCGTGGGATCGACCTGCGTCATGCTCCAGACGCCGAGGACGAGGGCCACTGCGGCGGCCGCGGCGAGGGCGCCGACATGCCACGTGGGGGTCAGTCCAAGGTTGCGGTGGGTGGGCGGTTTGGCGGCGCCGTCGCGCACCCGGGGGTCGTGCCGGTTGGCGGCGTGCGCCGGGGGGCTCCCAGCCGTTCTATGTGTCATGATTTCTCGATTCAGGTCGGCTGGTGGCGTGCCGCTGAAGGACGCTCGCCTGTGGTGGCGGCGTGTTTCGCCCGGGTCAGGAGGACCAGACGCCGGGCGGCGATGAGCGCAGCCGCCGCCTGGGCCACTGCCCAGAGCACGGAGACGCCGGTGAGGCCGGATTGCTGGGCCACGGCCGCGGCGGGTGCCACGACCAGGATCGCGGCCAACGTGGCGACGACGATGGCTTCGAGAAGCCGCCCTTGGGCCCGGCACAGCCCGTAGTAGACCTGGGTCACGCAGCTCAGCAGCAAGGCCGGAACGAGGACCGGCAGCAGGACCCAGGCGGACGCATACTGCGGACCGAGGAACCCCAGGAGGAACGGGCCGGCAAGTATCAGGAGGAGGCCTGCGGCGAGAGTCAGCAGGAGGCTGGCGCGGAGCGCGGAGCTGACCAGGCCGGGCCTGGCCCGTGTCCCGGCGAGGGCCGTCTGCAGGGTGAAGCCGGCCGACTGCGGCACGAAGAACACCGCCGAGGCCATCATCCACACCATGTACCAGGCGGCCGTCGAGGACGGGCCCAAGGTGGACGCGACAATGAGCGGGAGCAGGTAGCCGGGGGCGCGGTCGGCGAGCATGAGGGCGTGGTTGGGCAGGCCCGGCTTCAGGAGCTTCAGCGCCGGACGCGGCCGGAGACCGTGCCGCCAGTCCGGGGAAACCTTTGCCCGTCCCAGCTGGCGCAGGCCCACGAGGACGCTGGCCAGAGCGCCGGCGGCAACGGCGGCCACCACCACGGCCAGGTCACGGAAGCCGACCGCGAACGCGGCGGCCAGGAAGGCCAGCTGCACGAAGCTTTGCGCGAGGCTCCGGACCAGGGTCCGGTCCGCGCGTTCCTGGGCGACACCCACGTGGTCCAGTTGGTAGGCGCTCGCGGCCAGGAGCGCAGTGGCGACGAACAGGATCGTGACCAGGGGATCGTCCCAGGCCTCGCCGACGCCCGTGCCGATCCAGCGTGTGATGGCGACCAGCAGGCCGGCGCCGAGGAGGGAGAACGTGGCGACGGTCAGCAGGCTTGTCGCGATGAGGCGCCTGCCGCCGTCGGATTCCGAGGGCAGGAGGGTCAGCGTGGCGGGGCCGACGCCGAACATCCCCAGCTGCACTGTAAGGAGGGCGGCGGACACTACCGCCGAGCCCAGGCCCAGTTGCGCGGGCGGGAGCACGAGGGCCGCGAGCGCCCAGAACAGGAACCCCGTCACCATGGGCGCGATCCTCGCGGCCGCCAGCCAGGCCGCATTTCCGCCGACCGAGATGGGTTTATTGGCCGGGCGCAGGATCTCGCCGAACATGGCGCCGTAGTTGTAGAGGAAGAAACACACCCAGTACGGCAGGAAGCGGGGAGCCCGGAACAAGGACATGCCCGCCCCGCGCACGGTGGCCAGCAGCGGCACCAACACCATCCAGCCATGACGCCGGTGCTTGCGGACGGTCCGGGCCATCCCGGCCCCGTCCTGGAGCCACTGGTCGCGGGCGAAGTCAAACGTGTCGCCGAACCGGTGCCTGACCACGACCGAGTCGGACACCCCGAGCCGGTAGCCTGCCTGCTCCAGGCGGATCCGCAGCTCCACGTCCTCGCCGGAGCGGAAGTCGTCGTCGAACCCGACCGCGAGGAGCACGTCGCGGCGCATCAGGGTGGCGCTGACGCCGAACCAGCCGCGCACGCGGCTGTGGTTGTGGTGCCAGGCCAGCGCCGCCCCCCAATACCCGGGACCGTCGGCTTCGCTGGCCAGGCCGAACTGCAGACCGTCGTAGCCGCCGGCCTCGAACTCGGCCAGCAGCCGGCGCAGGCTGTCCGGCGGCAGGACGACGTCGGCGTCGATCAGGGCGACGACGTCGCCGGTCGCGGTCCGGGCGCCGAGCATCCGTGCCGCCGGCAGGCCGGCGCCCTCGTCGGATATGACGGTGGCGCCGCACGCGCGCGCGATCGCGGCCGTGTCATCCGTCGAGCAGCCGTCGACAACGATCATTTCGTGCGGGTGTTGGCTGCGGATTGATTCCAGGCACTCGCCCAGCCAGGCTGCGGCATTGCGCGCCGGAACCACAACCGACACCTTCAGATCGCTCACGTGGAACCGCCTCACTCATCCAGTTTTGAGCGGACCAGGTTTGCGATGAAGTCGGATGCCTGGTCCGCGGACCAGGCGGCGGGCAGCCGGAGCAGCCAGCAGGGGACGTCTTCCAAGGCGCGGCGCACCACGGCGGCCTTCTGGCCGAAGTGGGCCTCGAGGGGAACGAGGCTGGTGGCGCCGAGGGCCTCGACGAGCCGCCGCGACACCATGGGCAGTTCCGAATGGAAGTTGCCGACGATCCGCGATGTCATCCACTCCGCGCTGCGTGCCTCCAGCCGTGCGTCGGCACCGTCGAAGCGCTCGAGGAAGATGGCCAGCTGCGTTGGCGCCGCGGAGGAGATCCGCTGCGCGCCGAAGACATGTTCCGGCTGCACCATCCGGTGCTCGGGGGACCAGCGGCGGGTGAAGGCGGCCGTTTTTGGATACCGGACTATGACCGGATGGACCGCCGTGGCCAGGTGGGCGACAGGGGTTGTCAGCCAGCCGGGGGCCAGGGGTTTGCGCGTCCCCCGGAACATGTCCGGGTAGATGGCGCGATGATGGGGTTTGATGAACATCGGTTTGGCGTAGCCCATGAGCATGCCGCCGGAACCCATGAAGGCCCAGTCGTCGGCCATGAACCTTACGTCGGGCATGGCCACCAGTTTCGCCACGGTGCTGGTCTTACCGACCCCGCCCCAGGCCGGCAGGAGTACCCCGGAGCCGCGGAAGTCCACCACGGCGGCGTGGATCATCGCGGTTTCCTCCTGCACGCAGAGGCGGTCCAGCAGGGGGATGACGGAGGTCAGCAGCTCGCCGGCGCCTTCGATCCGGTACCCGTCCTTCGTCTCGAGGATCTGGACCCGGTCCGCCGGGATGTAGAGGGATTCGCCGGTGAAGCGGTAGGCGTCCTCCGCGTGTGACTGGCTGGACACCGGCGAGACCTTCCCGCCGACGGTGATCCGCCGGGGCGCGCTGGAGTTCCCCAGGAACGGGGCGAGCATGTCACGGAGTTGCGGTTCCCCCGGTGTCCCGGCCTCCACATCGATTCCTACGATCCCATGGACGTCGAAGGAGGCTCCTGCGGACGCACTCATCGGCTGTTTCACGTCGCGTTCAGACTGGCTCATAATCCAAACTTTCTGGGGTCGGGTTCGGGCGGTCGGGTGGTTCCCGGTGCAGGGTGGGCACCGTGCCGGGTTCTGGGACGGACGCCTCGCCGGCGCCGGTCACTGGACTTCCCTCCAGGGCTCTTCGGCCGGCACCGGGGCCGGTTTCAGCGGCGCGGGAGCAACGGGCAGGCGGCGGCCGCGCACGTAGCCGGCCGCCGTGGCGGTGAGGACGGCGACGATGGCTGCCGCCCGGCCGAGCCCGGCCCGGTCCTCACCGCTGAGCCAGCTGCGGACGCCGGCAAACACCGCACGGGGCAGGACCTGCCGGACATACCGCCGTTCGGGGCCGAGCGCCCGCTTGTGGCCGACCACCTTGCTGACCTGGGCCTTGGAAATACCTTCTGACCAGGAGCGCGCCAGCATGTACCGCAGGGTGCCGCGCCCGGCCGGAACGTGGTGGTGCACCAGGGCCGCGGGCTCGTAGACCACGCGCGATCCCGGGGCGCCGATGACGGCGCGGATGCACAGCTCGGTTTCTTCGCAGCCCAGCGGCACGGCGTCCTGGCGGCCCAGGGCGGTGTTGAAGCCGCCGACACGGTCAAGGACGTCGGCGCGGAAGGACATGTTCGCGCCGATCACGTTGCGGACCTCGGCGGCAACCTTGGGCATGCCCCGGTAGGTGCAGCCGACGATCCAGTCGAGCTCGTTGGCGAAGTGGCCCGGTCGTCCGGCTTCCCAGATCGGTTCCACCCGGCCGCCGACGGCGAGGACGCCGGGGTCGTCGTACAGGGCCGCGAGCCGTTCGAGCCAGTCCGGTGCGGCTTCGGCGTCGTCGTCCAGGAACGCCACGATCTCGGCCTTCGCGACGGCGGTGCCGGTGTTCCGGGCGCCGGAGAGGCCCTTGGGGCCGGTGTTCTCGACAATCACCGCGTCAGGGACGCTGAAGATGAGCCGCTTGTAGAGGTCCACGTTGTAGTCGACGACGACGATCGTCTGCTTGGCCGGGACGGTCTGGGTCCGGACCGAGTCCAGGGCCCCCATCAGCAGGTCCCAGCGGTCTTCGGAATAGGAGCAAATGACGACGGATACGGCCGGCAGGCCCGGATTCAGGGACATTTCAGTCACCTGCCCGTACGCCCAGCACGCTGCTGGGATCGGTGGGAACGTGCGGGAACGCCTCGTTCGGGTACTTGTATTTGACCCGGCGCAGGGCCTCGGGGCGTGCCCCGGCGGTGGGGGCCTCCCAGCTCACGCGCTCGCGCGCCAGTGTGCGCAGCACCCGCCAGCCGTCCCGGAACGTGTGCAGGTTTGACTGGCCGGAAATGCGGGACAGTTCATGGCTGGGAACCTCGGCAATGCGCAGGCCGGCCCTCGAGGCCCGGACGATGAGTTCCGTTTCGATCTCAAACCCGTCCGACTCCAGCTCCAGGATGTCAACGCATTCGCGGCGCAGGGCGATGTAGCCGTAGCAAAGGTCCGAGTAGTCGCTGTGCAGCACGGCGTTGGCGAGGCCGGTGAGCATCTTGTTCCCGCCGCTGCGCAACCAGGTCAGATCGTCCGAGCCGCCGCCGGTCACATAGCGGGATCCTTTGACGAAGTCGTATTCGTGCTGCAGGGGAGTCACCAGCCAGCCGATTTCCTGGGGATCCATGCTGCCGTCGCCGTCGAGCATGACAATGATGTCGCCGGAAGCGGCCGCGAATCCGGCGCGCACGGCATTTCCCTTGCCGGGGCGGGGTTCTTTCACCACCACGACGTCCAGGCGCAAAGCCTGGGCAACTTCCACGGTGCCGTCCAGGGAGCGGCCGTCGACAATAACCACCTCATCGACGTATGAGGGCATGCGCCGCAGCACCCAAGGCAGGTTCATTGCCTCGTTCAGCGTGGGTATCACCACGCTGACGGAGGGATTCGCCGGCGGGGGCGTCGTTTGGGGGCGCGCGGTCGGCTTGAGATTAGGGATGGACACTGGCCTCACCACTCAAAGAAGTATTCTGCTCGCCCCAACTGCAGCGCTTCCCGGTAGCTCGACCCGGAAACAGACCCGATGCACACGCCCGACAGTTGTGGACAACTTAGTTATTTGCCCCAGGATTAAAGTTTGATCACGGCACCTTGCATTAACCTTGGATTAACTTGTAGTTTCAACTAAAAAACTGCGGATTCGGTTGATGGACCGCTGCCCGCATGCGAGACTAGCCGGATGCGGACACCCGTTGACAGGGGGCGAGTGCCGATCCGCAGCCGACGCCTCCATTTTTTTCGCTTCTTGCCGGTCCCGGCCGTGGTCCTGGCGCTGGCCGGGTGCGGCAGCGTGACCGCACCTGTCGCCGAGCGGCCGCTGTTCACCTCGGTTTCGGCCTCTCCAAACAGCCAGCCGGCAACCCCTCCGGCGACGCCTGCAGCGACGCCTCCAGCCGCAGCGCCCGCTGCTCCGGCGCCCGCTGCCTCCGCACCGCCGGCGGCCGCGGAACCTGGCGCCGGTTCCGCGCCGCCGGCGGGGGCAGGTGCGGCGCCGGGTCCGGTCCGGACCACTGACGTGTCCATGACGGGCGATCTTCCCGGCTGGAAGCAGGTCTTCGTCGAGGACTTCTCCGCCGGTGACGTCCCGGTGGGCGGTTTTCCCGGCCCGCTCTACAGCTCACGGTGGAGCGCCGGCTACAAGGACGGCACGCCGGACACGGCGGGGCAGAAAAACGGGGGCAAGACCGGCTACTACCCGTCCAAAGTTCTCAGCGTCCGCAACGGCACACTCGACTGGTACCTGCACACGGAAAACGGGATCATCATGGGGGCGGCGCCCACGCCCAAGATCCCCAACGCCAGCTCCAACCCGCCGCGGGCCAACAGCCTGCTCTACGGCCGGTATTCGGTGCGCTACCGGGCCGACGCGATCCCGGGATTCAAGACGGCGTGGCTTCTGTGGCCGGACAGCGGCGTCTGGCCCCGGGACGGCGAGGTCGACTTCCCGGAAGGGGACCTGGCCAAGATCATCTACGGTGCCGTGCATTATGACCGGAACGGCGCGGACGCGTTTGAAAAGTTCGATTCCGACCAGTCCGTCACGTCCTGGCATGTGGCCACGATGGAATGGAGCCCGGGCCGGGTCGAGTTCTTCCTTGACGGTCGTTCGCTGGGCGTCAGCAACAAGGCGCCCACCACCCCCATGCACTTGATCCTGCAGACCGAGTCCTGCCTGACCGGCTGCCCGGCGCCCACGGCCCAGGGCCACGTCTCCCTCGACTGGATCAGCATCTGGGTGCCGGCCTGAGCGGTCCCTTCCTGAGCGGTCCCTTCTTGAGCGGTGCCGGCTTCCAGCCGGCGCGCCTGGCCCTCGCCTGGCCCGCGCCTGGCGGTCCCGCACCGGGCCGCCTACCCGCGCCGGAGCGTGAACGTATCCGTAAAGGTGTAGCCGTCGGCGGGAACGAACCGGGCGGCCAGTTCCTCCGGCGTGGCCGTGACATCCAGTGTCCCGAGGGCCGGATCCTGGTTCTTCCCGGACGTGCTGGCAAAGTAGCGCATTTCCGGGTCGTCGGTCTTCACGTTGTACAGCCCGACGCCGCCGACGCCGACAGTGGCGAACACGGTGCCGGAACCCTGGGTCATCGAGGAGCCGGTGTCCGCCAGGCAGCCGGCGGTGAAGCTGGCGGGAACGAGTTCCCGGCAGTTCGCTCCGGTGGCCAGCTGGTGTGTCCGCTGGTAGACGTGGTCATGGCCGGACAGGACCAGATCCACCTTTTTCTCGATCAGCATGTTCGTGAACTCCTGCCCGGCCTGGCAGTCGTAGTTGCCGACGCTCAGGCAGGGGGTGTGCATGCCCACCACGGTCCACGCGATGTTCCGCGATTTGGCGTCGTCGATCGCGTCTACGGTCCAGCGCCAGCGTTCGCTGTCCCGTGAGTAGTCCAGCGGCTGTCCGTCGGCGAAGTCGATGCCCGGGGAGACGAGAATGAAGCGGACGACGGGATTTTGCTCCGGGACGTCCATGCGCCATTGCGTGCCGTATTCCCCCTGGAGTCCGGGCATCCTGTTGGGCAGGCACTGGACGTACTTTCCGATGTCGCCGTCGCGGCCGTCGCTCTCGTGGTTTCCGGTCAGCAGTTGGTAGGGGAACTCCCCGCCGAGGCGGCCGGTGACCATGTCGCAGAACTCCTGCTCGAACCCGGCCTTGTACGCGAAGTCGCCCAGCGCCAGGTTGAACTGGGGCTGGAGTCCGGCCACGACGTCGAGCACCTTCCTGGCGCCCGAGCTGATCCCGATGTCCCCCTGGGCGGTGAAGTGCACGGTCTCTCCGGGGGACGGTGCGGCAGTCGGCGACGGCGGTCCGGACGGCGCCGGGCCCGGCGAGGTCGTGCCGGGGCTCGGGCGCGGCGAGGGCTCCGGCGGTCCGGGAACGCAGGCGGACAGCAGCAGGACCAGACCCAACAGGGCCGCGCCCGCACCCGCCTTGCCACGTTTCCCCAGGGTCCCGGCCACGTTTCCTCGCATCACTTGGTCGATCAGGATGGTTTGAACAGTGTTGTTGGTTTGCGTACTGCCGTGAAATTGGGTGATTACCCGGCATTTACAGGCCAGACTAACCCGGCCGTGGGGCGATGGCCAGAGCAGGCGCCGGGCGTCAAGAGCCGGCGGGACCTAGCCCGCGCGGGGCTTCCTCGTTAGCATGCTGGGTGGGGAAACACCCCGACCGTCCCGGCGGGACAGGCCCGCCCCGGCTCGAAGGAGACCGTTGTGACTCTGCCCGAAGGTTTGACCCCCGGAGTGTGGACGCTGGACATGTCCCACAGTGAAGTCGGCTTCAGCGTCCGCCATGCGGGCATCAGCAAGGTCCGCGGCCGGTTCAACGAGGCTTCTGCCGAGGCCAGGGTGCACGATTCACTCGCCGACGCCAGCCTGCACGCCACGATCAAGACCGCCAGCTTCGACTCGGGCGACGCCAACCGTGACGCCCACGTCCGCGGCGCGGACTTCTTCGACGTCGAAACCTACCCGGACATGACATTCCGGGCCACCGGGATCCGGGGTGACGGGGACGACTACGTGCTGACCGGAGACCTCACGATCCGCGGCGTCACCAAACCCGTGGAGCTCGAAGTCGAGTACACCGGCGTTGCGGTGGACCCGTTCGGCGCCACCCGGGCCGGGTTCAGTGCCGAGGCGGACATCAGCCGCAAGGAATTCGGCCTGACCTGGAACGCCGCCCTCGAGGCCGGCGGCCTGCTGGTCAGCGACAAGGTCAAGATCAGTGTTGAAGCCGCCATGGTCAAGCAGCCGGACGCGTAAGGGCGGTAGCCGAAACTCAGGGATTTTTCCGGGCCAACCCCTAGGTCGAATGTCACTCCGACGGGCGAGAATGGATCCATGAAGACACTCCTGAACATCATCTGGCTGCTCTTCGGCGGCCTGTGGCTGGCCCTCGGATACTTCCTCGCCGGCGTCGTCTGCTGCCTGCTGGTCGTCACCATCCCGTGGGGAGTGGCCTCGTTCCGCATCGCTTCCTACACGTTGTGGCCGTTCGGGCGCATGGTGGTGGACAAGCCGGGCGGCAACGGCGTCTTCACCCTGTTGGGAAATGTCATCTGGCTGGTGGTGGCCGGCATCTGGATGGCGATCGGGCACGTCATCACGGCTTTCGCCATGGCCATCACGATCATCGGCATCCCGCTGGCCATCGCCAACCTCAAGCTCATCCCGGTGTCGCTGATGCCGCTGGGCAAACAGATCGTCCCGTCCAGCAGGCCCTTCGTCACGGCCTACAGCCACAGCCGCCGCTAGGGCGGCCGGGCGGCCTGCGGACACAGCCGCCGCCACGTGCGAGGAAACCGAGGGAGAGGTTCATGAGCGAACAGGCGTCCGGCGACACGGACCTCATGTTGGTCATTGTCCGCGAGTTCAGGGCACCGCTCGGGGTGGTCTGGTCCGCGCTGACGGACCCCGACCAGGCTCCGGACTGGTGGGGCCCGCGGGGCTTTCACGTGCCGCGGGAGAGCATTGACGCCGACCTCGAAGTCGGCGGACTGTACCGCGCCTGCATGGTCCAGGACAGCACCGGGCAGGAATACTGGTGGAGCGGCGTCCACACCGACGTCGAGCCGCCGCACCTGTTCGTGTTCACGCACGCCTGGGACAAGCCGGACGGCACCCGCGGCTTTGAGACCGAGGTGACCATCCGGCTGGAGGAGATCGACGGGGGCACCCAGATGACGTTCACCCAGGGCCCGTTCGAGTCCGCGGCCAGCCGCGACCGTCACGGCGAGGGCTGGCGGGATTCCTTCGACCGGCTGGCGAGCCACCTCAGCATCGCCGCGTGAGTAACGCTCAGCTGAGTTCGCCCTGCAGGTTCCTCCGGGCGGCGTCCAGCCACAGGGCACGGCCGCGCTCCGTGTGGAAGAGCGGATCGAGCTGCAGCAGCTGGCGGACGACGGCGGCGCGGCCGGCGGCGAAGTCGGCGTCGCCGATGTGGGCGAAGTCTTCCCGGACGGCGGCCACGTACCGGGCATAGGCCTCCGGTTCCCCGCCGAGCACGGAGAGATCGGCGTCGCTGAGCAGGGCGCCGGCGTCGTCTCCGGGATCCGGGCGGTGGTCCGCCGTCATCAGCACCAGGCGCACCACCTCGTCCACCTCGCCGGCCGGGAGTCCGGCGAGGTGTAGCCGGTCGCCGGCCAGCCTGGCCGACTCTTCCTCATCCTCGCCGGCGATGCCGCGGTAGACGGCATCGTGAAACCAGGCAGCGAGCAGCACGGTCCGGGCCGGGCGGGCCGGCTCCGTCAGCAGGTCGAGAGCTTCCAGCACGGCAAGCAGGTGGGTGCGGCCGTGGTACTTCCGGTGGTCTTCGCCCCAGCGGTCCAGCAGGTCAAGGAAGAGCGCATCGTGGCCGGGGAGGACTTCGTTCCAGCGGTTCAGGAGCGGAACCCGGAGTGCTTTCCCGCGCCGCCGGGCCGGGATGCGCAGGCCGCTCGCAACCAGCTTGCGCACCAGGACCCGGCCTTCCACGGGGACGGCCCCGGCCGCGACGAGGTCCCCGTAGCGGGCCTCGGCCACGTCATAGTGGTCGCCGTCGAACGCCCGTTCCGGGATGCCGGCGGCGGCGGCGAAAGCGTGCAGCTCCTCGAGGGACGTGTCCGACACGAGGTGGGAGAAGCGGGTTCCGTGGGCAGGCCAGAGCGGCGGATCGACATAGACGGCCATGGAGGCAGTCTAACGCCGGTCCGGTCCGCCTCCGGGGTCACACCGCGGCGGCGGGACGGATGTTCTGGTTGCCGTGGAAGACGTTCCCGGGGTCGAACTCGCGCTTCACCCGCGCCAGCCGGGCATAGTTTTCCTCGCCGAACGCGGCCCGGACGCGGTCCTGGCCCTCGTCCCCGACGAAGTTCAGCCAGACCCCGCCGTTGGCGTACGGCGCGATGTCCGCCCGGAACTTCTTCACCCACGCCTTGGCGTCCTGCGCGGCCGCCGGCGTTGCCTCCATTCCATAGGGGTGGGTAACCCACTGGGCGGCGCGGTTCTGCAGCGGAGTGCCGGCGGCTGCCGGGCCGGCGACCGCGCCGCCCCAGCGGACAATAAGCTGCTGGGAATACGGCTCGGGAAGGTGCCGGGCCGCGTCCACTGTCACGTCCAGGGCGGCATCCGGCAACTCATCGTGGTAGTCGGCACTCCAGTAGTGATAAAGGTTGGGCGGGTCATCGATCATGCACTGGAAATCGGCATAATTCATCTCGTCCACAAGGTCCACGGCCGGGCCGAGCGCGCGGAACGCCTCGGCGTGTTCGGCGCCTTCGGCCGGGTCCCCGGCGTAGAGGAACGCCATTCCCACGGCGAGGTTGCCCACCATGTCGTCGGGGACAAACGGCTCCGGCGGGGCGGTGAGGTACACCAGTGCGCCGCCGACGGCGTCGGGCGCGGCCAGGGCGATGTCCCGGTAGCCGCGGCTGATCTCCGCAGCGGCGGCACCTGGCCAGAGCATGAGCCCGGCCATGACCTGGGGGCCGAGCCGGTGCAGTTTGAACGTAAACTCCGTGGCCACGCCGAAGTTGCCGCCTCCGCCGTGCAGGGCCCAGAACAGCTCCGGGTTCTCAGCAGCGCTCGCCGTGACGCGCTCCCCGTCCGCGGTCACGAGGTTGACGGAAACCAGGTTGTCGCAGGCGAATCCGTAGCTGCGCTCCAGCCAGCCGGAGCCGCCGCCCAGGGTGAACCCCGCGACACCGGTGGTGGAGGCCCGGCCGCCGGTGGTGGCCAGGCCGTGTTCCTGGGTGGCACGGTCGAACTCGCCCCACGTCACTCCGGCCCCGACAGTGGCGGTCTGCCCGTCCGGGTCCACGGTGATCGATTTCATCGGGCGGACGTCCACCACCAGGCCGCCCTCATTGGTGGACATCCCGGCCACCGAATGGCCTCCCGCGCGGACGGCCACGTCGAGGCCGTGCGACCGGGCGTAGGCCAGGGCCTCGGCGACGTCGGCCGGGCCTGCGCATCGGGCGATGACGGCCGGATGGCGGTCGATCATCGTATTGAAGACTTTTCGTGTTTCGTCGTACTCCGGATGACCCGGCCTGACCCACTTCATGGCAGTGCTCCCTCGCCTGACCGCGGCTCCGCCCCAGTCCAAAGCCTACGGTGGTGCGCCGCCGCAGGCCATGGCAAATGTCTTACGGCCGCCGGGGCAGGGCAGCACCCGACGCGCCGTCCTGGCAGCACCGTTGCGTGGCCTTTGCGGTGCTGAGCGGCGGATTCTTCCGCAAATGAGGAATATAGTGGGGGCATGCCTAATATTCGCGTCTCCGAAGCGGCCCGGTTCCTCGGCGTCAGCGACGACACCGTCCGGCGCTGGATTGAGCAGGGAAGCCTGACGCCTCTCAAGGACGATGCCGGCCGCCTGGCAGTGGACGGCCTGGAACTGGCGAAACTGGCCCGGGACCAGGCCCAGCTTCCCGACGATCCGGCCCAAGTGGGAAGTTCGGCCCGGAACCGTTTCGTCGGACTCGTCACCGCCATTACGGCGGACACCGTGATGGCGCAGGTGGAGCTGCAGTGCGGACCGTTCCGCGTGGTGTCCCTGATGAGCAGCGAGGCCGTGCGCGACCTCGGGCTGGAGCTCGGCTCCGTGGCGACCGCCGTCGTGAAAGCCACCACCGTGATCATCGAAACACCCAAGGGAAAGGGCATCGCATGAAGCTGGGCAACAGGATTGCCGCCGTCGTCATGGCCGCGGCCGTGTCCGGTGCCGCCGCAGCTTGCGCCGCACCGGCAGACCGGAATCCTGCAGCCGGGGACTCCGGGAGGACCCTCACCGTGTTTGCCGCCGCCTCGCTCAAGGCACCCTTCACCAAGCTTGCGGCCACCTTTGAAGAGGGCCACCCGGGCACCAAAGTGGCTCTGAGTTTCGCCGGCTCCTCCGACCTCGTCACCCAAATCAGCCAGGGAGCCCCCGCCGATGTGTTCGCGTCGGCCGACACCAGGAACATGACCAAGCTCGCCGATGCCGGTCTGCTGGATGGTGCAGCCGCGAATTTCGCCACCAACGTGCTGGCGATCGCAGTCCCGCCGGCCAACCCGGCGTCGATCGCGTCCTTCGCCGACCTCGCCCGCCCGGGCGTCCGGGTGGTGGTGTGCGCCGGCCAGGTGCCCTGCGGCGCCGCCACGGCCGCCGTCGAAAAAGCCACCGGCGTGACGCTGAAACCGGTCAGCGAGGAATCCTCCGTCACCGACGTTCTGGGCAAGGTGACCTCGGGCGAGGCCGACGCCGGCATCGTCTATGTCACGGACGTGAAGGCCGCCGGTGACAAGGTCAAGGGAATCCCCTTCGCCGAAGCGGGCAAGGCCGTCAACGTGTACCCCATCGCCACCGTGGGTTCCAGCAGGAACAAGGAACTGGCGGCTGCCTTCAGCGCGCTGGTCACCGGCGCCGAGGGCAAAAAGGTCCTGGCCGATGCCGGGTTCGGCGCACCGTGAGCACCGCATGAGGCACGGCGGCGGGTACGCGGGGATTCCACGGTGGATCTATGGCGTCGCCGCGGTGGGGGCAGTATTCGTCCTCCTTCCCCTCGCCGCCGTCGTCGCGCGGGTCAACTGGGCGCAGTTCGTCCCGTTGATCACCTCGGACGCGTCCCTGACCGCCCTGGGACTGAGCCTGCGCACCTCGGCGGCGAGCACGGTCCTGTGCCTCGTGCTTGGCGTCCCGCTGGCGCTCGTCCTGGCCCGCGCGCAGTTCCGCGGGCAGCGGCTGCTGCGCTCCTTCGTCCTGCTGCCGCTGGTCCTGCCGCCCGTCGTTGGGGGCATCGCGCTGCTTTACACCTTTGGCAGGCAGGGGCTGCTCGGGCGCTCGCTGCAGGTCGCCGGCATCCAGATCGCGTTTTCCACGACGGCGGTGGTCCTCGCCCAGGCCTTCGTGGCGCTCCCGTTCCTCGTGGTGAGCCTCGAGGGGGCGCTGCGCTCGGCCGGGAGCCGGTACGAGGCCGTCGCCGCGACGCTTGGGGCCCGCCCCACCACGGTGCTGCGCCGGGTGACCCTTCCACTGGTGCTGCCGGGGCTCGCGTCCGGAGCCGTGCTCTCCTTCGCGCGCAGCCTGGGCGAGTTCGGCGCCACGCTCACGTTCGCCGGAAGCCTGCAGGGCGTCACCCGCACCCTTCCGCTGGAGATCTACCTGCAGCGTGAGACCGACGCCGACGCCGCCGTCGCGCTTTCACTGGTCCTAGTCGCGGTGGCCGTCGCCGTCGTCGGACTGTCCTACCGGCGCCCGCCGGGAACCGGCGGAGGCGGGGCGCCGGAGTTGCCGTCGGCGCCGGAGAAGGTGGTGCCGTGAGCGTCCGGATTGATGCCGCCATCGCTGCCCGCGGCTTCGACGTCTCCCTGAGCCTGGCGGCGGGCGAAACCCTCGCGGTCCTGGGCCCCAACGGAGCGGGCAAGTCCACGCTGCTCGCCGTCATGGCGGGCCTGCTCCGCCCGGATGCCGGCAGGTGCGAGGTGGACGGCAGGATCCTGTTCGATCTCGGCCCCGGGGCGAACACGTGGACGGCGCCCCACCGCCGCGGGACGGCCCTCCTGGCGCAGGAGCCGCTGTTGTTTCCGCACTTGAGCGCGCTGGACAACGTCGCCTTCGGACCCCGGAGCGCCGGCATGGGCATAGCCGCGGCCCGGGAAACGGCGCGGCACTGGCTGGCCGAAGTCGACGCCGCCGCGCTCGCAGCCCGGCGGCCCGGGGAACTGTCCGGCGGGCAGGCGCAGCGGGTGGCCGTGGCGCGTGCGCTGGCCGCCGCCCCCGACCTCCTGCTGCTCGATGAGCCCATGGCGGCCCTCGATGTTCACGCCGCGCCGCTGCTGCGCCGGTTGCTCAAGCGCGTCCTCGCCGGGCGCCGCGCCGTCATTGTCACCCATGACGTCCTGGACGCCTACATGCTCGCGGACCGGGTGATTGTCCTGGAAGGCGGCCGGATCAGCGAGGAGGGCCCCGTCCGTGAGGTGCTCCGGCGGCCGCGGAGCCGCTTCGCCGCCGGCCTGGCGGGGCTGAACCTGGTATCGGGAACCGTGACCGCGGCCGGCATCCGTTCCGCCGAGGGCCTGGAATTTGCCGGGCAGCATGATGACCCCCTGATCCCCGGGCAGGCCGGCGTGGCCGCCTTTGCGCCGTCGGCCGTCTCCGTATTCCTCAGCGAGGCGCACGGCAGCCCGCGGAACTCGTTCCGGGTGACGATCACGGACCTCGAACCGCACGGGGACCAGGTCCGCGTCCGGGCAGGGGACCTGGCGGCCGACATCACGCCGGCGGCCTCCGCGGACCTCGGCCTGGCCCCGGGGCTGGAGGCCTACTTCGTGGTCAAGGCCGCGGCGGTGGCGATTTACCCGGCGTAGGTGCGGGTCACGTTTGGGGGCTCCGCGGGGTTAATCCTGGGCGGCTGCAGGGTTAATCCTGGGCGGCTGCGCCGCGGGGTGGACGGACCGGGTGCTGGCTGACGATGGAGACCCGGTTGAACGCGTTCATCGTGATGGCCAGCCAGCTGACGGCGGAAAATTCCTCGGCCGTCAGGTGCTTCCGGGCCTGGGCGCCCTCGTGATCGCGGGCGTGGGCATCGGAAATGGAGGTGATGGCCTCGGCAAGCGTCAGGGCCGCGCGTTCCTTCTCGGAGAACAGCGGGGTGTCCCGCCATGCCGGCAGGACCGCGAGGCGTTGGGGCGATTCGCCGTTCTTAAGGGCATCGCCCACATGCAGGTCCAGGCAGAAGGCGCAGCCGTTGATCTGCGAGATGCGGACATTCAGAAGCTCGATCAACTTCCCGTCCAGCCCGGCCTCGGCGGCCGCCTCCTTGGCCTTCAGGCCCAGCCCGTTCAGTGCGCGCCAAGCAGCGGGGTGCTCCTTGTCAAGAAAGACCCTCCGGTGCTCGGGATTCTGCGGTGCCGCGGTTTCGTTCATGGAATCCACATTACCGACGAGCTTCACTGCGCCGCGGAGCGTCGTGTGACAATTTTGTCAAACATGTGACAAGCTTTCCTGGTGGGAGTGATTGGTGCGGTGGCCGGTTCCTTGGGGGACCCGGCCGCCGCACCGCTCTTTCCGCCCCGGTCCCTCTCCGAGGGACATGCCCATTTTTCGCGCCCTCCCGCGGGGACATGCCCAACCTTCGAGCCCAGGAATGCGCAGAGTGGGCCTATGTCCACTGGTCGGCCCTCACGGAGGACATGCCCGGCCTTCGGGCGGGGCAATGGGGGGACATGCCCAGTCCTGAGGCCGGGCGCGCGGGGGCATGCCCAATCTTCGAGCCCAGGAATGCGCAGAGTGGGCCTATGTCCACTGGTCGGCCCTCACGGAGGACATGCCCGGCCTTCGGGCGGGGCAATGGGGGGACATGCCCAGTCCTGAGGCCGGGCGCGCGGGGGCATGCCCAATCTTCGAGCCCAGGAATGCGCAGAGTGGGCCTATGTCCACTGGTGAGCCCTAACGGAGGGCATGTCCCGCGGCCGGGGAGACTGCGGGACCACCCCGGCCAGTTCAGCGCCCGCGGCTGCCATTGCGGCAGGAGTTCCGGCCACGATGATGCCGGCAAAACGGTCGGCGGCGGCGCCAAAGTCCGGATCCACCGATCCCACCACGGCGTACACGGGCGTGGTGCCTGCCCGGGCCAGGATGGCGGCAATGATCTTTCCCTGGCCGGTCTGGGAATCCAGCCGGCCCTCGCCGACCACCACCGCGCTGCTCCCGGCCAGGTGTGCATCGAAGCCCAGCAGGTCCAGCACATAATCCGCTCCCGAAACCAGGCTGGCGCCGTAGCGGGCCCACAGGCCGCCGGAGAACCCGCCGGCTGCGCCGGTGCGGTCCACCGGCCGCGGATCACGCCCGTAGTCGTGGGCGAACGACTCGGCGAGCATGTCCAGCCTGCGCGTGAGCAGCCCGACCGTGTCCTGCCCGGCGCCTTTCTGCGGACCGAAAACCCGGGCCGCGTCGCTGAAACGGGTCGTGACGTCGCTGAGGACCACGATCTCCGCGCCGAGAATCCCCCCGCGGTCCTCGATTGCGGCGATGGCCCCGACGCCGCCGTCGGTCGTGGCCGAGCCGCCGGCCGCCACCAGGATGCGCCGTGCGCCGTAGCGGGCGGCCTCCGCGATCAGTACGCCGGTGCCGTAGGTGCTGGCCGCGACCGGGTCCCGGCCCGTGCAGGAGGGCAGGTTCAGGCCGCTCGCGGCCGCAAGTTCGACGACGGCGGTTCCGCCGTCGGTCAGCCCGATCACCGCGTCGACCGGTTCGCCCCACGGACCTACGGTGGCGACCCGGACGGGCCGGGCATCCAGCCCGGCGGCGAGCGCCTCGAAGGTGCCCTCGCCGCCGTCGGCCACGGGCAGTTCGCGGGCGGCGCCGCCGGCGGACCGGATGCCCGCCGCGATGTGCGCGGCGACCTCGGCCGCGCTGAACGTGCCCTTGAAGCTGTCCGGGGCCACGAGGATGTTCACGGGATCAGAACCCCACGTTGTCGCGGCCCTTGAGCTGCAGCATCTGCCGGGCCTCGTCGGGCGTGGCGACCTCAAAGTTGAGGGCCTCCAGGATGGTGCGGATCCGGGTGACCTGTTCGGCGTTCGAAGCGGCGAGCTGTCCGGGACCGATCCAGAGGGAATCCTCCAGTCCCACACGGACGTGGGAGCCCATGGCGGCGCCAATCGTGGCCAGCGGCATCTGGTTCTTGCCGGCACCCAGGATGGACCATTCGTAGTCCTGGCCCAGCAGCCGGTCCGCGGTGCGGCGCATGTGCATCAGGTCCTCGGGGTGGGCGCCGATGCCGCCGAGCAAGCCAAAGACAGACTGGACGAACAGCGGGCCGCGGGCCAGTCCGCGGGCGTGGAAGTGGGCGAGGTTGTTCAGGTGCGAGATGTCGTAGCACTCGAATTCGAAGCGCGTGCCGTTCTCGTTGCCGATCCCCAGAATCGTTTCGATGTCCTGGAAGGTGTTCTTGAAGACGAGGTCCCGGCTCTTTTCGAGACCCTCGCGTTCCCAGGCGTGGCCGAATTCGGTGAAGCGCTCCAGCATCGGGTACAGCCCGAAGTTCATTGAGCCCATGTTGAGGGAGGCGAGCTCGGGCTTGAAGAGAGCCGCCGGCCGCATCCGTTCCTCCACGCTCATGTGCGGCGAGCCGCCCGTGGTGATGTTGATGACGGCGTCGGTGTTGCGCTTGAGCTTGTCCAGGATGGGCGCGAAGTGTTCCGGATCCTGCGAGGGGCGGCCGTCCCTGGGATCGCGGGCGTGCATGTGCACAATGGCGGCGCCGGCCTCTGCGGCGCCGAGCGCGGCGTCGGCAATCTCATCGGGCGAGACCGGCAGATGCGGGGACATGGACGGGGTGTGGATGGCGCCGGTGACGGCGCTGGTGATGATGACCTTGCGGACAGCAGCCATGGGAGAGTCTCCTTCGGGTCAGTAGAGCTTTTCGGTGTTGCCGTCGACGGCGAGGGCCTGGCCGTTGACGTTGCGGGCCATGCTGCTGGCGGCGAAGACGGCCATGTTGGCGATGTCCTCGGCCTCGATCAGCCGGCCCAGCGACGACTGGTTGTGGTAGAGCTCCGAGACCTCGTCGGCCGGTCGCCCCAGCATCTGCGCCTTGGCGGCGATGACGGCGTCGATCCGGGGACCATTGACGGCGCCGGGGCAGATCGCGTTGACCCGGATCCGGTCCGGGCCGAGTTCGATCGCGAGGGTCTTGGTCAGCCCGACGACGGCCCACTTGGACGCAGAATAGGCGCTGCGGCCGGCCATGCCGAGCCGGCCGGCCGCGGACGAGAGGTTCACGATCGAGGCGTCGCGGCCCTGCCGGAGCAACGGCAGCGCATGCTTGATGCAGTAGAACTGGCCGTGGATGTTGACGTCGAACGTGGCCTTCCACGCCGCGGCGTCCAGGGTTTCCAGCGGGCCGGTGGGCCCGGCAATCCCGGCATTGTTGACGAGGACGTCGAGGCCGCCGAGCCCGTCCCGGACCGTGCCCATGAGGGTGCGGACCTGGTTCTCGTCCGAAACGTCGCTGACTGCTGCCTGCAGGCCGTTGACGCGGGCCTTCTCGACGGCGTCGGGGTCTATATCGGTGACGAAGACGGCGGCGCCGAGTTCGCGGAACTTGTTGGCGATGGCCAGGCCGATGCCGTTGGCTCCGGCCGTGACCAGGACGCGCTTGGCGGTGAAATCCATGGGTTTTCCTTGCAGTGGTAGTTCGGTGGGCCGCTCCGCTGACAGGCGCGAGGCCTGTCAGCGGAGCGGGGGGCGGTGGGGCAGGGCGTCAGGGGCTGGGCGTCAGTGCGCCGCGGGGACGGCGGCAGGCTTTTCCGTGCCGCGCTTGAGCAGCAGGGAGAGCAGCGCGCCGACCACGCACATGGCCACGATGAACCACAGGCCGGAGAGCTTGGAGCCGGTGGCGTCCTGCATGAAGCCCATGACGTAGGGGCCGAGGAAGCCGCCGCAGAGACCGACCGTGTTGACGAACGCGATCCCGCCGGCGAGGGCGGCGCCGCTGAGCCGGGTGGCGGGGTAGGTGAAGAGGATCGGCTGGAGGGCGAAGAAGTTGAACGCGGCGAGGCAGAAGCCGATCATGCCAAGCACCGGACCGCCGACGGCGCCGAGCGCGAAGCCGGCGACGATGCCGGTCATGGTGCCGGTGACAAGCACCCGGGAACGCCGGCCGTCGGTGGCGAAGCGGGGGACCAGCAGGGCGCCGGCGGCGGAGTAGATCCACGGGATCGCGGTCAGCAGGCCGATCTGCAGCGGGTTGAGCTTGCCGTACGTGCCGATGATGGAGGGCAGGAAGTAGGACAGGGCGTAGACGGCGATCTGGTGCGTGAAGTAGACGCCGACGACGAGGAGGATCTGCTTGTCCTTGAGCGCATCGCGGAGCCGGTGGTTGCCGGAGGCTTCGGCGCCGGCGGTCTCTTCGGCGGCGATCCGGGCCTCGAGGTCGGCGGCCTCCTCGGGGCTGAGGAACTTGGCCTGGCTGGGGCGGTCCGGGAGCTTCTTCCAGACCACGTAGGCAAGGATGCAGGCGGGGAGCCCCTCGACGATGAACATCCACTGCCAGCCATGCAGGCCGCCGAGCCCGTCCAGCGTCAGGAGCAGGCCGCCCAGCGGGGCGCCGACGATGTTGGCGATGGAGACACCGAGCAGGAACATCCCGTTGGCCTTGGCCCGGTCCTTCACCACGAACCACTGGGTCAGGAAGTACATGACGCCGGGGAACAGGCCGGCCTCGGCCACGCCCAGGAGCATCCGCATGATGTAGAAGGACCATTCGCCCTGGACGAAGGCCATGCCGGCGGAGATCAGGCCCCACGTGATCATGATCCGCATGATCCAGAAGCGGGCCCCGACCTTGTGCATGATCAGGTTGGACGGGATCTCGGACAGGGCGTAGGTCAGGAAGAACAGCCCCGCGCCGATTCCGTACGCGGTGGCGGAGATGCCGAGGTCGATTTCCAGCCGGTCCTTGGCCATGCCGATGTTGGTTCGGTCCAGGAAGGCCATGATGTAGGCGCCGATCAGCAGCGGCATAACGCGGCGGAGGATTACGCCGTTTATTTCCTGCGGTGTGCGCATCTTCTTTGGTGCGGATACAACTGACATGGGTCGGGGTCCTTGGGTCGGGGTAAAGGGGCAGGGTTTGGGGGACAGCGGGCAGCATTGGAGAAGCCCTGGTCGGGTACGGTGCGGGTCTGGGGTGGTGCGGGGAGTCAGGACGTGGCCGGCGTGCAGCCGCAGGTGCGGCCGACGTGCAGGCGGTGCCGGCACACTTTGGAGGTGTAGGTGGCGGACGGGGAATCGATGCGTTTGAGCAGCATGGCGAAGGCCTCGTTGGCCATCTCCTGCTGCGGCTGGACAATGCTGGTTAGGTTGATCAGCCCGGAGCGGCTGTGGGGCAGGCCGTCACAGCCGGCGACGGCGACGTCGTCCGGGATACGCAGCCCGCGGGACAACGCATATTCCATGACGCCGATGGCAAGTTCGTCGCTGCCGCACACCACGGCCTGCGGCGGGGTCCCGGCGGAGAACAGCCGTTCGGCGGCCAGCCGGCCGCCCTCGTTGTTGACCCGGGTGCTGATCTTGCGGTCGCTGCTGATGGTGATCCCGGCCGCGGCGGCGGTCCGGACAAAGGCTTGTTCGCGGGCCAGGGAGGCCGTGGAGAACCGCGGGCCGATCACCGTGGCGATTTCGGTGAAGCCGTGGCTAAGCATGTGCTGCATCAGCGCGGTGGCTGCGGCGTCGTCGTCGATCCCTACGAAGTCAGAGTCGAGGAAATCCGCCCGCCGGGACAGGCACACGTAGGGGATCCGGGCCGCACGCAGGGTCCGCAGGGCTGTGGCGTCGTCCCGGAGTGACGCGGCGAGGATGATGCCGTCCACGTTGCGGTGCGCGAGCGTCGAGGTGACCTGGGCGAGCGTGGCGGGATCGTCCTGGGTGGTGGCGACGAACACCTCGTAGCCGGATTCAGCCGCCGCGGAGATCACGCCCTGGGCCCAACGGGGGAACATCGGGTTGATGATGTTGGGCAGGATCAGTCCGATGACCCGCGTCCGCTGCGGGTCCGTGGACTGCGAGGGCTTACGGGGCCTGAAGCCCAGCTCATTGGCCACGTGGATGATGTGGCGCCGCGTTTCGGGCGAGACTCCGCCCTTGCCGTTGAGGACATAGGACACTGACGCCGGGGATACCCCGGCCGCCCGCGCTACCGCCGCGGCAGAAACCGGCGCCGCGCGGCCGTCCATGACGTTGTTTGTGGCATGTTCCTGCATGTCCGGCCCTCCTTCGCGTCGATTTGTGCTCCTGTGACTCCAGTTACAGTAAGGACGCTGCGGAACGTTAAGCAACGTTAAGTGATTTCTGACCGTTCAGCGGCGCGGGCCGCCGGGCATGCCCGTTTCTGCCCCGTCGTGCTGAGCATGCTCATTCTTCGTGGGTCGCCGGCGGGGCATGCTCATTCCTCGCGCCCCGGCCAAGGGCGCATGTCCAGTCTTGGGGCGGAGGGATGGACATAGTGGTCCTATGTCCAGTCCATGGGCTGAGGGGAGGGCATGTCCCCCGGGAGCGGCGGGGAAGAATGAGCATGTCCCACGGGGCGGCGGGGAGGAATGAGCATGTCCCCTGCGGTGGGGGTGCGGTGGGGGATACCCAGACACAGACCCAGACCCAGACCCAGGCCCCGGCCCCTCGCCCCGGCGCCAGGCCCCGGCCCCTCGCCCCGGCCCCAGGCCCCGGCCCCTCGCCCCGGCCCCTCGCCCCGGCCCCTCGCCCCGGTGAAAGCAAGCCTCCGCTCCCGCCCCCGGCAAGGTGCCCGCCATCTGCCTTGAACCCCCGCGGGCACTCCGCCCCTAGACAGGCGTTTCGCTGTCGGCAAACATGGTGCGTGCGGCTGCCATCGCAAAGTTGAGCGATGTAGACTCAACTTTGAAATCAGGACCATTCCGGAAGGAGCCCTCTTTGGACGCCAAATTCACCACCAAGAGCCAGGAGGCTCTCGCTGCAGCGGCCATGAACGCCTCGACCGCAGGAAACCCGCAGCTCGAACCAGCCCATCTGCTCAAGGCGCTCATGGACCAGCGGGAGGGCGTCGCCGTCGCGCTGCTTCGGGCCACCGGGGCCGACCCGGATGCTGTCAGCGTCCAGGCGAGCACCGCCATCAAGGCCCTCCCGTCCACCTCCGGGAGCAGCGTGCAGCAGGCGCAGCTGTCCCGGGCCGGGCTGCAGGCCATCCAGAACGCCCAGAACGAGGCCGAGCGCCTCGGCGACAGCTTCGTCTCCACCGAGCACCTGCTGCTGGGGCTCGCGGCCGGGAGCGACGGCGTCGGGCGGCTTCTGCGCGAGGCGGGCGCCTCGCATGAGGCGCTCCTTGCCGCCCTGCCGGGCGTCCGCGGCGACCGCAAGGTGGACAACGCCGACCCCGAGAATTCGTTCCAGGCGCTGGAGAAGTACGGCACGGACCTCACCGCGGTCGCCCGCTCGGGCAAGCTGGACCCGGTGATCGGCCGTGATGCCGAGATCCGGCGGATCATCCAGGTCCTGAGCCGCCGCACCAAGAACAACCCGGTGATCATCGGCGAGCCCGGCGTCGGCAAGACGGCGGTGGTCGAAGGCCTCGCCCAGCGCATTGTGGAAGGCGACGTGCCGGAAAGCCTCCGCGGCAAGACCCTGATCGCCCTGGACCTCGCCTCGATGGTGGCCGGCGCGAAGTACCGCGGCGAATTCGAGGAACGGCTCAAGGCCGTTCTGGAGGAGATCAAGAGCTCCGAGGGTCAGATTGTCACGTTCATCGACGAACTCCACACTGTGGTCGGTGCCGGGGCCAGCGGCGACAGCTCCATGGACGCCGGCAACATGCTCAAGCCTATGCTGGCCCGCGGCGAGCTGCGGCTGATCGGCGCCACGACGCTGGACGAGTACCGCGAGAACATCGAAAAGGACCCCGCCCTGGAACGCCGGTTCCAGCAGGTCTACGTCGGCGAGCCGAGCGTGGACGACACCATCGGCATCCTGCGCGGCCTCAAGGAACGCTACGAGGCCCACCACAAGGTCTCGATCGCCGACTCGGCGCTCGTGGCGGCCGCGACCCTGTCGAACCGGTACATCTCCGGCCGCCAGCTGCCGGACAAGGCGATCGACCTCGTGGACGAGGCCGCGTCCCGGCTGCGCATGGAGATCGACTCCGCCCCGGAGGAAATCGACCAGCTGCGCCGGCAGGTGGACCGGCTGACCATGGAGGAACTGGCCCTGGCCGGCGAGACCGACCCCGCCTCCGTGGAACGCCTTGCGGCCCTTCGCGCCGACATGGCCGACAAGAAGGAAGAGCTTGCGGCCCTGAACGCCCGCTGGGAAGCTGAGAAGGCCGGCCTGAACCGGGTGGGCGACCTCCGCGCCAAGCTCGACGAGCTCCGGTCCGCGGCCGACAAAGCCCAGCGTGAGGGTGACCTCGAGACGGCGTCCCGGGTCCTCTACGGCGAAATCCCGGCTCTGGAGCGGGAGCTGAACGCCGCCGCCGAGGCGGAGGCCGCCGTGCCGGACAAGTCCGGGCAGATGGTGGCCGACGAGGTCACCGCCGATGACATCGCCGAGGTGATCTCGGCCTGGACCGGCATCCCCGCCGGGCGCATGCTCCAGGGCGAGAGCCAGAAGCTGCTGGAGATGGAACAGGTCCTGGGCGAGCGGCTGATCGGCCAGAGCAAGGCCGTCGCCGCCGTCTCCGACGCGGTGCGTCGCGCCCGCGCCGGAATCAGCGACCCCAACCGGCCCACCGGCTCCTTCCTGTTCCTCGGCCCCACCGGCGTGGGCAAGACCGAGCTCGCCAAGTCCCTCGCCGACTTCCTGTTCGACGACGAACGCGCCATGGTGCGGATCGACATGTCCGAATACTCGGAGAAGCACTCCGTGGCGCGGCTGGTCGGGGCACCTCCCGGCTACGTCGGCTACGAGGAGGGCGGCCAGCTGACCGAGGCCGTCCGCCGGCGCCCGTACTCGGTGCTGCTGCTCGACGAAGTGGAAAAGGCCCACCCGGAGGTCTTCGACATCCTCCTGCAGGTCCTCGACGACGGCCGGCTCACCGACGGCCAGGGCCGCACCGTGGACTTCCGCAACGTGATCCTGGTGCTCACCTCGAACCTTGGCAGCCAGTTTTTGGTGGATCCCAACCTGGACGCCGAGGCCAAGAGGAACGCCGTCATGGCCACCGTCCACGCCTCCTTCAAGCCCGAGTTCCTGAACCGGCTGGATGAAGTGGTGCTGTTCGACCCGCTAAGCGTCGAGGAGCTGTCCCGGATCGTGGAACTGCAAGTCAAGGAGCTGGGCGAGCGGCTCAAGGGCCGCCGCCTGAACCTTGAAGTGACCGACGGCGCCCGTGCGTGGCTGGCGGTGACCGGGTTCGACCCCGCGTACGGCGCCCGGCCCCTGCGCCGGCTGGTCCAGCGCGAGATCGGCGACCGGCTGGCCAAGGCCATCCTGGCCGGGGAGATCTCCGACGGCGACACAGTCGTGGTGGACACCGCGCCGGACCTCATGGAACTGACCATGGGCGGGGCTTCGGGCGCAGACCGGCCTGCGGGCCTCGCGTCGACCGGCAGCGGGCTGTCGGTCCGCCGCAAGGAATAACCGCCGGACCTGGATGCCTCATCCAAATTAAATGCCGCCGGCAGCCGGGGAATCCCGGCTGCCGGCGGCATCTGACCATCGTTAACCACAAGCACTAGGGGAGCAAGGACTCTTTGATGACGTTCCCGCCGTCCGTCACGGCATAGCAGTCAACCCGGCGGTCGCCCTTGTCCCAGCTGCTCGAACTCGGGTAGGCCAGCTTGTAGCTGAGGTCGTAGTCGCCGGCCTTCTCGGTCAGGGGTGCGGCCTTGCAGGCGCCGCGCGCTTTCTGCTTCAGTGCTTCCCGGCCGGGATAGGAATCGTCCGCCGCGTATTTTTCGACGGCGACCAGCTGGGCCGAGTGCGCCGTGCTGCAGTCCACAATCGTGGACTGCTGGGCGTCCGGATCGAAATCCTTGAAACAATCACGCAACTGGAACTCCAGGGGGCTGACACCTTCCAGCGGCAGGGCGCCACGCGTGGCCGGGGCCGATGCCGCCGCCGACGGCGCTGCCGGGTCCGTGCCGCCGCCGTTCGCGGAAGACTGCGGACCACCGGCGAAGGAGGCGACGGCCCACCACACCAGAAGCGCGAGCACCACGAGCACGGCCGCCGCCGCGCCAAGCCGCTTGGGTCCCTGCCGGCGGATCCGGCGGACCAGGGGGCGGGCGCGGCGTGAAACGGCGGCCGTCAACCCGGGCAACGTGACACCGGACAGCTTCCCGGACAGCTTGCCCGGCAGGGTTTTGGCTGCCGGGGGGTTCTTCGCGGTCTCCGCGGCACCGCCGGCGGACTCGGCGGACGGCGCCGGGGGCGGTGTTGTGTCCTGTTCCCGGGTGACGGTAACCACGGGCAGGGCGGACGTCGGCGGCCTCGACGGCGGCGGCGGGATGATCCCGCCGTCGTGCCTTGGATTCTCTTCAGTCACTGAGAAATTCACCACTTCCGTGCATCATTGCCGGGGCTGGAGGCCCGGCATCGTGGCCCTTTTCCGGGCGCACATCACGAAACTCTATCGAAGAAGCGCCGCCGGGCGCATGCCACGGCGGCCCCGGGCGTCCCTGCCGGACGCGCGACACTGTCCACAGGGGCGGGCCGGCAAGCGGCTGAGGCCGAAAGCATGTAATCTAGGTGTACGACAAATTGACCAAACATTCCGGGGCCTCACCGATCGCCAAAGGTGACCACCTCCGGTCCAAGTACAAAAGGGGGTCACGCCATGGGGCGCGGCCGTCAAAAGGCAAAAGCTACCAAGCAGGCTCGGGACATCAAGTACTACTCCCCGAACACTGACTATTCGGCCCTTCAGCGCGAGCTCACGGGCCCGGGCAGTCGTGCCACGAAGCACTACGCGGATGACCCGGTCGAACCGGATTATTCGGCGTATGTGGACAAGTACGCGGACGATTTGGAAGACGACGACGACGAGGTAAATTCCCGTCGGATAGGTTAGTCGACACTTCCGCCCGGTAGATTTGTCCGGGGGACCCTGCCGGCACCGCGGTGCCGGCCAACGAATTTCAGGCCGCCGGCCACTCCTGTCTCAGGCGTGGCCGGCGGCCTTTCGTGTGCCCGGGCTGGCCCCGGCTTAATCGTTGCCGCACTGACCGTCCCAGTGTTGAATGTTTCAGTGTTGAATGTTTCTGTGTTGAATGTTTCTGTGTTGAGTGTTGCCGTGCCGGCCGCGTCAGCCGCGCCGGGTTTCCCCGGGCACGGTGTCCATACCCCGGAGGGACAGCCATGACCATCCGCACAGGTTTCGCCACGGGCGAGCTTTGCTGGACCGACCTCCAGACCAGGGATGTGGAGGCGGCGAAGGCCTTCTACGGTGCGGTGTTCGGCTGGCGGTTCGAGGACCTGCCCACCCCTGGCGGGGGCAGCTACGCCAAGGCGTTCCTCGGCGACGACCTTGTCACGGTGCTCGCGCCGCAGAACCCGCCGCAGGGCACACCGCAGGCAGCGGCGGACGGACCGGGCCGCTGGCACGTGTACTTCGCCACCGGCGACGCGCGGGATCTGGCCGCCGAGCTGGCTCATTCCGCCGGGCGCCTCGAGTTCGGTCCCGAGGCAATCGGCGACACCGGAACCTTGGTCTTCTTCGCCCCGCCCGGCGGCGGCACCACGGGGGCATGGCAGGCGGGCAGCCACTTCGGAGCCGCCCGGATCCAGGCCGCGGGCTCGCTGGCCTGGGCCGAGCTGCTGACGCCGGAGCCGCAGGCCGCCGTCGGGTTCTTCCAGCAGCTCTTCGGGCACGAGGTGACCGAATACCCCCAGGACGACGGCGGCACCTACACGACGCTGATGGTGGACGGCGCCGAGGTGGCCGGGATCGCGCGGGTACCGGGCGACGCGCAGGACACCCTCCAGCCGGGGTGGCAGGTGTACTTCGGCGTGCCGGACGTGCAGGCGGCGGTCCAGGCGGCCGTGGCCGCGGGCGGCGTCGTGCTGATTGAACCGGAGGACGCCGGCGAGGGCGGAGCCATTGCGACGATCCAGGACCCGCAGGGCGGCGTCTTCAGCCTGCTCGAGGCTTAAAAACGTCGGGTGCTCCGTAACAGCAGTTACGGAGCACCCGACGAGGGTGCGGGGTGCAACGTCAGGCGTAGGCGTTGACCAGCCGGACCGCACCGCCGTCGACGCCCTTGGCGCCCTGGACGTAATCCGGGCCGGTTTTGACGATCGAATCCGAGTTTTCCTCGACCGTTCCCATGATCCAGGACGGCAGGCCGCGGTCGTTGAGCCGGGTCACGGCGGCGTCGGCGGCCTCCGGGGAGACAATGGCGACCATGCCCACGCCCAGGTTCAGGGTGCGCTCGAGGTCGGCCAGCGGGACGTTGCCCAGTTCGGAGACCAGCTTGAAGATGGCCGGCAGCTGCCACGTGGCGCGGTCGACCGTGGCCAGCAGGCCCTGCGGCAGGACGCGGGCGAGGTTGGCCGCGAGGCCCCCGCCGGTGACATGGCTGAAACCGTGGACGGCCCGGCCGCCGGCGGAACCGTCCACCGGGAACGTGCGGGCGAGGTCCAGGCAGTCCGCGGCGTAGACGCGGGTGGGCTCGAGGAGTTCCTCGCCCAGGGTGCGGCCGAGTTCGGAGACCTGGCGGTCCAGGGCCCAGCCGGCGTGGTTGATGACGCGGCGGACCAGGGAGTAGCCGTTGGAGTGCAGGCCCGAGGACGCCATGCCGATCACGACGTCGCCGGCGCGGACCCGGTCCGGTCCGAGCAGGGCGTCGGCCTCCACCACACCGGTGGCGGCACCCGCGACGTCGTACTCGTGCTCACCCAGCAGGCCGGGGTGTTCGGCGGTTTCGCCGCCCACCAGGGCGGTGCCGGCGACGGAGCAGGCGGCCGCGATCCCGCGGACGATGTCCGCGATCCGCTCCGGAACCACCTTGCCGCAGGCGATGTAGTCGGTCATGTAGAGCGGCTCGGCGCCCACCACGACGATGTCGTCCACCACCATGCCGACGAGGTCGAACCCGATGGTGTCGTGGATGTCCATGGCCTGCGCGATGGCGACCTTGGTGCCGACGCCGTCCGTGGACGTGGCCAGGAGCGGCCGCTTGTAGGTCAGCAGCCGGGAGACGTCGTAGAGGCCGGCGAACCCGCCGACGCCGCCGATCACCGAGGCGTTGTGGGTTGCCTTGACGGCATCCTTCATGAGTTCGACGGCGCGGTCTCCCGCTTCGACGTCGACGCCGGCGGAGGCGTAGGTGATGCCGGAGTTCTGGGCGGCGTTCATGTCAGCGGCCGGGGAGGCGGAAGTCATACTGGCTCTTTCTTGTCGGCTGTGGTGACGCGGTCGGCATCGGTGAGCAGTTCTTCGTATTCGGAGTCCGGCCCCGGATCGCAGCCCGTGGCGCCGGCCTTGTCGGCCGGGTCGTCCGAGATCGTGGTGCCGGGTTCGGCGTCGGACTCGGGACCTGCGGTCGGTGCCGTAGCGCCGCCGGACACGGCGGCGGGAGTGCCTGCGGCAGCCGGGAGGCCGCCGGGCTGTCCGACAGAGTCGGGGCGCTCGAGCAGGTTCTTCCCGAGTTTGTCGGCGCCGGGCAGTTCGATCGGGTACTTGCCGGTGAAGCAGGCGGTGCAGAGGCGCTCGCGCGGCTGCCGGGTGGCGGCGATCATGCCGTCCTCGGAAATGTAGGCCAACGAGTCGGCGCCGATCGCCTGGGCGATTTCCTCGATGGTGGCGCCGTTGGCGATCAGTTCGGCGCGGGAGGCAAAGTCGATGCCGTAGAAGCACGGCCACTGCACGGGCGGCGAGGAGATCTTGACATGCACGGACGCGGCACCGGCTTCGCGCAGCATCCGGACGATGGCGCGCTGGGTGTTGCCGCGGACGATCGAGTCGTCCACCACCACCACGCGCTTGCCGCGGATCACGGATTCCAGCGCGTTGAGCTTGAGCCGGATGCCCAACTGGCGCAGTGTCTGCGAGGGCTGGATGAACGTCCGGCCCACGTAGGCGTTCTTGACGAAGCCGTGCGCGAACGGGATGCCGGATTCCTCGGCGTAACCCACGGCGGCGGGCGTGCCGGATTCCGGCACGGGGATGACGATGTCGGCTTCCTGGGTGTTCTCGCGGGCCAGCTGGCGGCCCATCTCCACCCGGGATTCGTAGACCGACCGGCCGGCGATCGCGGCATCCGGGCGGGCGAGGTAGACGTATTCAAAGACGCAGCCGGCCGGTGTGGCCTCGGCGAAGCGCTGGGAACGGACACCGTCCTCGTCGATCGCGATGAACTCGCCGGGCTCGATTTCGCGGATGAAGCTCGCACCGACCGTGGCCAGGGCGGACTGCTCGGAGGCGACCACCCAGCCGCGCTCCAGCCGGCCCAGGCACAACGGGCGGATGCCGTAGGTGTCGCGGGCCGCGTAGAGGGTGCCCTCGTCCATGAAGACGAAGCAGAAGCCGCCCTTGATCTTGGGCAGGAGTTCCAGGGCGGTCTGTTCGAGGGACTTGCCCTCCTCGCCTTCCAGGAGGGCCGTGACCAGGGCGGTGTCCGAGGTGTTGCCCTGCTTCATCTCGCCGCTGAGGTTTCCGCCGTTGCGGTCCGTGATCATGGCCTTGAGCTCGGCCGTGTTGGTCAGGTTGCCGTTGTGGGCCAGCGCCACGGTGCCCGTGGCGGTGGCGCCGAGGGTGGGCTGGGCGTTGGCCCAGTGGCTCGCGCCGGTCGTGGAATAGCGGCAGTGGCCGACGGCCAGGTGCCCGGTCAGGGTGTTCAGCGTCGCCTCGTCGAAGACCTGGGATACGAGGCCCATGTCCTTGTAGACGTTGATCCGCTTGCCGTCGCTGGTCGCAATACCAGCCGACTCCTGACCCCGGTGCTGCAGTGCGTACAGCCCGTAGTAGGTAAGTTTTGCTACTTCTTCACCGGGTGCCCAGACCCCGAAGACGCCGCATGCGTCCTGAGGGCCTTTTTCGCCTGGGAGAAGATCATGAGAAAGTTTTCCATCGCCGCGTGCCACTGGTCGATTATCTCACGATGTGCGGTAAGACTTTTCCGGCGGCCGGTTTATGACCTGCCGGCCGGCTCAGGCGCAGCTCAGGCACAGTTCAGGCGCGCCTCCGACACAGCTCAGGCGCGGTAGCCGCCGTCGCCGTCCGGCTCCCCGTCCGCGGACTCCGGGACGGACTCGACGACGGCGCGCTGGGCGCGGCGCACGCTCAGCCGGTCCAGCACCAGGGCCACCACGGCGCCCAGGATGGCGCCGCCGGCCGCGCAAAGAACCATGAAGAAGCCGAACACGGAGCTGGTGTCGTAGCTGGCGTCCCCGGGGAAGGCGTAGGCGAGGACGGCGGCCACGCCGATGCCCACGAGCCCGCCCAGGATCAGGAACGGCACATACTTCGGTGCCCGGCGGACGGTGATTTCGCGCCGCTGCGGGCTGTTCCCCGGGGCTGTACCCCGCTGGGGGTCGCTGCCTGCGGTGCCGGGTGTTTCGTGGGAGGACATGCCGTTAAGCCTAATGCCCTTCTGCTCATTGCCGGTGACCGGTTCGCGGGGCACACTAGGGGTGGGGGAGGGCTAGGTGCAGACGAGCTAAGGAATCGCGATGTTAGCCTCAGCCGACCGTATCCGCGAAGAGCAGCGCTTGATCTGGGATGAGTTCTCGGCCGGCTGGAGAAAATGGGACGCGGAGCTGCTCCGCTGGCATGCCCCGTTCGGGGAGGCCCTGCTCCGCGAGCTGCGGCTCCGCCCGGCCTCCTGGGTACTGGATGTCGGGGCCGGATCGGGCGAACCCGGGCTCGATGCGGCCGGGCAGGTGCCGGACGGGCGCGTGGTCCTTGCCGACATCTCCGCAGGCATGCTCGGGGTGGCCCGCGAGAAGGCGGCGGCCCGCGGCCTGCATAACGTGGACTTTGAAGTTTGTGATGCCGCCGCTTTGCCCTTCGCTGACAACATGTTTGACGCGGTGTACTGCCGCTTCGGACTGATGTTCTTTCCGGTGATGTCCGCGGCCATGCGGGAGATGGTGCGGGCCGCGAAGCCGGGCGCCCGGGTCGGCGCTGTTGTCTGGGGGCGCGCCGCCGAGAACCCGTGGGCCACCCTGATCCTGGGCACAATTGCCCGGCACCGCGAACTGCCCATTCCGTCCGCGGGGTCCCCGGGGCTGTTCCGGTGCGCACCAGCGGGATTCATGACCCGGATGTTCCACGAAGCCGGGCTCGCGGAGGTGACCGAGGACAAGGTCAGCACGGAGCTGGTGCGCGAATCCCCCGAGGACTACTGGGCGTTCATGACCGAGATCGCGACCACCGTGGCGATGGGGCTCGCCAAGGCGGATGACGCGTCCAAGGCTCTGATCCGCTCGGACGTGTTCGCTTTGCTGGGCCGCTACGAACACGACGGCGCCATCCGGCTGCGGTCCACGGCCACCGTGGTTGCCGGGACGAAGGTCTAGGCCGGAAGCGTCCCGGGGCGGGACCTCTGCCGTGCAGGGGATGGCCGCCGCCGTGCAGGCTCGTCGCTAGACGCCCAGCTCCTGCTTCAGCGCGGCGACGTGGCCCTGGGCCTTGACCTGGTACTGCGCCAGCTTTACCTTGCCCTCGGGATCCAGCACGACGGTGGAGCGGACGATGCCCTCGGTGACCTCGCCGTGGACCAGCTTCTCTCCCCAGGCGCCGTACGCGAGGGCCACCGCGTGGTCCTCGTCGGCCAGCAGCGGGAAGGTCAGGCCGAAGTCGCCGGTGAAGGCAGCCAAGGCCTCCGGGGCGTCGGGGGAGATGCCCAGCACCTCATAGCCGGAGCCCTGCAGGGACGCGAGGCTGTCACGGAAATCGCAGGCCTCGGTGGTGCAGCCCGGCGTCGCGGCTTGCGGATAGAAGTAGACAATGACGTTCTTGCCCCGGTAATCGGCCAGGGACACGGACCTGCCTTCGGCATCGGGCAAGGTGAATTCCGGTGCCTGGGTGCCGGGCTGGAGCTTGACGGTCAGGTTGGGGCTCATGGTGATCCTTCCGGGGGAACGACGGGTCTGTGGTGCACAACACCGGCGCCGAAGACAGTATTCCGGGCGGCCCGACGCCCGGGGCGGCCAACCTCGGGGCTGCCGGCTGGGCGCGGTGACAGCTCTTTCATAGCTTGGGCATAGCCGGGCTGGCTAGCTTGAACCCACTATGGAACAGCACAAGCCACCGCAGCGACGGTTCGGGCCCCGGCCAGCCACAGGCAGCCGGCGCCGCCGGGCGCCCGTTCGGCCCCGGGCCCTGATTATTGCAGTCTGCGCCGCGCTACTGGCTGCCGCGCTGGGGGCCGGCATCGTTTCCGCCGGGGAGCCACGGGCGAGGGCGTCGGCCGCCGGTGCGGCTGCGTCCCAGGCGGCGTCGGGCAGCAGCGCACCGGCGGACGGCGGTGACGCGTCGGCCCAGGCCGCAGCGGCGCCCATCGGCGACGCGCTGGATGCCAGGATCAACGCGATCATCGCCGCCAACAGCCAGTACCAGATCGGTGTGGCGCTGGTCGATGTGTCTGCCGGCGCAGACCCTTCGGACGTGCACGAATACGGCGTGCGGGACGCGTTTGTGGCGGCCAGCACGGCCAAGGTCCTGGCCGCCGCGGCCTACTACCACCTGGTCGAAACCGGTGCTGCCAGCCTGGCTGACCCGTTGGGGGCCTACACCGCCGGGTTCCAGCTCAAGGCCATGATCCAGCAGAGCGACAACGACTCCTGGTCCCTGATCATGGACGCCGTGGGCCACGAGGAGCTGACCCGGTATGCGGCGTCGCTGGGCGTGAGCTACGTGCCGGAAACGAACACGCTGACCCCGGCCGAGATGGCCGGCATCCTGTCCGGGGTCTACTCCGGAAGGCTCCTGAACGCCGAGGACACCGCCGAGCTGCTGTCCTACATGCAGGACACCAACTATGAAACCCTCATTCCCGCGGCCGTGCCGGACGGGATCACGGTGTTCCACAAGTACGGGCTCCTGGACGACGAACTGCACGACGCCGGCATCCTCGCCAAGGACGGCAAGGCCTACGCCCTGGTCATCTACACCAAGGGCCAGGACCTGAGTGATGTCCCGGAACGCACGGAGGTGATCCACCAGCTGACGCAGGCGGTGGCGGGGGCGCTGTTCTGAAGGGCGCTGTTCCGGTCCGGAGGCTCAGATCCCGAGTTCGTCCCGCAGCGCGCGCACGTGTCCCTGCGGGCTGACCGCGTACCGGGCCAGGACCACGGTGCCTTCAGGGTCCACGACCACCGTGGTCCGGATGACGCCTTCCCGGACCTCGCCGTCGACAATCTTTTCTCCCCAGGCGCCGTAGGCCAGCGCCACGGCGTGGTCCTCGTCGGCGAGCAGCGGGAAGGTCAGCCCGAAATCGCCGGTGAACGAGGCCAGCGCCGCCGGGGCGTCGGGGGAGATGCCCAGGACGTCGTAGCCGGCACCCTGCAGGCTGGCGAGGTTGTCGCGGAAGTCGCAGGCTTCCGTGGTGCAGCCCGGGGTGGCGGCACGCGGATAGAAGTAGACAACCACGTTCCTGCCGCGGTAATCGGCGAGGGAAACCCGCCGGCCCGCGGCGTCGGCCAGCGTGAAGCCGGGGGCCGGGGCTCCGGCACGCAGCCTGGCCGTCGCTGCCGTGGTAGCGGGTGTTTCAGTGGTGGCGGTGGGGTTCATGGGTTCCTTCGATCGGGGTCGGGACGGGCGTGGCGGGCGCAGGCATCAGATGCTGTATTCCGCCGGGCCGCGCACCGTGGCCAGCGGGCCGGGGATGAACCGGTAGCCGCCGCTGCGGACGGTGACGACGGCGTGCCGGCAGCCTTTGAGCTTCCGGCGCACCCGGCCGACGTAGACGTCGATGGACCGGGCCGCCGCGCCGGGGGTGCCGAACGCGTCGAGGCAGTGCTGCAGTTCCTGCCGGCTGACGGTGCGCGAGCAGTTCTGCACGAGGCACCTCAGGAGAGCGAACTCCAGGTCCGTCAGGGGCACCCGTTCGCCGTCGACCCTGGCGTCCCCGGCGGCGAGGTCGACGGCGAGCCGGCTGATGCTCCCGGCGGACGGAGCCGGCGGCTCCCCGCCGGGAGTCTCGACGACGGCGGACGTTGCGGCCCCGGCGGCAGGCCTGAAGTGGACTTCCGCCTCCGGGGCACATCTCAGGGCGCGGCCGAGCACGAGTTCTGCCGCGCGGGCCAGGACGGCGGGGTCGCAGGCGGCGTCCTCCGGCAGGGTGACCCAGACGGCCAGCCCCTGCGCGGTGAGGCCCGACTGCCGGGCCTGGCCCGCCTGGCCGGACTCGCAGGGGCGCCGGCGCTGGCCGTGGGCGGCGGTGCCGGCCACGGCCGCCTGGCTCATACGCCGCCGCGGCGGATCAGCTTGCCGGTGGGAGTCCGGCCGTCGACCAGGGCGCCGCGGAGAAAGGTCTGCCGGACGACGCCGGAGAGCGCCTTGCCGTCATACGGGGTGATGGGGTTCTTGTGCTTGAGCTTGGAGACATCCACGACGTACGCCTCGTCGGGGGCGAAGACGGCGAAGTCGGCGTCGTATCCGAGGGCCAGCTGGCCCTTCTGCGAGAGGCGGGCGAGCTCGGCCGGCTTGGCCGACATCCACGAGACAACCTGCTCCAGCGGGATGCCGCGGTGCCGGGCTTCGGTCCAGATCAGCGACAGGCCCAGCTGCAGCGAGGAGACCCCGCCCCAGGCCACGGCGAAGTCCCCGTTCTCCAGGTCTTTCAGGTCCAGGGTGGACGGGGAGTGGTCCGAGACGATGCAGTCGATCGTGCCGTCCTGCAGGCCCGCCCAGAGCAGTTCGCGGTTCGAGGCCTCGCGGATCGGCGGGCAGCACTTGTAGGCGGTGGCCCCGTCGGGGATTTCCTCGGCCATGAGGGTCAGGTAATGCGGGCAGGTCTCCACCGTGAGGTGGACGCCGTCGCGCTTGGCGCTGGCGATCATGGGCAGGGCGTCGGAGGACGAGAGGTGCAGGATATGGGCGCGGGCGCCGGTCCAGCGGGCCCGTTCGATCACCTCGGCGATTGCCTTGTTCTCGGCGCCGCGGGGGCGGGAAGCCAGGAATGTCGAATAGTGGGCACCGCCCGGGTGGGGTGCGTGGTCGATTGCGTGGGAGTCCTCGGCGTGGACGATCATGAGCGAGTCAAAGGACTTGAGCTCGGCCATGTCCTCTTCCATCTCGTCCGCCTCCAGATGCGGGAACTCGTCCACACCGGAATGCAGCAGGAAGCACTTGAAGCCGAACACGCCTTCGTCGTGCAGGCCGCGCAGTTCCGCCTTGTTGCCTGGCACGGCACCGCCCCAGAATCCGACGTCGACGAACGCCTGGTCCTCCGCCACCTCGCGCTTGAGCTTGAGCCCTTCCACGGTGGTGGTGGGCGGGATGGAGTTCAGCGGCATGTCGATGATGGTGGTGACGCCGCCGGCCGCGGCCGCCCGGGTGGCGGACGCGAAGCCCTCCCACTCGGTGCGGCCGGGCTCGTTGACGTGGACGTGGGTATCCACGAGGCCCGGGATGAGGGTTTCATCCTCGGCAAGCTCGATCACTTCCGTGCCGGAAAGCCCGTTGCCGAGCGGCTCGATGGCGACGATCCTGCCGCCGCGCACACCCACTTCACGGGCTGCGAGACCGGCGGTGGTGAGGATGCGCCGGCCCCGGAGGACGAGGTCATAAGTTTCTTCAGGCATGTTGGCTCTCCTTGCTCACAGTCGTGTGTTGGGCAGCCGGCCCCGCCAGCTGCAGGCCGATGTTCCGTCCCAGGCGTTCCAGAAGCGCTGCCGCCTCCGCTATACACGTGTCTACATTGCTTTCGAGCTCCGTCAAAGCATGGACGGCGCGGAATCCGGAGGTGCTGATCTGCTCCGGACTGAGCGCGGACCGGCCGCAGACCGCAACCACCGGCACGCCGGCGTGCCGGGCGGCCCGGGCAACGCCCACCGGCGTCTTGCCCAGCAGGGATTGCTCGTCGAGGCTGCCCTCGCCGGTGATCACCAGGTCCGCGCCGGCCAGCCGCTCTGCGAGTCCGGTGAATTCAAGGACGACGTCGATGCCCGGCCTGCGGGTCGCGGCGAGGACCGCGATGGCGGCGTAGCCGACGCCGCCGGCCGCCCCGGCGCCGGGAGCCTCCGCGGCCCGCAGCGCCCGGGGGCCGATCTCGGCCGCCAGGACCTGCACAAAGTGGGCCAGGGCCGCGTCGAGAAGTTCCACATCGGCGGGGGTCGCGCCCTTCTGCGGGCCGAAGATCCGGGCGGCCCCGGAGGGGCCGAGCAGGGGATTGCCGACGTCGCTGGCGAGCACGAACCGCGTCTCCTCGAGCCGGGCGTCGAACCCGGAAAAGTCGATCCGGGCCAGCCGGGTGAGGGCCGCCCCGCCGGGCGGCAGTTCGCAACCGTCGGCGTCGAGCAGCCGGGCGCCGAGGCCCTGCAGGACACCGGCGCCGCCGTCGGTGTTGGCGCTCCCGCCGACGCCCAAAATGATCTGCCGGCATCCGGCGTCGAGCGCGGCGCGGATCAGTTCGCCGGTGCCGAGGCTGCTGGCGCCGGTGGCGGTCGCCGAATCGGGCGCGCCGCCCGCGGCGGCGCCGGGCAGGACGGCGAGTCCGGACGCGGCGGCCATCTCGATGACGGCATCGCGGCCGCGGACGGCGAAGTCCGCGCGGACCGGCTGTCCCGTGGGGCCGGTGACCACCGCGCTGCGGCGGCCGAAGCCGGAGCCGACCGCGGCGTCGAGGGTCCCCTCGCCGCCGTCGGCCACCGGAATCCGGAGAACCTCAAGGTTGCTGATCCGTCCGCTGTCGCGCGTCCACTGCAGCCCGGTTTCGAGGTGCCGGGCGACGTCCGGGGCGGAGAGTGAGCCCTTGAACTTGTCCGGCGCGATCACGATCCGCATGATTAGGCCTGCAGGGCCAGGATGGCGGTCGGGGCGTCCTCGGGAGTCTCGGCCAGGGGCTCGAATTCGTTGACGGCGTTGATCTCCACACCCATGGCGATGTTGGTGACCTTTTCCAGGATCACTTCGACCACCACGGGCACCTGGAACTCGGCGGCCAGCGCGCCGGCCTGGGCGAACGCGGTGCCTAGCTCGTTGGGGTCCTCCACCCGGACGGCCTTGCAGCCCAGGCCCTCGGCCACCTTGATGTGGTCCACGCCGTAGCCGCTGGCCGTTGCCGAGAGATCAGTGGAGTTGATGTTCTCGAACGCCAGGGACACGTTCTGCTCCATGTTGAAGCCGCGCTGGGACTGGCGGATCAGGCCGAGGTAGGAGTTGTTGACCACCACGTGGATGTAAGGCAGGTTGAACTGCGCGCCCACGGCGAGTTCCTCGATCATGAACTGGAAGTCGTAGTCGCCGGAGAGCGCCACCACGGTCTCGCCGGGCTTGCCGCGCACCACGCCCAGGGCGGCCGGGGCGGTCCAGCCCAGCGGGCCGGCCTGGCCGGCGTTGATCCACTTCCGCGGGCCGAACACATGGAGCATCTGTGCGCCGGCGATCTGGGACAGGCCGATCGTGGAGACATAGGTCGTCTCCGGGCCGAAGGCGCGGTTCATTTCCTCATAGACGCGCTGCGGCTTGATCGGGATGTTCTCGAAGTGTGTCTTGCGGTGCAGGGTTGCCTTGCGGCCGGCGCACTCGGACACCCAGGTGCTGTAGTCCGGCAAGGAACCCGCGGCCCGGCGCTCGCGGGCCAGTTCCACCAGTCCGTCCAGCGCGGCTCCGGCGTCGGAGGCGATGCCCAGGTCCGGGGAGAACACGCGGCCGATCTGGGTGGGCTCGATGTCGATGTGCACGAAGGTGCGGCCGGCCGTGTAGGTGTCCAGGCCGCCGGTGTGGCGGTTGGCCCAGCGGTTGCCGATGCCGATCACGAAGTCGCTCTGCAGGAAGGTCTCGTTGCCGTAGCGGTGGCTGGTCTGCAGGCCCACCATGCCGGCCATGAGCTCGTGGTCATCCGGGATCGCTCCCCAGCCCATCAGGGTGGGGATCACCGGGACGCCGAGCAGTTCGGCCAGTTCCACGAGCTGCTCCGAGGCACCGGCGTTGATGATCCCGCCGCCGGCGACGATCAGCGGGCGGCGAGCCGCGGTGAGCATGTCCAGTGCCTTTTCGAGCTGTTTGCGGCTGGCCCGGGGCTTTTCCACGGGCAGGGGCTCGTAGGTGTCGATGTCGAATTCGATCTCGGCCAGCTGCACGTCGATGGGCAGGTCCAGCAGGACCGGGCCGGGACGGCCGGAACGCATCAGCTGGAAGGCCTTCTGGAAGGCGCCGGGGACCTGGCCGGGTTCCAGGATCGTCATGGCCATCTTGGTGACGGGCTTGGCGATGGATTCGATGTCCACGGCCTGGAAGTCCTCCTTGTGGAGCTTGGCCACGGGGGCCTGGCCGGTGATGCAGAGCATCGGGATGGAATCGGCCCAGGCTGCGTAGAGTCCGGTGATCATGTCGGTGCCGGCGGGGCCGGAAGTGCCGATGCAGATGCCGATGTTGCCGTCCTTGGCCCGGGAATAGCCGTCGGCCATGTGGCTGGCGCCTTCGACGTGGCGGGCCAGGGTGTGGCGGATGCCGCCGTGGTTCCGCATGGCGGAGTAGAACGGGTTGATGGCCGCGCCCGGCAAGCCGAACGCCTCGGTGGCGCCTTCCTTTTCCAGGATGGCGACGGCTGCGTCAACAGTGCGCATCTTCGTCATGGTGTGCTCCTTGAAAGTCTTGGGATGCCCTTGGCGGGCTGTTTTTGGGTGTGCTGAAGGAAGCCCTGTGCCGTCCGGGGACGTGGCGGCGGAGGGTGGGTGCGGCGGAGGTGGCTGGGTTAGCTGCGGCCGCTGAGCTGGAGGACCTGCTTGAAGAGCCCCGAGTGGTCCAGGCCGCCGTCGCCCTGGTTGACGGTGGCGGCGACGAGCTGGGCGACGACGGCGCCGAGCGGAACGGCGACATTGGCCTCGCGGGCCGCGGCGGTGACGATGCCGAGGTCCTTGTGGTGCAGGGCCAGGCGGAAGCCTGGGTCGAAGTTGCGGTCCAGCATCTTCTGGCCCTTCTGGTCCAGGACCTTGGAACCGGCCAGACCGCCGCCGAGGACCTTGAGCGCGGCGTCGGTGTCCACGCCGTAGGCCTCGAGGAAGGCGATCGCCTCGCCGAGGACTTCAATGTTGACGGCCACGATCAGCTGGTTGGCTGCCTTGACGGTCTGGCCGGAGCCGGAGGGGCCGACATGGACGATGGTCTTGCCGACGGCGTTCAGGACCTCCCCGGCCGCCTCGAAGTCGGCGGCGTCCCCGCCGACCATGATGGACAGGACGGCGTCGATGGCGCCCTGTTCGCCGCCGGAGACCGGGGCGTCGAGGGGTCGGATCCCGGCGGCCCGGGCGTCGTCGGCGAGGCGCTTGGCCACGTCCGGACGGATGCTGGACGCGTCAATCCACAGGGTTCCCTTGCGGGCGTTGGCGAAGACGCCCTCGGGGCCGCTGACCACGCCCTCGACGTCGGGGGAGTCCGGCACCATGGTGATGACGACGTCGGCGTCCTTGACGGCCTCGGCGATGCTGCCGGCACCGCGGCCGCCTTCGGAGACCAGCTTGTCGATCTTGTCCTGGCTGCGGTTGAAACCGGTGACCGTGTGGCCGGCCTTGACGAGGTTGATGGCCATGGGCAGGCCCATGATGCCGAGTCCGATCACTGCAACGTTGCTCATTGTGGTTCCTTTGCTAAAAGTCTTGGGTGCGGATCAGCGGGAGGCGCGTTCGCGGATGGCCCAGGCGAACGCGGTTTCCGCCGGCTCCTTGTATTCGAGGCCGATGTAGCCCTCGTAGCCGAGTTCGCGGCTGCGGGTGATCCATTCGCCCAGCGGCAGGGTCCCGGTTCCGGGGGCGCCGCGGCCGGGGTTGTCGGCAATCTGGATGTGGCCGAAGTCCTTGGCGTGGTTCTCAACAACGGCGGCGACGTCGTCACCGTTGACGGCCAGGTGGTAGAAGTCGGCCAGGAGCCTGATGTTCTCCGTGCCGGTTTCCTCCTTGACCCGGGCGATGACGCCCAGCGCGTCGGCGGCCGTGAGGAGCGGGTAGCGGGGTGCGCCGCTGACGGGTTCGAGCAGGACGGTGCCGCCGATCCGGCCCACGCCGGCCGCTGCGGCGGCGAGGTTCGCCACGGCGAGTTCGTCCTGCTGCTCGGCGGAGTACTCGGCCTGGCGGTTGCCGTAGAGGGCGTTGAACGACGTGCAGCCGAGGCGCCCGCCGATCCCGGCGACGACGTCGATGTTGTCCCTGAACTCGGCGTCGCGGCCGATCCAGGACACCAGGCCCCGGTCACCGCCGGGCATGTCGCCGGCATTGAAGTTCAGTCCGGTGAGCTGGACACCGGCGTCGGAGATGGCGTTCTCAAACCGGGTGACCTCGGCGTCGGCGGGGACGGAGCTCGCGAAGGGCCACCAGAACTCGACGGCGTCGAAGCCGGCGGCCTTGGCCGCGGCGGGCCGTTCCAGCAGGGGCAGCTCCGTCAGGAGGATGGAGCAGTTCACGGAGTACGTCATTGTGGGTTCCTTCGGGCTCGAAACCGGAGCGGTCCGGCGGGTCCTGGCGGTTGGTATCTCGACTCTATTTCCACGGGCCCGCTGTGCGGGAGTTCCTCTGCAGTGCAACCGCGGCGGCGTATTTCGTATTGTGGAAACATTATCTTGCTGTATGAAAAGTCTAGGGGCGGGTCGGGCGGCAGTCAACCCTTCCGGAGGTCCGCGTGAAGTTCTGCCATTTATGAACTAACTTAGGTATGAAATAGGCGGAATGATTGCTAGTCTGGATTCCGCACCTAGAGAGAGTGAGCAATGATGCTTCTCGAAAGAGACCTCATCCAGTCCGTCGGCTTCCGCAATACCACGGACGGCGGACGTGTAACCGGCTTTCAGTTCCGGGTCCGAATGCCTTCCTACCGCGGCATGGCCGCGTCCCTCATCGACGGCATTGCAGTTCGCGTTGGCGACATCGTCGACGTCGGTCCTGACGTTCCGCTGTGGACGTTCGGGGGGCGGACCTACACCCTGCAGCAGCTGTGGGAAAGCGATGGCGTGCGCTGGCCCCTTGAGGAAGCGGCCGTGGTGACCGTTCCCCTCGACGGCGGACTCCCGCAGGGAGTCCATGAGCTCTCCATCGAGCTGCGGCTGCGCATGTCCTACATTCCCGTGGAGCACCAGCCCACCGTGCACCGAACCAGCCGCAAGGTGACGCTCGCGCCGGAAGGCGGCGAAGGCACCTTCCGCTACGGCGTTTCCCTCTACAGCTACATGGGCGACTACGGCACGGTCATGGACCTGGAAACGGCCCTGGCCGCCGTCGCGGACGTGGGCGCCACCGGCGTCGAGATCCTCGGCGAGGGCCACATCCCCGGCTATCCGGCACCGTCCCCCGCCTGGATCGATAACTGGTTCGGCCTTCTGGAGAAGTATTCGCTGGAGCCCACGAACTACGGCTCCTGGATCGATACCCGTCTTCACCCGGGCCGCACCATGACGGTCGCGGAGGGTGCGGAGGCCCTCCAGCGGGACCTGCGGCTTGCCAACCAGCTGGGCTTCGGCTTCGTGCGCCCCAAAATCGGCGTCGTGTCCAGCGACCTGGTCCCGGACCCCATCTGGACCGGGTCCGTGGAACGCTCCCTTGACCTGGCCCACGCGCTGGGGATCATCATCTGCCCGGAGATTCATTCCCCGACGCCGATCAAGCACCCCGTCGTCGAGGACTACATCGCACTGATCGAACGGACCGGAACCAAGAACTTCGGGCTGCTCATCGACGCCGGTATCTTCCAGGACCGGCCCATCCCGCTGCGCGAAGGGGAGACCCGCGAGACCCGGCCCGCCTTCCTCGACGGGATCGGCGTCGATCCGGCCGACTTCGCGGACATCGCGCAATATGTCGTGTTCGTCCAGGCGAAGTTCCACGACATCAACGAGGGCTTGGAGGACCAGCAGATTCCGTGGCTGCCCGTGCTCAGGGCCCTCAGGGACTCGGGCTACACCGGTTATCTCTCCAGCGAATATGAAGGCGAGCGCACGCCATGGCGAGCCATTGAGCAGGTGCGGCGCCAGCACGCCCTGATCCGGCGCATCGCCGGCGGACTTACCTGAACCATCCCACTTCCGAGCAAAGAGACAACCATGCCAAACGGACTTCTTGACGATGCAAGCCTCCGCCCCCATCCCGACGGCCTCGCCCTGGCCCTGATACTCCCGTGGTACCGGAGCCTGTGGCTTTCCTCGGTCTCCAGCCTCCGGCTCACCGTCGACGGCCAGGAGATTCCGGCCGAGGACCTGACCCTGGAACTGGACGGAGTCCGCTATGCGCTCCCGGACCTGCCCGCGCAAAGCGAAACTCTCTGGTACCTGCAGGAACATCCCCTGCTCATCGCCAAAACCGGGAGCCCTGCTGCCTTGGGCGAGCAGCACACCATCCAGCTCATCGGTGAGCTGCGCCTTCCCTACATGCAAATTGCGCCCGGCCAGGACGGCGGTCCCGGCATGTACGTCCCCAATTTCGTCAACCAGACGCTCGAGCTGACCGTCACGGACAGGGCCGCGGCGGCCCCGGAACTGACGACTGCGGCCACCCCGCCTCCGCCCAAGGCCGGGGATGATCCGTTCTCCCTTGGGCTCACCCTGTACTCGGCGAGTGCCGAATTCCGGGCCGGCTGGTACGACTTCGACGGCCTGCTGAACCGGGTGGCGGAGCTGGGCATCGGTCCGGGCATCGAGATCGTGGCATCGCAGGTCCTGCCGACGTATCCCACCGTGACGGATGACTTCGCCAGCTCCTGGCAGCAGGCCTTCGACAAGCACGGCTTCACTGCCAGCTCCTTTGGCGCCAACCTGGATATGGGCCGGCGCCGGGACCGGGACATGACCCCGGACGAGGAGTACGACTTCACGCAGACGCTCTTCCGCGGCGCCAAGAAGCTGGGTTTCCCGCTCATCCGCATCCAGAGCGCGAAGCCTGAGCTGCTTCGACGGCTCCTGCCGCTCGCGGAGGACCTCGAACTCAAACTTGCCTACGAAATCCATGCCCCGCTGGGACCCAACTCGCCGGAGATCATGAAGGTCCGTGACGTCTACGCGGAGCTTGATTCGCCACTGTTGGGTTTTGTGGCTGACTTCTCCTCGACCATGCACAGCATGTCTCCCACGCTCCTGCGCGCGGTCCGCCGTGCCGGGCTGGACGACGACGCCGTCCAAAGGCTGCAGGCCATCTGGGCCACTGACGCCCCGATGCGGGTGCGGCAGGAGGAATTCATTGCGTACCTGCGGGGCCGCGACTTCGATCCTGCCCGGCTTGGGTCCTTCGCCCATCTGGCCTTCAACATGCACGGCCATGTCAGCCCGACGGAGTGGGCCGACATCATGCCGCAAATCATGCACGTCCACGCGAAGTTCTATGACATTGATGACCAGGGCAACGAGCCGGCCATCGATTATCCCGAGCTCGTCCGCGTCTTCGTGGACGGCGGCTACCGCGGCTACTGGTCCAGCGAGTGGGAAGGGCACGCCTTCGCCGAGCTCGGCGAGGTCGACCCCCTGCTGCTGGTCCGGCAGCAGCACGACCTCATCCGCAAGAGCATGCGGGCGGCGCCGGCACCGGCCTGACGCCGCAGCCGAAGCTCCCCTGGCCCTGATGCCCGTCCGGAATTGGGCGGGCATCAGGCATTTAAGGGACTTGCTTGGTTGCGGCGGCCGCCACGATGTCGGCGGCCTCTTTGAAAAGGCCCCGCATCCACTCATGTTCCGAGTCACGGTTGTGCACGGGGTGCCACCACAAGGCGTTGACCAGCGGGGTGGCGTCGAAGGGCAGCGGCAGGATCCGAACCCCGCCTACCCGCAGCGCGAACGGTGCCAGCGCCGCCTGGATCAGTGCGATCCGGTTGGTTCCCACCACGAAGTGCGGCAGGGACTGGAAACTTTCCACCACCACGTCGACGCGTGGTTCCACACCGAGCTGCATGATCTGGCGTTCGGCCGAGGTGGATGCCGACCGTGTTTGGTAGGTCATCACCCAGGGAAGCTCCGCGATGTTCTCCATGGTGATGCGGTCGCCGACGGCGGCGTTGGATGAGGAGACCACGGCCACCCACCCGTCCCGCCACAAGTCCAGGTAGGGCAGGCCGGTGAGGAATCCGTGGGGGATCATTATGCCGTCCACCGAACGAAGGCGGTTGGCGGCGTCCTCCACCACCATCGGATTATGGAGCATAAAACGGAACCGGACCCCGGGGGCGCGTTCAGCGGCAAGCTCGGATGCAACCCGGCCAATCGTCGTGAAGCCGTAATCCGAACCGTAGATGGAGAACTCGCGCTCCGATTCGGCGGGCTCCCAGGTTGCCTGGCTCTCGAAGACGCGGCGTGCGGCCTCAAGTGCCGTGGTGGTGTGCTCCGCGAGCCGGAGCGCGAACGGCGTCAGTTCATAGGCGTTTCCGCGCCGCGCCAGGATCGGGTCACCAAAGTGGGACCGCAGCCGCGCCAGCGAGGCGCTAAGCGCGGGCTGGCTCAGGTGGAGGCGCTCGGCGGCCCTCGTCACGCTCCGCTCCGTAATGAGGGCATCGAGCGATATCAACAGGTTGAGGTCGAGCCGGGAAAGCAGGACATGGTTTGTCACGGCGCGGCGATCTTTCAACGAAGAACTAAGTCAGCACAGTGTATCAGCGGCGTTGATACGTTTCGCGGGATCATCACAATTACCGATGCAAGCGCTTGCTGTAAACCTCCGTCAAACTTATGTCTGTCATCGGCAAGACTTATGTGCGTTTTAGGCACATCTCCTGCATACTGATCAGTGACCGGGGTCACGGCTCCCGGATTTTTCGACAACGAAGTCAGAAAGGCTGGACATGACACAGCACCGTCGCTATTCGGGCCTGAAGGTCGGCGCCCTCGCCGTCCCTACAATCGCAGCCCTTGTCCTCACCGGCTGCTCGGCCTCCACCGGCAGCAGCTCCTCTTCGGATGGGTCCCAGGAGTTTTCACTGTCGTTCGCGACATCCAACACCATTGAGAGTCCCTTCCAAGTGTTGGCAGAGAATTACATGAAGTCACACCCGAACGTGAAGATTACGTTCAACCCGCAGCCCAATGACTCCTACGACCAGACCCTGCGGACCCAGCTCCAGGCCGGAAACGCCTCCGACGTCGTAGTGACCTCGCCGGGTTCGGGCACCGGCCGCAGCATCCTGCCGCTCGCCCAGGCCGGCTTCCTTGAGCCGCTGGACGAGGCCGCCAAGAAGCTGGTCCCCGAAGGAAGCGACAGCCTTTTCGGGTCCGACGGCAAGGTGTACGGCCAGGCCGCGGAAATTACGGTCGTTGGCCTGGTGTCCAACGAGACGGCCTCCAAGGCAGCAGGCCTCTCTGACCTCCCGTCAGACTTCGCTTCCCTTGAGCAGCAGTGCAAAACGCTCGAATCCGCGGGCAAGTCATTCTTCGCGCTTGCCGGCTCGGCTGCTCCCAACACCGGGCTCATGGCGATGTCTCTGGCAGCCTCACGTGTTTACGCGGACGACCCAAAGTGGAACGAAAAGCGTGCTGCCAATGAGACGAAGTTCGCTGACTCGGACGGTTGGAAGTCGTCCCTGGAAGCAGTCGTGAAGTTGAACGACGCCGGATGCTTCCAGAAAGGCGCCGCAGGTGCCGGCTTTGACGCCATCACCAAGGGCCTGGCCAGCGGAACCTCCCTCGCCGGGTTCATCCCCGGCCCCAGCTGGAAGCAGCTGAAATCCGCAGCTGCCGGCTCCGACTTCGATGTCCGCGCGCTTCCTGCGGAGCAGAGCTCCGGCAAGGGGTTCGTGTACGCCAGTGCCAACTACGCGTTCTCCGTCAATGCCGCGTCCAAGAACAAGGATGCTGCCAAAGCTTTCCTTGACTGGGCTGCGCAGCCTGATCAGACCAAGGCCTTCGCCGAGATCGACGGCGCCCTCCCTGTCAGCGGACTTGACGGCTACGACTTCAATGGCGGGGCCTACAAGAACGTCGGCGATTTCATCAAGGGCGGGAAGTACGGTCCGCTGCCGAACAGCCAGTGGCCGAACTCCGCGGTGTACGACGCACTCGCCACCGGCGTCCAAGGCCTCCTTACCGGCCAGAAAACTGCTGACCAGGTCCTGCAGGCCATGGACGCAGCCTGGGGACAGTGACCAGTTCCCAGCACCAAAGCTCCGACGACTCAAAGGGATAAGCAAGGAATACCATGACTGCGACGATGCAACCGAAAAGCGAAGCAGCTGAAGCACCCCGGCGAGGCAGGCGCACCCCGGGGGCGGACCAGAAGGCCCGCCCCCGGGGCCGGGGCCTGGAGTTCGGGCACTGGTGGTGGGCGCTGCCCGGGATCGCCCTTGTCATCGCCATCCACTACGTGGCGACCGGCATCGGCGGCTTCTTCGCCTTCACCAACTGGACGGGCATCGGCTCGTTCAAAATGGTCGGCTGGCAGAACTTCGAAGCCATTTTCAAGGATCCCACCAAGCTCGGCGCGCTCTCCAACACCCTCTTCCTGGCCTTTGGCTCGGTCCTCCTGGGCAATATCGCGGGCCTCATCATCGCCCTGGGCCTGAACAGGGTTTTGAAGACGCGGTACATCCTCCGCACGCTCTTCTTCATGCCCGTGGTACTCAGCCCGCTCGCCACCGCCTACGTCTGGAAGTACATCTTCGACTTCGACGGTCCGGTCAACGTCTTTCTCGCCTCGATCGGCGCCGGCGACCTGGCAAAGCCATGGCTCGCCGATCCGCAGTGGGCGATCTGGACAGTGCTCATCGTGCTCGTCTGGAGCTCCACCGGGTTCGCCATGGTGATCTTCATGGCCGGACTTGCCGGTGTACCCGTGGAAGTGGAGGAGGCCGCCGCCATTGACGGTGCCAACCTGTGGCAGCGCTTTCGGAACGTCACGCTGCCGGCCATCCGGCCTGCCATCGCCATCGCAACAACCCTTGGAATCGTTCAGGGGCTCCGCGTCTTCGATCCCATCATGGCCTTGACCAGTGGAGGACCCGCCGGCGCAACGGAAACACTGGCCACCCAGGTCTACAAGCAGGCATTTGCGCTCGGCAACTTCGGCGGAGGCGCCGCCCTCGCCCTGGTGCTCGCCGTCATCATCCTGTTCTTCGCCGTTATTCAGCAACGGCTGACGCGATCGAACCCCGAGGACTAATCACATGTTCCGCTACACCAAACTCACTTTGCTCCGGGAGGTCGGGCTCTGGGCCCTGGCGCTGATCTTCCTCGCCCCGTTCTACTTCCTGGTGACGACCGCCCTGAAGCCGGACAGCGAATTGTACACGACGTCGCCCCTGGCGCCGCCGGCCAGCCCGGACTTTAGCAACTTCGTGGCTGTCCTGACGGCACGGGGGAACTCCAATGTTGTCCTGGGCCTCGTGAACAGCATCATCATTACAGCGGGAAGCATTGTCGGACTCATCGCGCTGGGTGCAGTCACCGGATACGTCATCTCCCGCAGCACCCGGCGCTGGAGCAAGGGCGCCTACTACCTCTTCCTGATCGCCATCATCCTCCCCGGTCAGCTCGGCGCCGTTCCCCTTTACATGGGTGCCCGATCCCTGGGCCTCACGGGATCGGCGTGGGGCCTGATCATCCTGTACACCGGCATGCTCCTGCCGCTGTCGATCTTCCTCTATTCGAACTTCTTCCGCGGCCTTGGCACTGATTATGAGGAAGCCGCGACCATCGACGGCGCCAGCCGGTCCCAGATCTTCTCGAAGGTGGTCCTGCCCATGATGGCTCCTGCCACCGGGACGGTCACGATCTTCGCCGGGCTCATCGTGTGGAACGACTTCTTCACCTCGCTGATCTTCCTGGGGGGTTCCGCCAACCAGACGCTGCCGGTGGCCATGTACTACTACATTGGCTCTCTCGTCTCGAAGTGGAATTCGATCTTCGCGATCGTGATCGTGTCAATGATTCCCATGCTGGCGCTCTTCCTGTTCGCCCAGAAGAGGTTCATCCAGGGCTTTGCCGGCGGACTCAAGGGCTGATCCGCCATGGTTGACAACCGCGCAGCGTTCGAACGCTTCGTGGAGATCTTCTACACCCAAAAACGGGTGCGTGAGGCCTTCGACTTCCTTGTGGCCGACCACTACCGGCAGCACAACCCGCACATTCCTGACGGGCCTGAGGCGGCAGTAAACATGCTGACGCCGAAGTTCGACGGATCGCCGGACTCACGTTTCGAGGTCCAGCGCATCCTGGTGGACGGTGACCTGGCGCTGGTGCATGTGCGCGCCTCAGGTCCCGGGCGACCCGACGCCGCCGTCGCAGACATCTACCGCTTCGAAAACGGACGGATTGTTGAGCACTGGGACGTGCTGCAGCCGGTTCCGGAGCACCCGGTCCACGACCACCCCATGTTTTAGACCACCCCTTTCAATTCTCCAGGAGACATCCATGTTCCAACTTGCGCCTAATATCGACCTTTTGTTCACCGAAGCAGGCGAAAGTGCTGCCGACCGGGTCCGTGCCGCGGCAGCAGCCGGCTTCGACGCCGTAGAGATGTGGGGCCCCACGGGCAAGGACATTCCGGCCCTGAAGGACGCCCTCGAACAAACCGGGGTCACGCTCACTGCCCAGCTCGCGGAGCCGCGCATGCAGTTCATGATCCCGCCCAAGAACCACGACCCCTTCTACGCAGGGCTCGACGCCGGCGTCGAGGTGGCCCGGCAGCTGGGCTGCCCCCGCATCGTGGTGGGCAGCGGCACCGGCTTCGGCGGCCGCAAGCGGCAGGACCAGCTGGACGAGCTGATCGAGATCTTCACCAAGGGCGCTGCGCACATCGAAGGTTCCGGCATCACGCTGGTCCTCGAGCCGGTGAACATCCGGGTTGACCACCCCGGGGCGCTGCTGGACCGGACCGCGGAGGCCGTCTACGTGGCCAGGGGCGTGAACGCCCCCAACTTCGGTGTCCTCTACGATCTGTACCACTCTACGGTCGAGGGCGAGGATGTGGCGGCCGAGCTGGCCAACGCCGGTGACCTCGTCAAGTACGTGCAGATCGCCGATGCCCCGGGCCGCGGGGAACCGGGGTCCGGGTCCATCGACTGGGCCGCCCGGATCGCAGACCTGCAGAACAGCGGCTACGCCGGCCCCATCGGTCTCGAGTACTACCCGACCATCGACTCGGCGAAGTCCGTCCGGCGCATCCAGGAACTGGTGGCGGGACAGTGAACACCCGCCGGTACCCCGACGCCGTCGACATCGCCATCGTCGGCAGCGGCCCGACGGCGTCAACGTACGCACGGATCCTCAGCGAGGAAGCGCCGGGCGCCACTATCGCCATGTTCGAAGCGGGTCCGACCGTCAGCGCCCCGCCCGGGGCGCATGTGAAGAACATCGAGGATCCGGAGCGCCGCAGCCAGGCCCAGCGGGCCTCGGAGGGCCCCGGCGCCGGTGCCGAAACGGTGAATTCACCTGGCGCCGTCAAAAGCGGCGAACGCCGTGCCCGGCCAGGGACATACCTCCTGCCGGACGGCTACGCGTTCCCCGGCGAAGACGGGCTGCCCGTGGCCGCGATGTCCAGCAATGTGGGGGGCATGGCTGCCCACTGGACCGCGGCCTGCCCGCGGCCGGGCGGCAGGGAGCGCATCCCGTTCCTGCCCGATCTTGAGCAGCTGTTGGCGGACGCGGAGCGCCTGCTGGGCGTGACCACCCGCGCTTTCGACGGCGCGCCGTTCTCGGACCTCGTCCGCGAACGCCTCGCAGCCGCGGTGGACGCGGGCCGGGGGCCGGCCTACCGCGTCCAGCCCATGCCGCTCGCCGTGCACCGCAGGGAGGACGGCGGCCTCGTCTGGTCCGGCTCCGACGTGGTGATGGGCAACGAAACCCGGGAAAACCCGCGGTTCGAACTGTTTGATGAGTCGCTGGTGACCCGCGTGCTCGTCGATGGCGACGGCAAGGCGGCCGGCGTTGAAGTCCAGGACCGGCGCAGCGGGGAAACCCGCCGGGTTACCGCCCGATACGTTGTGGTGGGCGCGGATGCCCTGCGCACGCCGCAACTGCTGTGGGCCTCCGGCATCAGGCCCGCCGCGCTGGGCCGCTACCTCAATGACCAGGCGCAGGTGGTCTTCGCGAGCAGGTTGCGTGACGTCAACGCCGGGCAAGGCCCGGCGGCTGCGGACGGTGTACTCAGCGAGCAAAGCGGGGTGGCATGGGTTCCGTACACTGACGAAGCACCATTCCATGGCCAGATCATGCAGTTGGACGCGTCTCCCGTCCCGCTGGCCGAGGATGACCCGATCGTCCCGGGATCGATTGTCGGGCTGGGCCTGTTCTGCGCCAAGGATCTCCAGCGGGACGACCGGGTGGCGTTTGATGATGAGGCCCGCGACTCCTACGGAATGCCCGCCATGCGCATCCATTACCGCCTCACCGGGCGCGACCACGACGTGCTGGAACGCGCCAGGCAGGAAATAGTCCGTCTGGGCAAAGCGGTGGGTGAACCGCTGGACGAGCGCCCGTTCGTGCTTCCGCCGGGAGCATCGCTGCACTACCAGGGCACAACGCGCATGGGCGCCGCGGACGACGGCGAGAGCGTGTGTTCCCCGGACAGCCAGGTTTGGCAGGTCCCCGGCCTCTTTGTGGCCGGTAACGGCGTCATCCCCACCGCCACAGCGTGCAATCCCACGCTGACGGCCGTGGCGCTCGCGGTGCGCGGGGCGCGCCGAATCGCAGAGGAACTTGGCGACGCTTTACTTATGTCTGAATCTGACAATAGAATGACTCAATAGTGAAGAAGTGGCCACTGGCCGCACTTCCGCGACAGGCAAAGACAAGGAGGTCTCGATGATCGCCGACCGCATTATCGAGCAGGGAACACTTACCACCCAGGACGGCCGGGCGGCCGTTGAGGTCCGCATCCCGTGGTACCGCGCGCTGCCGGGTTCGTGCATCGCCGGGGCGGCACTGACGGTTGACGGCGTCGCCGCCCCGGCGAGCTCCCTGCGCTGGACCATGAACAACCGCACGTTCAGTTTCGAAGAGCTCGTGGATGAAACCGGGGAATGGTGGTTCCCGCTGGACTCGGCCGTCCTGTCCGGCGACCTTCCAATCGCGGACACCCAGGCTGAGCACGAGGTCCGGGTGGACCTGAAGCTCTACATCCCGTACATCATCACCGACCACGGCGTGCTGCACATCGACGAGCACGACACCAAGACCATGAAGGCGGCACAGCGATGACCAGCCTCGGCACGCCCATCCAGGGCGTTACCCTCTACAGCTTTACCCGGGCATTCCACGCCCGGCAGTTCGACCTCGATGGCCTGATCCGCAAGGTGGCCGCCGAAGGCTTCGGCCCGGGGCTTGAAATCATCGGATTCTCCAGCCTCCGCGGCTTCCCGGACCGTGTCGATGACACCTTCGTCGGGCAGTTCCGTGACCTGGTGGCAGAAGTGGACCTGGTTCCCACCTCCCTCGCCGTCAACGTTGACACCGGCATCCGCCGCGACCGGCTCATGAACCATGACGAGTTGGTCGAATATATGCGCAAACAGATCGAAGTGGCCGCCCGGCTCGGCTTCCCGGTCGCCCGCGTGCAGATCTCGCTGACTCCCGACGCGATGGAGAGCCTGCTGCCCGTCGCCGAGCAGTACGGGGTCACCCTGGCACTGGAGGTCCACGCGGACCAGCACGGCGCGCACGAGCGTGTCCTGGCCCTGCGGGACCGCTACGAGAAACTCGATTCTCCGCTGCTGGGCTTCACCGCCGACTGGGGTGCCACCGTTACGGGCTTTGCTCCTTCCTTGCTGGAGGCCTACCGCCGCCGTGGTGCCTCCGAGGATCTGCTCCGCCAGGTGGTTGACCTGTGGAACGGGTTCTACGCCGAAGGGCCGCCCAACACCCAAAAGGCCCATGGTGAGCGCTTCGGAGCCTTCATCGGCCTGGCCGCCCGCAACGGCAGGCCCGACCTCGGCATTGACTTCGCCATCAACGGGACCGGGCTGTTCGGCCCTGCACCGCTGGACACCTGGCTGGAAATCATGCCGTGGGTCCGCCACGTGCACGGCAAGTTCTTCGGTATCGACGAGAACGGCGAAGAGCCCTCGGTGCCGGTGCGCGACCTCGTCCGCCAGCTCGTCGAGAACGGCTACTCCGGGGCCATCTCCAGCGAATACGAAGGGTGGCACTGGAACAACTGGCAGGACCCGTTCGAGATCATCCGCGGCGAGCAGGTCATCCAGCGTTCCGCCGCGGCCAACGCCGGTTCGGCCATCATCACGGACGCCTCTCAGGCGCGCCGCATTCTCAACAGCCACCTCGCCCAGCCCGTCCGCGGCTGACACTGAAGGGACCAAAAGACATGTCAGAAGGCATCGCAGGCTCGGGCATCGAGCTCGGCATTACCCTCTATTCGCTTACCTCCGAGTTCGCCGCCGGCCTCTACACGCCGGAGACCCTGATCAAGGCTGTTGCCGATGAGGGCCTCGGACCCGGCGTGGAGTTCAACATCGCGCAGATGCTCCGCACCTACCCGGACGTCGACGACGACTTCGTGAAGCTCTGGCGCGACAGCATGGACCGCTACGGGCTGACCCCCAGTGCCGTCGGCACCAACCTGGACATGGGACGCCGCAAGGACCGCGACATGACCCCGGACGAGGAGTACGATTTCTTCGCCGCACAGCTGCGCACGGCCAACAAGCTCGGGTTCCACCGCGTGGTGATCCGCTCCGCCGGCAAGGAACTGCTCCGCCGGCTGCTGCCCCTGGCCGAGCAGTACGACCAGAAGCTCGGCTACGAAATCCACGCGCCGCAGGGCCCCAACGATCCGAAGATCCTGCAGATCCGCGAAATGTACGAGGAACTGGGAAGCGACCGGCTCGGTTTCACCGCAGACTTCAGCTCCACCATGCACAGCCTCTCGCCGACCCTCTTCCGCACGCTGACGCAAATGGGGCTGCCTGAGGAGCATTTCGCCGTCATGCAGGACATCTGGCGCAAACCGTTGCCCATGCACGAGCGCAACCAGGAGTTCGAGGACTACCTGAATGCCAACAACTTCGATCCCGCCCGCCTGGGCCCCTTCACCCGGCTGGCCTTCAACATGCACGGCCTGGTCCCGCCGGAGGAATGGCTGGACATCATGCCGCAGATCTTCCACGTCCACGCCAAGTTCTACGACATTGACGAGAACGGCAACGAGCCCGCCATGGACATCCCGCGCATTGTCCGGCAGTTCGTCGAAGGCGGCTACCGGGGGTACCTCTCCAGCGAGTGGGAGGGGCACGCATTCGCCGACCTGGGCGAATCCGACCCGGTCGATCTCGTCAAGAAGCAGCACACCTTGATGCGCCGCGCCATCGAAGACGCCCGTGCCACCGACGCAGTGGTACCGGGCTAGGAGGGTCCATGTCAACTGTCGATACCGACCTCACTGCGGAGGTGGAGCGCCTCCGGGCGGAACTCGGGGAAGCGTTGAAGCTGGCACGCCGCGCCAACGACCGGGGAGACATCGAGAACCTCTTCAACCGGTACATGTTCCTGCACAACGCCTTCCAGGACGAGCAAATCATCCCGCTCTGGGTCAAACCCGGAACTCCCGGAATCCGCGCAAGGTACACCAACGCGGGACAGTACACCGACTACGACAGCGTCATCCGTTACCACCAGGGCCGGCCGAATCCCGTGGGAAAGTTAATCCTCCACTACACCACCACCCCCGTGATCGAGGTGGCAGCGGACGGTAAAACGGCCAAGGGCGTGTGGATCGTGACCGGCAACGAGTCGGGCCTCACGGATCCGGAGGTGGCCAAGGAAAGCCCGGATTACATGTACTCGCCGGGCGAAGTGCAGGGCAAGAAAGTCTGGGCCCACTGGGTCTGGTGCAAGTACGCCGTGGACTTCCTGCGCCAGGACGGGGAATGGAAGATCTGGAAGTTCCGCTGCTACGAGCTCCTGCGTGCGCCGTTCGAGGAAAACTGGATCAGCTTCGCGGAAAAGAACCAGCATGCCTTCGCGCTGGACCTCATGTACTTCGGCGACGACGGCAAGCCTGTCTTCATGCCGCCGGCCGATGAGCCGGTGCCACAGGAGTACCACCCCTACAGCCCGTCCACGCGGCAGACACTGGACCCCCTGCCCCCCGCACCCCACGACACCTTCGTCGATACATTCAAGTAAGGAAAGCCATGGCAACTCACAATTCCCTGTTCCAGGACACCGACGTCCGCAGGCACCCCGAAGGCATTGCCGTGTCGGTGCAGCTGCCCTGGTATCGCAGCCTCTGGCTGTCCGCTGTTGACGACGTCGCGGCGACAGTCAATGGCGTCGCGATACCCAAGGCGTCCCTCCGCTTCGAGCTGCAGGGGAAGTCCTATTCAATCGCCGAGCTTCCGGAGCAGTGGGACACCCTGTGGTTTGTCGCGGACAAGCCCACGGTGATCATTCCGCTGGACCGCGTCCCCGACGCCGGCGAGGAGATCGACGTCGAAGTCATCCTCACCCTCCGCCTGCTCTACATGCAGATCGCTCCCATGCGCTACGTGGGCAACCGGGTGGCGGTCGAGCGCACGGTGGTGCTCGCATGACCAGGCTGCGCGTGGCCATGATCGGCTATGGCTTCATGGGTGCTGCCCACTCCCAGGGCTGGCGGACAGCGCCGCGGGTTTTCGACCTGCCGGCCGAGCCGGAGATGGCAGTCGTTGTGGGCCGGAATTCCGAAGCGGTGGCTGCCGCCGCCAAAAAGTGGGGCTGGGCCGAGTCAGCCACAGACTGGCGGGAAGTGATCGCCCGTGACGATATCGACGTCGTCGACATCGTCACGCCCGGCGATTCCCACGCCGAAATCGCGATCGCCGCCCTGGAAGCGGGGAAACACGTCTTGTGCGAGAAACCGCTGGCCAACACGGTGGCGGAGGCCGAAGCGATGGCCGAAGCGGCCGAGCGCGCGGCTGCCAGGGGCATCCGGGCGATGGTGGGCTTCACCTACCGCCGGGTTCCGGCCGTCACGTTCCTGCGCAACCTCATCTCCGAAGGTGCCGTGGGGACGATCAACCATGTGCGCGCCTCCTACCGGCAGGACTGGCTGGTGGACCCGGAAATGCCACTGGCCTGGCGGCTGCAGAAGGAACACGCCGGGTCCGGGGCCCTGGGCGACATCGGCGCCCACGCCATCGACCTGGCCCAGTTCGTCACCGGCCTGAACCTGGAGAAGGTGTCCGGCGTCATGGACACCATCGTGAAGGAGCGGCCTCTCCCGGACGCAGGCTCCGGGCTTTCCGGCGCTGGGCTGTCCGGCGGTGCCGGGGCCGGTTACGGCCAGGTGACCGTCGACGACATCGCCATCTTCACCGGCCGCTTCGAAACCGGGGCGCTGGCATCCTTTGAGGCCTCGCGGTTTGCCACCGGCCGGAAGAACGCCCTGGCGATCGAAGTCTCGGGGGATCGGGGCGCCCTGGCCTTCGACCTTGAAGACCTCAACAGCGTCCAGTTCTACGACCGCACGGCGCCGGCGGACCGCCAGGGCTTCCGGAAGATCCTGGTCACGGAAGCAGAGCATCCATACGTTGCGGCGTGGTGGCCCGCAGGCCACATGCTGGGCTACGAACACGGCTTCTCCCACCAGGTCAAGGATCTGGTGGAGGGCATCGTCGGCGGCACCGACCCGCACCCGTCGTTCGCTGACGGGCTGAGGGTGCAGCGGGTGCTTGACGCGGTCGAGCGCAGTTCCAACAACGATTCCGCCTGGACGGGCGTCGCAGCCGGCGTTCCCGTGCTGGCCGGCTGAGAGGGCAACACGTGGCACGACCAATTACCTTGTTTACCGGCCAGTGGGCCGACCTGCCGTTCGAGGAGGTGGCCCGGCTCGCCGGCGAGTGGGGCTATGACGGCCTTGAGATCGCCTGCTGGGGTGACCACCTGGATCCCTGGCGCTGGGATGACGAAGCCTATGTGCAGGGCAAGCTGGAGATCCTTGAACGCCACGGCCTCAAGGTCTGGACCATTTCCAACCACCTCAAGGGCCAGGCCGTCTGCGACGACCCGATCGACGAACGGCACCGCGGTATCCTGCCGGACGTCGTGTGGGGCGACGGCGATCCTGAAGGCGTCCGCCGCCGTGCCGCCGAGGAGCTGAAGAACACCGCGCGGCTCGCCGCCAAACTCGGCGTGAAGACGGTGACCGGATTCACGGGATCATCCATCTGGAAGTACGTGGCAATGTTTCCGCCCGCCTCCGAAAAGATGGTCGACGCCGGCTACCGGGATTTTGCCGACCGGTGGAACCCCATCCTGGACGTCTTCGACGAGTGTGGAGTGCGGTTCGCCCATGAAGTGCACCCGTCCGAGATCGCCTACGACTACTGGACAACGCAGCGCACCCTGGAGGCGATTGGCCACCGGGAGGCCTTTGGCCTGAACTGGGACCCGAGCCATATGGTGTGGCAGGACATCGACCCGGTGGGCTTCCTGTGGGACTTCAAGGACCGCATCTACCATGTGCACTGCAAGGACACGAAGAAGCGGCTGGTGAACGGGCGCAACGGCCGCCTTTCATCCCACTTGCCCTGGGCCGACCCGCGCCGCGGCTGGGACTTTATTTCCACCGGCCACGGCGACGTGCCATGGGAGGATGCGTTCCGGATGCTCAATGCCATCGACTACCGCGGCCCGCTCTCCGTGGAGTGGGAGGACGCCGGCATGGACCGGCTGGACGGCGCCCCGGAGGCGCTGGCGTTTGTGCGCCGGCTTTCCAGTTACGAGCCCTCCGCAGCGGCCTTCGATGCCGCGTTCAGCACGAAGTAGGTCCGGGAGGCGCTGGCTCTGCCAGCGCCTCCTCCGCCAGTGCCAGGTGCCGCCGCGTCATCTCCGTAGGATCATCCAGCAGCCACTCGTGGCCGCCCCACTCGCTGGTCAGCGTACCGGTGAAGCCGTTCCTGCCCAGCAGCCCGCCAAGATCCCGCAGCGGCTGCGAAACCCGCCCGCCGTCGTCCTCCAGGTCCCAGAACTTCAGGTGGATGGCGCCCACCAGGGGGAGAATGCCTTGCAGGTCCGCGGCCTCGCTGCGGCCGAAGCGGATGAGCAGGTTCATGAAGAGCGTGTGGACCCGGCGGGGAACCTCGCCCGAGCGGAGCATCGCGGTGACGGCGGTGAGGGTGGCGGGGTCGCGCCAGTCCTTCTCCAGCCGCACCAGAAGTTCCGGGGACACTCCTCCACGCCGGAGCTCTTCAAGGTAGGTCACGGGAAGGTCGGGCATCAGCATGCTGATGTCCACGAGCACCCGGACATGGTCATCGGCCAGCCCGGCTATCGCATCCAGGGCAGGTGCTATGACTGGGTTCCGTGGGTTCTGTTGCCCCTGGATCTCTTCATACAGGACGAGGTCCAGCTCGTGCAGCAGCGGCTGCACCAGGGCGAGCAGTTCGGCGCCCGCCTGTCCGATCGGCAGCCGGACTCCGCTGGCTCCCACCCGGCGTGCTGCTTGGAGCTGTGGGGCCAGGAAGTCCAGGCGCTCCTGCAGCGAGCGGCGGGCGGTTGGTGATGTGAAGTCGTCCAGGCTGGCGCCAACGATGCTGACGCGTCCGCCGTGTGCGGCCAGCGAATCCCGCAGTCCGTCCACTTCGGCGTCCTGCGGGGCAGGGAAGGTCCGCCACAGCAGCCCGGGCTCGAGCTCTATTGTCTTCACCACGGAGTCCGTGATGCCGGTGACAACGTCCCGGGCCGTTCGCCGTGCCGAGATGATCTCCGGCGCCCAGTTGAAGGTGCTGGCGCAGAGAGTCCAGGTGTCAGGAATGTCAGGGGCCATCGAATGCCTTCCCATTTATGCTTGGTAGTGACAAACTTATGTCACTTTTAGGATAAAGGATGGAAGTCATGTTGCAAACGGCTTTGCGCGAAGATGCACTAACGGCCACTCCCGCCGGCTTCGAGCTCCGGGTGGGTCTTCCCTGGATCCGTTCGATGCCCTTGTCCAGCGTCGCCGGCCTTGCGGTTGAGGTCGACGGCGCCCCGGTGCTGCCCGGGGAGTTGACGGTAGTGCTGGGGCCCCGCAGCGTGCCGGCAGATTCACTGGCGGCCGAGCCCGGCTGGTGGTTCGTTCAGGACAGGCTGGTCCTGGCCGGTAGGCACGAACTTCGCGGCAGCGCCCACGCCGTGGCTGTCGATTTCCAGCTGCTGGTGCCCTATCTGCAGGCCGGTCCCGCCACGCCCCTGGTCCTGCCGTTCCATCTGGAAGCCCGGCTGGATCCTGACCGGGCGCCGGCGCCCAGCGCGTCCCGTGACGTGGCCTGAGCAGGATCTTCCTCAGGTCACCGGATGGAAACTTATGCCGGCACAGCGGTTCGTTCCGGGGACGGGCGGCCTTCGGCGAACCAGCGCGGGAAGGTGACGTCGAACAGCTGCTCGCGGGCCAGTTCGGCACCTCCGCGCAGCGGTTCGCGCTCGTCGTTGACGGACAGGGTGATGGTGAGGTCCCGGGTGGCGAGTGGCAGTGACAGCTCGTAGACGCGCTGGCGCACTTCGGCCAGGAACACTTCACCCGCGGAGGCGATAGCACCGCCGATCACAATGACCCCGGGGTTGAACATGTTTACCAGGGCCGAGATGGTCTCGCCTGCCACCCGTGCCGACTTCTGGACGAGGGCGATGGCCAGGGCGTCCCCGTCGTGGGCCGCCAAGGTGATGTCCTCGAGGCTCAGGGCCCCCTTTTTCGCCCTCGGGGCCAGGGAGCTGCTGGCACCTTCCTTGATTGCCTGTTCGGCATCCCGGACGAGGGCCCAGCCGCCGGCCACTGCTTCCAGGCAGCCGATCTTGCCGCAGCGGCATTGTGCATCGGAATCGGAAACCCGGACGTGGCCGATATCGCCGGCGGCCCCGTTTGCGCCACGGTGAATCCTGCCCTTCGACAGCAGGCCCGCTCCCACTCCCGAGCCGATCTTGCAGTAGATGAGGTCCGCCAGGGAGTCGCGCCGCCGGGCGCGTTCGCCGAGGGCAAGCAGGTTGGAGTCGTTGTCCACCCATACCGGCGCATTGAAGCGCTCCTCGAACGGCGTTCGGACATCGTAACCGTTCCACCCCGGCATGATCGGAGGCGCCACGGGCTGCCCCGAGGCGAAGTCCACGGGGCCGGGAAGCCCCACCACCACACCCCATACGGGCACTTCGGCGTCTTTCTTCAGGATCTCGTCAATCAGGGACATGACCGCGCCGATGGTCTTCTCCGGACCCTGCGCGATATCCCAGATGCGGTGCGTGTGTTCCAGGATGTCACCGTCGAGAGCTGCTACGCCGACCCTCAGGTGAGCCGCGCCGAGGGCGCAGATTACGATCCGTCCCTGCTCCGCACGGAAACGCAAAGTCCGGGGCGCGCGGCCCCCGGACGAGGCCCCGAACTCGCCGTCGGCGAGGAAGCCCATCTGGATGGCCTGGTCCACTCGCTGACTAACAACACCCCTGCCCAGTCCGGTGACCTTGCCGATTTCGGGGCGGGTGGTTGCCTCGCCCGTGCGAACCAGGTTGACGATCCTCAGGAGGCTCGTCACTTCATCCGTCTGAGCTCCAAAGCGGAGTGTGGAGTCTGTCGTCATGGTCACAATTCTCACACACAAGTCCCGACTAAGGTGCCGTTGGGCGCGACTATAGCCAAAACATTCCGCACTTATGAATAATAAGCGCATAAGAAGGAGGTAATGATGCCTTGGAATGTCGGGATTATTGGAGCCGGTCCGGGCGTTGCGGCTCTGCATCTTCCGGTGCTGGGACGGCTGGCGGACTCATTCAGGGTGGTGCACGTTGCCGATGCCGGAAGCGGGCGGGCTCGAGTCCTGGCCGAGGGGCCAGGTGCCCGCTGCTCGGCGGGGGAAGCGGAGTTGCTCGCGGACGGCGCCGTGGAGGTAGTGGCCGTGTGCAGCCCGCCCGGTGACCACGGCCGCCAGGTCCTGGCGGCAGTCGCCGCGGGCAAGCGAGCCGTCTTCTGCGAAAAGCCTCTCGCCACCAGCAGGGCCGAAGCCGACGAGGTCATTGCCGCATGCCGGGCCGCCGGCACCATCCTCCTGGTGGGAACCAACCACCTGTTTGATGCGGCATGGGGGCGCGCAAAGCACCATCTGGTCGCCCTTGAGGGCCGGGCGCAGACGATCTCCGTGACGCTGGCGCTCCCGCCGAACGACAGGTACCACCGCCTGGTCGCGGAGGGCGGACCATTCCAGCCCGGGCGCCGGGGACGTCCTGACCTGGGCGATCCTGCGGCGGCCGCCGGCGTCTTGAGGCAGTTGCTGACGGGTCTCGCGATCCATGACCTTCCTGCCGTCAGGGACATTGCGCCAAGCATCGATGAAGTAATTTACGCAAGAGTCGCTGCGCCGATCGGCTACCTGGTGGGGTACCGGGCCGGCGGGATCCTGGTCCAACTGGCGCTCACCATGCTTCCGCAAGGGCCGGATGCGCTCTGGCGGATGAGCATCGCCACCTCGCACGACCGCATCGAGGTCAATTTCCCGCCCGCCTTCGTCCATGCCGGAAGTGCCGCAGCCCGCGTGCGGACCGCAGACGGGCAGTGGACGGAATACCGGCGCGATCCGGAAGACGGCTATGTGGCGGAGTGGCGCCTGCTTGCCTCGCTCCTTGAGGGTGCTGTTCCGGTGGAGTATGACGAACTGCTGGCTGACTCGCACTATGCAATCGATCTTGCCGACGCAGCCTCTGCGAAAGTGCTTGAGGGAGTGCTGCAGTGAGTCGGGCAGGCCGGGCGCGCGGCGTCCATGCTGCGTTGCCTGCTTATGTGGCAGCGGTTGCTGAGCTTCCCGTCAGTGCTGCACCGGGCAATGGCATGCACGGTGCGGTGACGGTAGTGCCTGGATCCGGCGATTGGTGGCAGGGCATGTTCGCGGCCAGGGCGCAGGGAGCGGCGGCCGTGATCGTTGCCGATCCGGTGGTGCTTCCGCAGGAAACGCTCGAAGCGTGCCCGTGGCCGGGCGATCTCCCGGTCATCATCGAGCGCCCGCGCCTGCGCCCCGATGTTGTTGCTGACGCCGTTCGGGCAAGGCGGGACAGCCCGCCCCGGATCATCACGGTCGAGTGCGCTGCCCCCGCGGCAGGCCTTGATGCGGTAGTCCGCGACGGCCTTGGGTGGGCGCGGTCCCTGGCCGGGGGATCGTTGACGCTTGGGTCGGGGGCCGCCGCGGCCCGGGGCAGGATCGCACTCCTGGATGCGGTGGTGCCCTCCGGCGCGTCAGTTCCCACCACCCTTGCAGCGGTGACGGCGGCCGGCCCGCACGCTGGCGGCCTGCTCCAGCTGTGGGCTCTTGGCGAGGTAAGGACGGAAGTGACTGTAGACCAGCCCGCCGGATTGACGCGCCTGGAGACGTCCGCCGAGGACGGAACGCTGAGGGTTCCGGAACGCTATGAATCACCAGCCCGGCTTGCGCTCCGCCGGGCCCTTGAGGCTTGTTCGTCGGGCCGGTCCGTGCCGGATCTGGACGAGCTGCTGGAGGATATGGCGCTTACGTGGACGCTGCTCGCCATCTAACCCAGGGAATCATCCACAAAGTGTCTAATTCTGGCACTCTTTTGTTTATTTCGAACTAAAGTGAGGTATTGTGGGTAGTGGCGTCGGGGTTCCTTTCGGACCCGTTCTCCATCGTGATGATGCGGTGGAGGCACAACAGGTCGCGTCGACGGCCCGATCGTTCGGGCAGATCACTATGTCACTTTCGCCTTTAAGACTCCGTCTCCTTGTTGTCTCCCTGCTCACGGTCTCCTTCCTCGGAGCACTGGACCACACCGTTGTTTCAACATCGCTCGCCACGGTTGCGGGCGAGCTCGGCGCCCTGCAGCTGATGAGCTGGGTTGTTGTGGGCTACACCCTTGCGAGCACAGTGCTGCTGCCGGTGCTCGGCAAACTGGGTGATGTGCTGGGCGCGCGCCGCATCTTCCTTGTTTCGCTGGTAGCTTTCCTGGCCGCTTCCCTCGCCTGCGGTTTCGCCCAGGACATGGTGTGGCTGATCGCCGCACGCGTCCTGCAGGGGATGAGTTCCGCCGGCCTGCAGCTGATGTCCCAGACCATCATCGCCCGGGTCACCACCCAGCGGGAACGGCCGCGCTATATGGCCACCATCGGTGCGGCATTCCCGATCGCGATCCTGGTCGGACCCGTCCTCGGCGGTGCCATCACCGATTATTGGGGCTGGCAGTGGGTCTTCTGGATCAACCTCCCGGTGGGCGCGGCTGCCCTGTGCCTTGCCCTGATCGCTGTTCCCCACCTGGACCCGGAAGCGGCCCCGCAGCACTTCGACGTTGCTGGCGCGGCTGTATTCACCACAGCACTGGTGGCCCTCGTACTCGCCGTCTCGTGGGCCGCCGAACGGACTGCCGGCCCTGCCGCCGCGGCGCTCGCCCTGAGCGTCCTGGGCTTCGTTGCCTTCTTCTTTATTGAGCGGCGGGCCTCCGAGCCCATCGTGCCGCTCCACTTCTTCGCAAACCGGACCATTGCGGCAGGCACCGCATTGTCGGCAATCATCGGCGTCGGTCTCTTCTCCATCACTGCCTACCTGCCGACGTACTTTCAGATGGCGTACCAGACCACCGCGACCGTGTCCGGGTTCGTCCCCATCGCAACGGTGTTCGGCATGCTGATCAGCAACCTGCTCACTGGATGGCTGGCCAGCCGGACAGGGCGCTACCGGATCTTTCCCATCCTCGGAACAGCGCTGGGGGCGAGCGGGCTCTTTGTGATGGCCGTGTTGCCTGCCGGGCTTCCGCTGTGGGTGCCAATGATCGTCATGGGTACGGTCGGGATGGGCACGGGGGCGTTCATGAGCCTGATCGTCGCAGTGGTCCAGGGGGCTGCCCCGGCCAGCCAGACCGGCAGCATCACCGCCACCATCAACCTGGTCCGCCAGGTCGGATCAACGGTGGCGACCGCGATCATTGGCGGGGTGATCGGCTTCGGCGTTGCGGCCCTGCTGCCGGCCGGCCTCGACTCCTCCACACTGACACCGCAACTGGTCCACGGCTCTGCGCCCGGAGTCCAAGCCGGTGTCGCGCAGATCTACAGCTCAGTCTTCACCCCTATTTTCATTGCCCTCGCTGCCACCTATGCGGTGGGCATCATCGCAGCGGTCCTGCTCCCGCACGGCCGCCTCTCCGATGAACCCGTTCCCGCCCCCCGCTCAACTTCCGCATCCCTCCCGGTTTGACGTTCAAAGGAGACATCATGTCCAACCCCACCATCGCCATCGTCGGCAGCGGGCCTATCGGCTCCACCTATGCCCGGGTCCTCCTGGAACAGGTCCCGAACGCCCGGGTGGTCATGTTCGAAGCCGGGCCCCAACTGACCGAAATTCCGGGTGAAAGCGTCCGGAACATTCCCGACCCCGACGAAAAAGCACGCGCACGGGAAATGTCCCAGGGACCGCAGGCCGGTGCCTACCGCGAGTCGCTCGGCATCCCGGCCGGGACCGTCGCCGAGGGAATGTTCACCGCGCGTCAAGGCACCCACCTGCTCGACTTCGGCGGCGCGGGGTCCGCCCACGCGCCCTCCTTCCCGGCAGCGGCGGCCGCCACCAATGTGGGCGGCCAGGGCGCGCACTGGACCTGCGCGACGCCGGCGCCCGCCTTCAGCGAGAAGATTCCGTTCATCGCGGACAAGGAATGGGACGGGCTCATCGAGGACGCGAAGCAGTTGCTGCACGTCCACAGTGCTGCGTTCGCCGATTCAACCGTGGGCGAGGCCATCAGGTCCCTCCTGGATGAAGAGTTCGGAGCCGAACTGCCCGAAGGCTACGGGGTGGGCACCCTTCCGGTCGCCGGGGATCCGCAGCCTGACGGGTCCGTCCGCTGGGCCGGTGCCGACGTCGTCCTCGGCCCCCTGATCGATCCGGGCAGCCCGCTCTCCAGGCAGTTCGAACTCCGTGACCTCACCCTGGTAAAGCGCGTGGAACTGGACGGGCGGCGAGCCACCGGAGTCACCGTCCAGGATCTCCGCACAGGGGAGGAGTCCTTTGTGGCGGCGGACGTCGTCGTCGTTGCCGCGGATGCCTTCCGCTCCCCGCAGCTCCTGTGGGCATCGGGCGTCCGGCCGGAGGCGCTTGGCCACTACCTGACCGAGCATCCTGTGGTTATCTCCACGGTGGCGCTGGACGCTGAGAAGATGCGCCGCTACGCCACGGAGGAGGACCTCGACGCCGAGCTGGCCCGGAGGGCGCTGAATCCGGCTGACCCTGTTGCGGCGGTGAACCGCATCCCGTTCTCGGAGCCGGAGCACCCGTTCTCTGTCCAGGTGATGTATTCGGAATCGACTCCGTTCCCGATGGAGCCGGGCACCCCGTATTCCGAGAACCGGTGGGGCTACGTCAATATGGGCTACGGCATGCGCAAGCATCCGCGGTACGAGGACGCGGTCACCTTCGACGACAGCGAGCCGGACTACCGGGGATTGCCGAACATGGCCATCGAATATGCGCTCACCGAGCGCGAGGAAGCCGAGATTGCCGAGGCCACTGAGCGGCTGCGGCGTGCCGGCAAGGCCCTTGGCGCCTTCGTTGCCGAGCCCCGCCTCATGCCGAACGGCTCAAGTCTGCACTACCAGGGCACCATGCGCATGGGCGAGACCGACGACGGCGCCTCGGTGGCGGATCCATGGTCGCGCGTGTGGGGCCACGACAACCTGGTGGTAGGCGGAAACGCGCTCATTCCGACGGCAACAGCCATGAATCCGACGCTGATGAGCGTGGCCATCGCGGTACGCGGCGCCCGGAAGATTGCCGAGGGGCTGGGTCCGGAGGGCGCCTGACGGGACAGTCCAACCGGAGCCCGGCCCGTCCCGCCGCGGGGTGGGCCGGGCCCGGAGCGTGGATAACCTATGGGTATGAAGAATCTGGACCTGAACCTGTTGCCCCATTTGCAGGTCCTGCTGGAACTGCGGAACGTGTCCAGGGCGGCTGAACGGCTTCAGCTCAGCCAGCCGGCCACCAGTGCCGCAATGGCCAGGCTACGGCGCCATTTCGACGACGAACTCCTGGTGCGCAACGGCCGAACCTATGACCTTACGCCCTTCGCGCAGTCCCTGGTCCCGCTGGTTGATGAAGCGATGCTTCACATCCAGCGGGCCACACGTGTACGCTCCGGCTTCGACGCCGCCACGAGTGAACGGGAATTCGTCATTGCCGCCTCGGACTATGCGGCGGCGCTGATTGTTGGCCCCTTGCGGGGGATCCTGCGCGAGGCGGCCCCTGGTGTGTCTGTGGATTTTGTTCCCACCGCCAAGTCCGGGATCCAGGGCCAGATGGCAGACTACTCCAAGATCGACCTGCTGGTCGGGCCCACGGGGTACCAGATGCAGGGGGCCAGCAAGCAGCTCTTCCGGGACAGCTTCGTGGCCGTAGCCGATGCCGGGAATCCCCTCCTCCAGCAGCCGCGGCTCACTCTGGCGGACCTGGCCGCTGTACCCCACGCCGTCGGCTATTTCGGCGACGGCATCAGCACCCCGGCCGACAAGCTGTTCGAGTCCCGGGGCATACAGCGCCGCGTGGCGGCCGTGGTGGCCGGATTCTTGTCCTTGCCGCTCCTGGTGGAAGGGACGGACCTCGTCGCGCTGGTCCCCGGGATGCTGGCCGCACGGGCCCAGCGCGGCGCGGACATCGTTGTGCTGGAGTTCTCCGAGAGCGCTGAAGCGTCCCTCGTGGAAGCGATGTACTGGCACCCGTCCCAGGCAGAGGACCCCGCCAGCGTCTGGCTGCGTTCGGTCGTCCAGCGGGCCTGTTCGCGGCTGCATGAACTATTCCCCGTCAGGGCCCATCCGGTGATTATCCACGCGGCGGATACCACCTAGAGCCAAGGCGCCGTTCCCCGCCCGGACCATCCCTGCGAAAGTCGAAGAAACGCACCTTCGAAAGGGACCCCTATGTCTGTCTCCAGCCAGCGCCTGGCCGGCAAAACCGCCGTCATCACCGGAACGGCCAGCGGCCAGGGCAGGGCGGCGGCGCTCGCCTTCGCTGCGGCAGGGGCCTTTGTGGTGGGCTGCGACATGGACGACGACGGCGCGGCGGCCACTGCCGGCCAGGTCACCGCTGCCGGGGGCCGGATAAGCAGCAGCCGGGTTGACCTTACGGATGAGGCTGCCGTGGAGGCATGGGCGCAGGATGTGGCCGCACACCACGGACAGGTCCACATCCTGTATGCCAACGCCGCGGTCACCCGCTTCGCCCCGCTGGAGCAACTCACGTTTGCCGACTGGAAGTGGAATGTTGAACACGAGATGGACGTGGTGTTCCTGCCCGTCAAGTACTTCTGGCCCCAGCTGATCCAGGTACCGAACGCCGCCATCGTGCTGGTCGGCTCGACGGCCGGGGTCACCGGCTCCATGACCAACGGCCGGCTGGCCCACACCGCCACGAAGGGAGCCGTGGTGGCCATGACCCGGCAGCTCGCCGCCGAAGGGGCCCCGCATGGGCTGCGCGTTAATGCTGTCAGCCCCGGCATGATCCGCACCGCAGCCACCGAGGGCAACCTCCTGGCCGCCGACCACCCCATGAGGACCATCGCCGGCAGCATCCCGCTGGGCCGGATAGGGGCGCCGGAGGAAGTCGCCAAGTGCGCGCTGTTCCTGGCCTCTGACGAGGCGTCGTATGTCACTGGCGCCAACCTGATGGTCGACGGCGGCTGGTCAGCGGTGCTGCCGGGCTAGTCAGCGCACGGCGTCTCAGCGCATGGCGTCGGAGACCGACTTGGCTCCGCCGTGCCCTGACTGGCCGCCGTCCACGGGGATTTCGGCACCGGTCACATAGGAAGAGAGCGGGCTGAGGAGGAACAATACGACGCCGGCCACTTCCTCCACGCTCCCGGTGCGGCCCAGCGGGGTCTCGGCCAGGGTGGCGTGCCGGAACTCCGGCCTGGCGCCCGCCGTCATGGGCGTTTCGATGAAGCCCGGGTGTACCGTGTTCACCCGGATCCCGCGCGGCCCAAGTTCCATGGCAGCGACCTGGGAGAGCCCGCGCAGCGCCCATTTGCTGGCGGTGTATGCCACCGGGTAATGGGCCGTCAGGCCGGCAACAGAGCCGACATTGACAATGGATGCCCCGCTGCCCATCAGGGGCGTGAGTGACTGGATTCCCAGCAGGCTTCCGGCGACGTTGACGTCATATACGCGTCGCAGGTCTGCAACGGAGGCATCGAGCAGCCGGCTGCGCCGGGTGATGCCTGCATTGTTGACCAGCCCGTCCACCCGCCATCCCTGGGACTGGATCCACCCGGCGAGGCGTGACCAGCCGGCGGAATCGCTGACATCCAGCTGCCGGTACACCAGCGCACCGGTGGAAGTCGAAGACGCAGCGGCCAGCGCCGAGGGCATGTCCCCGGCGAGGTCGGTGGCAATGACCCGCGCCCCGGCCTCCACCAGCATGCCGGCTTCGGCAGCTCCCTGGCCCTGGCCCGCGCCGGAGACCACCACCGTCCGGCCGTCCAGCTGAAGGGAGACCACCTACGTCCCGGAACTCACCGCAGAGGCCACCCTGCTGCGGGGGCGGGGCCGGGCAGGCACGCGGGTGACGGCCTCGCGCCGGGAGCCCACCGTGTTCTCGATGGCGCCGATGCCTTCCACGCTCATGCGGACCACGTCGCCGGTTTTCAGGGGCGGGGGAGTCTGTGAACCATTCCGTCCCCAGAGCTCGGCGAGGCAGCCGCTGCCGCATGTGCCGGAGCCCAGCACGTCGCCGGGGCGCACCACTGAGTCCTGCGAGGCGTAGGCCACGAGCTCGGCGAACGGCCAGCCCATGTTGGAGAGCAGGTCCTGGCCGATGGCTTCACCGTTGACTTCCACGGCCATGGAGAGGGGCAGGAACCCGTCGGCGTCGTGCAGGTCCTCGAACTCATCCGCCGTGACAATCCAGGGCCCCAGCGTGTTGGCGAAGTCCTTGCCCTTGCACGGCCCGAGGCTGACCTTCATCTCCCGGCGCTGCAGGTCCCGTGCCGACCAGTCGTTAAGAATCGTGTAGCCGAAGATATGCCGGTGCGCTTCTGCCGCGGTCAGGTTCCGGCCATCGCTTCCGGCAACGCGCCCGACGACGGCGGCGACTTCCGTTTCAAAGTCCAGATCATCGCAGCCCGCCGGAATCCCAATCACCTCGCCGGTGCCGGTCACCGTATGCGGGTTGGTGAAGTAGAACGTGGGTGCCTCGTACCACTCGGGCACCACGCCGGCCACGCCGTCAATGCTTTTCCGAACGCCTTCAACGTGTTCCTCGAACGCCACAAAGTCCCGCATGGTGGCGGGGACCAACGGGGCGAGCAGGTGCACGTCAGCCAGCGGAACCGCCACACCGGAACCGATCGTCTGCCGGGCCAGGCTCAGCGTTTCTTCCAGTCCGGCGTCCAGCAAAGTCTGCACATCGTGTCCCGCGGGAAGTGCGTGGCAGGTTCCGCCGTCGACGAAGCCGGACTGCGTCCCGCCGTCGTGGTTCCAGCGTGCGATCTTGACCATGAGCTTCTTCCTTAGGCTGTGGGGCTGACGGTGCGGGCGGAAGCCGGTGCGATGCCCAGGGCCGCGGCGTTGCCGGCCAGCACCCTGGCCTCGTCCCCGGCGGCAAGCCGTGCCCTCGTTACCTCGGCCACGGGGTCTTCGGAGCCCATGTCGAACGGGTAGTCCGAGCCGAGGAGCACCTGCTCCGGGCCGGCGGCGGCCACGAGCGCGCGGAGTTCCGCCGGGCTGTGGACCAGTGAATCGAAATACAGCCTTTTCAGGTAAGCCGATGGCGGTTCGGCGCATCCCCGTGCCTCCGGCCGCACTTTCCACGCGTGGTCCGAACGGCCGATGGTGCTGGGGAGGTAGCCGCCACCGTGGGCGGCGAGCACTTTCAGGTTGGGGTGCCGGTCGAGGACACCGCTGAAGATCATGTGGGACAGGGCCACCGCGTTTTCCGCGGGCTGCGAGACGGTGTTGGCCAGGTAGAAGCGGTCCAGCCGCTCATCCAGCGAGCAGCCGAACGGGTGCAGGAACACCAAGGCCCCCAGCTCCACGGCCCGGCTCCAGAACGGTTCCAGACGCCCGTCCGAAAGCTCAACGGTGGTGCACCCCGAAATGTCCGGGGTGGCTGCAAATGAGCCGATTTCCACGCCGATGAGGCCGCACTCCAGCACCGCATGGTCCAATGCTTCGACCATCAGCGCCGGATGCTGCAGCGGCACCAGGCCCAGGCCGTTGAAACGCTCCGGCGCCTTATCGACGAACTCGCGCACCGCCTGGTTGGCGGCCTTGGCAACCTGCAAAGCCAGCTCTTCGTGGGCGAAGTAGTAGAAGTGCGACGGCGACGGCGAGACGAGCTGGACATCAACCCCGGCTTCGTCCATGTCCTGCAGCCGGCGGTCCAGGTCCGTCAGCTGTGGCCACCGTTCCTTGATCATCCGGCCTGAAGCGGCCATGGACTTCGGACCGTTGCGCCGTACCTCGAGGGCCTGGTGGGCAGCGAACCCCTCCGGATCGGCCTCGGCCACGAGCTGCTGCAGGGCCGGAAGCAGGATGTGGGCGTGGACGTCCACGGTGGGGTTCTGTTCGGCGGGGAGGGCGCTCATGCGGGTTCCTTCAGCATGGTGGACAGTGAGTGCATCAGGCCTGGCACGTCGGCGTCGCGGACGCCGTCGAGCATCCACTGGCCCAGCTGGACAGAGGCGGTGACGACTGCCTTGGCCCGGTCCAGGCGGCGGTCGGTGAACTCCTTCCACAGGGTTTCGGTGATGTCGTCGGCCTGAATCAGGAGCTCGGCCAGGACGGCCGCGTCTTCCAGGGCCATGGCAGCCCCTTGCGCTACGGTGGGCGGGCAGGAGTGGGCGGCGTCGCCGATGATCACGGTGCGGCCGCGGTTCCAGGGCCCGTCGACCAGGTGGGTAGTGAACCACGTGTAGTTGATGCGGGCACTCTGGTCCAGGTTCGCGCGGATCTCGTTCCAGGGGCCGCCGTAGGCTGCAGCGAGTTCGGTCATGATGCGGGGGCCGTCCTCGTGCCTGCGCTCCTGGGCCTTTTCCACCAGGTAGGCGTAGATGGTGTCCGGGCCGGTGGGGCAGTAGCCGGCGATGAAGCAGGGGCCGCCGTAGGTCAGGTCGGTGCGGACCACGTCCTGGGGCCGCTCCACGAAGGCGCGCCAGATCCCCATGCCGGTGGGCTGGGGCTCGACGTCGATGCCGATGGCCTTGCGGACCGCGGAGTGCAGGCCGTCGGCCCCGATCAGGAGGTCGTAGCGGGAGGTGCCTCCGTCGGCGGTGCTGACGGTGACGGCGGCACCGCCGACGGTGGCACTGTCTTCTACACCGGTAACGGTCCTGCCGTAGCTGATCCGTGCGCCGGCCCGCTCGGCGCGCTCGCGCAGAATGGCTGTGAGGTCGGGGCGGTACATGCCCAGGGTGGCGGGGAGGTCATCGCCGCCGGTCCGGATGTCCTCCAGGACGGCGATGACGGTGCCCGCGGGGTCCGGGGCGCGCAGGCCCAGGGTGCTGAATGCGTAGCCCTTCGCCTCGATCTGCTCCCACACGCCGAGCTGGCGGAAGATCCGCAGGGCGTTGCCTTGCAGGGTGATTCCGGACCCGAGCGTCTGCGGGGCGTCCGCCTTCTCAAGGACTTCCACGTTGATTCCGGCGTCGGCCAGGAGGATGGCGGCGGTCAGTCCCGCGGCTCCCGCCCCGACGATTCCGACGTTTTGTACTGCTGCCATCGCTGACTCCTTTGTGTTGACGGCGTTATTGCTGGTGGTTGTTGCTGTTTTCTGAAGCTACCGGACAGCGATCGGGTTGACGGGTGACCCCACGGCCCCGGTGATCGGAAGCGGTGCGGCGGTGAGCAGGAAGTCATACCTGCCGTCCGCCGCGCAGGCTTCGGCCAGGCCGTCCGGGTCCCACATTTCGCCCAGGAACAGCCCGAGGTTCGGGATGGCGATCTGGTGGAGCGGCTGGAAGGCGCCGTCGAACTCGTTGGGACGGACTTCGAAGCCCCAGGTGTCTGTGGCGATCCCGGCGATTTCGCTGCGGTGCAGCCACGGCGCGGTGCCGAAGGACAGCCCGGGGGCCGGGCCGCCGGCGTACTCGCCCCAGCCGTCGCGGCGGACCCTGCCGTACTGTCCCGTGCGGATCACCACGATGTCGCCCCGGCCCACCCGGGAGCTGGGTCCCTGCAGTGCGATGGCCCGTTGAAGGTGTTCCGGGGTGATGGCGAAGCCGTCCGGGAGCTCGCCGTCGTTTCTTCCCAGCTCGGGGCCGAGCGCGCGGCCGACGTCCAGCAGCACGCCCCGGGTGACGATCTTGGCGGCGGCGGTTTCGATGCCCGTCACCAGGTCGCCTTCGGAGGTGACCACATCGCCGGCGGCACGGCCGTTCCAGGCCTTGCCTTGATCGAAGATGTGGCCCAGGCCGTCCCACTGGGTGGAGCACTGCAGCGGCATGGCAATGACGTCGTCCGCTCCGCCGAAGCCGTGCGGGAAGCCCTGGTTGCCGCGCTCGGCGTCTACGCCGGTGTCGGTCATCGTGTGAACAGGGTTGGTGCGGCGGCGCCAGCCCTTCTGCGGTCCGTTGGTGTCAAAGGGCTGGGACAGCGAGAACGCCTCACCCGTCGTCACCAGGGCAGCCGCTTCGATGCGTTTGGCGGCGTCGATGAAATTCAAGGTTCCCAGCACGTCGTCTGCGCCCCACCGGCCCCAGTTGTTATGGGCCTCGGCCATGGCCCGGATACTGCCGAGCGGGTCCTCACGCCGGATCACCGGGGAATCGGTGCTGGCTGATTCCCCGGTGCCGGTGGTGGGTGCTGTGTCCTGGGCGGTCACTGGACTTCGTCTTTGCAGTGGATGAGCTGGGTGCCCAGGCCCGTAATGGTGCCTTCCATGACGTCGCCGTCCTGGAGGAGCCGTCCCCAATGCTGGCCGTTGCCGGCGGGGCTGCCGGTCAGGACCAGGTCACCGGGCCGCAGCGGCATGATCTGGGAGGCCTCGCTGACCAGTTTGGCCACGCCGAAGATCATGTCCTGGGTGGACTCGTCCTGCATGGCCTTGCCGTTGAGCTTCAGCGTCACCTGCACGTCCTGCGGGTCGCCGAAGAACTTGGCCGGCACCAGCAGAGGCCCCGTGGGCAGGAAGCCGGGGGCGTTCTTGGCCCGGTACCAGTCGGAACCGATCGCCGGCATGTCTTTGCGGAAGACGTATTCACGCGTGGTGATGTCGTTGACCATGGTGTAGCCGAAGACGTACTCCAGGGCCTCCTCGGGGCTGACCCGGAAGGCTGTCCTGCCGATGACCGCCGCCAGTTCCAGCTCCCAGTCATGGGAGTTGGAGTAGGCAGGCAGGGTGAGGTCGTCCGTTGCGGACGCGATCGCCGTCGGCAGTCCGATGAAGAAGTACGGCGTGCCCTGGCCCGCGCGCTTGTCCATCATGGCCGCGGTCTTGGCGCGCACTTCGTCTTCGTCCTGGCCGGGTTCGCGGTGCGCTGCGGCGAGGTCGATGACGTGCTTGCGGTAGTTTGCGCCGGTCTGCAGCACCTGGGCCGGTTCCACGGGGGCCAGGACCTCGACGTCGGCCAATGCCAGGCCGGCACGCTCACCGGCCGACGCGGCGATGGCATCAAGTTGGCACTCCGTGGTGTCCCAGTGCTCGATCAGGGAATTGATCTCCTCGTTCAGCGGCACGACACGACCGCCCACCAGCATGCCTGCCCGGGCCTTGGTGTCACCGGGCTCCTGGAACCGGATGAGCGCATAGGTTGCTTCGGACACAGTGTCTAGCCCCGTCCCTGCTTGGCGTAGGGGTTCAGGAGGGCTTCCTTCATCTCCGGCGAGGCGCCTTCTTCGGTGGCCGTGAAGCCTTCGGCCGGAGGGAACGATTCGGTCATGGAGTGCGGCATGGCGCCGTTCTTGTAGAAGTTGTTAGAGCCCTCGGAAGGCTTCCAGGTGTTGGCGTCCCAGTCCGGAACGTAGTTGCGGTAGCCGCCGGAGTTCAGTTCGACGCGCAGGCCGGAAGGATCGCGGAAGTACAGGAAGTTCTGTTCGCCCACACCGTGGATGGAAGGGCCGTACTCCATCGGAGTGCCGTTCTCCATCATGACGTCCGCGGTGCGCAGCAGGTCCTCAATGGCGTCCACCCAGAAAGCGATGTGGTTGACCCGGCCGGCACGGCTTGAGGTGTCCAGGACCACGCCGAGATCGTGGGATTTCTCGTTGGTGGTGAGCACCGAGAAGACAGTGATGGGGGCCTCGTCCAGGTCCACGAATGCCATGACGCGGAAGCCCAGGGCCTCGTTGTACCACTTGGCGAAGCCGCGGACATCGGAGCAGGCCACGGTGACGTGGTCCAGGAAGCGGGGTGCTGCGGCGTGGCTGCTGCGGCGCTCCGGGCGGTCCGGATAGGTGGATTCGAAACCGGCTTCGGCGACAAACTTGTCCACGTCGTAGAACAGGCGCATGGGGTGGCCGTAGGGGCCGGTGAATTCGTAGGCCTTGCCGAAGCCGTGGCCGCCGGCGGTCCAGATGCCCTGGACGCCGGTCGCTTCGATGCGCTGGGCTGCTGCTTCAAGGGCCGCCTGGGAGTTCGTGCGCCAGGCCATCCGGCCCAGGGAGGCTTCGGGGCCTTCGGTGATGACCAGGCTGTAGCGGTAGTAGTCGCCCCAACAGCGCAGGTAGACGTTGCCGTCAGCCCGGTCGATGATGCGCATGCCGAATTTTTCCTCGTAGAACCGTGCCGACGCTTCGACGTCCGGGGTGGTGATCTCGAGGTGGGCAAGATGGGAGAGCGGAGTTTCCACGTTGAAGTCCTTCTGGTTACTGGCTGCGGTCGGTTTGGTGCAGGTCCTGTAACCACTGTGGTGGATTTCATATATTCGGGAAAGGGCAAATATCCCATAGGAACTATTTGCGAATCTGATACTTGCGGTGGAGTCCTAGGTTATTGCGGTGGCGTTGGCCGGCGAGCCGGTCGCACCGGTGACGTTCAGCGGCTTGACCGTGACGAAGGCATCCCAGTTGCCGGTGGCATTCATGTGGCGGCTGAGCGGGCCGAGGTTCCAGAGTTCGCCGAGCGGGAGTCCGAGTTTGGCGAGGAACTCCTGGTGCATCATGCCGTGGTCGTTCGGCGCCGTGTCGCGGTACGGGCTGGCAGGGACCGGCGGGAGGCATTCGACGGCGAAGGTGTCCGCGGCGAGGACCGCGAGCCGGATGTCCCAGGCCCAGGCGACGAACTCTGCCGACTGTTCGATGCCGGTGGCCCGGCGGCTGTCGCGCAGGGTGGTCCTGTCCCCGGCGGGAAGCGCCAGGAACCATTCGCACCAGCCGGTGTGCAGCATGAGGATGTCGCCCGGCTGGAAAGTGATCGATTGCGCCCGGGCGGCGGCCAGGATGAGCCCGAGGCCCAGGGGTTGCCCGGCGGCATGGTCGATGGGTGTGCCCTGGTCCTTGCAGTAGCCGTCCACGTCCACCAGCACGCCCCTGCCGGCGATCGGCTGTTCGGCCCACGCCTGGATTCCGAGTGCCGTGGTTCCTTCGCGGATTTCCTCGTCCGGGGTGTCGTCATAGAAGCCGACGTCGTCCGCCCGGCGGTGCCGGAGGCCGTCGATCTGGGTGGAGCCCTGAAGGTAGTACCCGTCGAGGTAGTCGTCGCGGTGGGCGGGATGCGCGGAGTAGATCGTGTGCCGGGGCGCCCGGCGCTTCAGGGACATTCCGGGGTCGAAGGCGTCGGCGGCGTAGTCCAGGCCGAAGACGGTTCCGGTCCTGATGCAGCCGGCAGCGTCCATCACGGTGCCGGGCCCGATGAAGGACGGGGTGCCGCGGCCGGCGTCGGGAAACAGGCCCCAGGAAGTGCCGGAGAGGCGGCCGGGACGTTCCAGCAGTTCCCGGTGGGAGGGGTAGCTTGTGCCCGGCTCAGGGGAGGTCATGGGGTGCGCGCTTCCTGTTGCGGCCGGTGCTGTTTCTCTTCTTCTGCTGGCGTCTTTTTCTCCGCTGTCCCTTTCTCTGCGCCGTAGCTGAGCAGGAAACCGGCAATGGCACAGACGGAGGCGGCGATGCACGCCGGAGCCTTGACGGCGTCGTTGAGGATGGTCAGCCATTCGCCCTGCCCGGTGAGCAGTGCCAGCGCCTGTCCTGCGACGAAAACGATGCCGGCGATGAGGAGTGCCGCCAGGCTGACGACGAAGACGGCGTTGATGGTGGGTCGAAGCTTGCGCATGGGCTTTGTTCCTATTTCCGGTTCCTTAGACGGGGAGGACGCCGACGATGATCAGGACCCCGATGGCCAGCAGCGGCAGGGCATAGAGGGCGAACAAGCGGGCGAATGTCTTGATCGGGTCGACGTCGGCGATGCCGCAGGCCACGTACAAGGGAGCACCGCCGGGCGGCACGGCCGCCTCGCAGGAGGAGAACACCAGCACGGCGACTGCCGCGGTGGTGGCCGGCACACCGGCGGCGACCAGGGTGGCGACGCCGACGGTTCCGACCGCGGCCATGGTCGCCGTCGCGGAGAGGGGCGCGGCCACCGCGATCACGATCAGCCCGATCAGGATGGCCAGCAGCCACAGCGGCAGGTTGAACTGGTTCAGCAGCGCGGTCATTTGTTTGGGCAGCCCGGTGGCGGCCAGGGCATTGGCGCCGGCGAACGCGAAGACCACCGTGACCCCGACGACGCCGAAACGCGGTGCGGACTGCTGAAGGAAATCCCAGTAAGCCCTCCCGCTGCGCGGCAGCCGGCGCCGGCCCAGGATGAGGCCGGTCATGATGAGGACCACGGGGATCCAGACGATGACGCTGACGGATTTGGCCACGTCCGAGCCCGTCCAGCCTGACAGGAACCCGGCGATGGCACCGGACGTGATGATCAGCGGGACGCCGACCACAACGAACAGGAGCAGGGTGGCCCAGCCCTGGGCGAAGGCCCGCCGGACGGGCGTCCGGTCGGCCGCGTCAACGGGTGCCATGTCGGACTTGCGGATCAGCACGTAGGTGATGACCAGGCGGTGCAGGAAGCACCAGAGACCGCCGGCCAGGAGCGGAATGACGAGGTCGTTGACCTGCAGCAAGGGCCCGACGGTGGCGGATCCGACCAGGACGAACATGGACGCGCTGAACGGGAAGGTGATGCCCATTCCCGCGTTGCCTGCCACGAGGGTTGCCGCGGACGGCTTGTCGAGCCGGGACTTCTCCATCCACGGAATGGTCACGGACCCCACGGTGGCGGCGATGGCGGCCTGGTTGTGGACCACTCCGCCCAGCCCGGCCGACGCGACGGTGGAGACCCAGGCCGGGCCGCCCTTCACCCCGCCGATCAGGGAGTTCAGCAGTTCGATGAGCCGGTCCAGCACCCCGGTCCGCTCCAGCAGGTAGCCCATGAAGACAAAGGCCATCGTGGCATAGACGATCTCGTCGGTGACGGCCGAGTAGAGAGCATTCCAGCCCGTCTGGCCGGCGGCGGCCCCGGTGAAGGGCAGGACGACGAGGAACCCGAGGAGCATCGCTTCACCGACACTGCGTCTGATGACGGTTGTCCACAGCAGGATGACGGCCAGATAGGCGCCCAGGGCCCAGATGCCGATCATCGGGCTGCTCCTTCGGGGTGTTGGTTTGCGGTCGGGTTCATCGTTGATTCCCTCTTCATGATTTTGCCTCATGCGCACTTAGCGCAGGGCCGCCTCCGGGGCCGGTGACGTTGCGACCGGTGCCGACGCGATCCGGGTCAGCGCTGCCGCTGACGCCGCCGTCATTTCTGCGGGGACACCGAGCTCGGCCAGGTAATTGGCCGTATCCTGCATCTCCCGCGACCGGCGGACAGCGTGCTTGGACGTTCCGGTGAGCAGTCTGTCGACGACGGCGTGGCCGTCGCCGGCGAGCTGCCGGGCGATCTGTTCCCGGATCCATCCTTCCAGCCCGGCCGCCCGGCCGGCAGTAACGGCCTCGACGACGACCGAGGCGAGGCCCTTCATCAGGACGCTGCGCAGCAGCTTATGGGACATCGCCGCGCCCGGCCCGCCGTCGGTGATCTCGACCTCGACGCCCAGCGGCGTCAGCAGTTGCGCGACGGCCGCCGCTCCCGGGCCGCTGACCATGAGGGGCGTCCTGACGCCGAGAGCGGCGACGGGTCCGAGGATCGCGACGTCGGCGAAGAGGGCTTCGCCGGGGTGCTGGCCGAGTTCCTGCATGACCGCGGGGGAGGACGAGGTGAAATCGGCGTAGGTGCTGCCTGCCGGGAGCACCGGCAGGCAGTCCTTCGCGACGGCGCGGGCGGCGGCCGCGCCGGTGAGCACCAAAACGATCTCCGCGCCCTGGCAGGCTTCGGCGGCCGTGGCCGCCCGGGCCGTTCCCGGCGGGGTGGCGGGCGCCACGGGGTCGAATCCCGTGACCTGGTGGCCGGCGGTGGCGAGTGCCTCGGCATAGGCTGCCCCGGCTTCGCCAAGGCCGATGATGGTGCACTTTGTCATGAGTGTTCGTTCCTTACTTGCTGTTCTTAGGGCCGGTCTTGCTGCCGGTCTTGCTGCCGGCGGGCGGCGATGATTGCTGCCCGCCGGCTGGTTTCGTCGGCGAAGACGGCCTCGGCCGCCTCCGCCACGGCCGCCGCCTGTTCCAGCGGGACGATGACGACGCCGTCGGAGTCGCCGATGAGGATGTCCCCGGGCAGCACGGGAACACCGCCGAAGGCGACGGCGCAGCCGAGCCGGTGCGGGCCGTTCTTGTACGGCCCCGCGGGGGTGACGGCCCGGGCGAAGACCGGCATGCCGATTTCCGCCAGGGCTTCGGCGTCGCGTGCGGCACCGTCCAGGGCGAACCCGGCGATGCCGAGGTTGATGGCGCGCTCGCCGATCAGCTCGCCCAAAAGGGCGCGGGACTCGTCGCCGCCGGCCGAGACAACGATCACGTCCCCCGGCCGGGCGAGTTCCAGGGCGCGGTGGATGCCCTGGTTGTCTCCCGCACGGGTCCAGACCGTGAAGGCAGGGCCGGCGATTTTCGCGCCGGACCAGATCGCCTGGATCGCAGAATCTGCGACTCCCAGCCGGTCCATGGCATCGCCGATGTTGGCGGCCGGCAGCTTGGCCAGCCGGTCGATCAGCGCGGGATCCGGACGGGTGAAGGCCGCATCAGCGTCCTGGAGGGTGGAGGTGGTCATGGCGGTGTCTTCCCTGATGGTGTTGGAGTGGCGGCGGTAGGTTGTTTGGACTCAGTCTTTTTTGGACTCAGTCTTTTTTCTGGACCAGCGGCAGGACCTTCTTGAAGTCCGCTTCCTGGCCGGCCCAGAACGTTTCGTAGTCCTTGCCGCTGAGGTAGCTGGTCTGCAGGCCGAGGGCGTTCATCTTCTTGACCACTTCCGGGTCCTCGATGGCCTTCTGCAGGGCATCTTCCAGCTTCTTGGCGACCGCGTCCGGCAGGCCGGCGGGAGCCGAGTAGCCACGGACGGTGCCGGCCTCGACGTCGTACCCGGATTCCTTGAACGTGGGGACGTCCGGCAGCGCCGGGGACCGCTCGGCGGTCATGATCCCAAGGACGCGGGCCTTATTCTGCTTGGTCAGGTCAGTCACGTCGCTGACGTTCGCCACGAGGACGTTGACGTGCTTGCCGAGGAATGCCGTGGTGGCCTGGGATGCTCCTTCGGAGAAGTGCACCGGGGCAAACTCGGCGCCGGTGGCTTCCTGGATCTGGGCCAGCGCGAAGTGTTCGCCGGTCTGCAGCCCGGTGGTGCTGGCCGTGAGTGACTTCGGCTGCGCTTTGGCAGCGTCCAGCAGATCCTTCAGCGTCTTGTAGGGGCTGTCGGGCTGGACGGCGATTACGGCAGGATCGATGACCTGGCGGCCCAGCGGCTGGAAGGAGGCCCGGGTGTATTTCGCGCCGCGGGCCGGGTCCAGCGGGGACACGACGACGGACGGGGAGCCGGTGGCGCCGATGGTGTAACCGTCCGGCTTGGCGCTGGTCAGCTGGGTGTAGCCGATCTGGCCGCCGGCGCCGGGCTTGTTGATGACCTCGACGTTGGTACCGAGTTCCTTCTCCAGGACGGGCTGGACGAGGCGGGCTGCGGTGTCCACGGCGCCGCCTGAGGAGAAGGCGACGATGAGGTCAATGGACTTGCCCTTCTTGGGGAAGTCGTCCCCGGAGGCCGCGTTGTTGGCGCTGGCGTTGGCGCCGCAACCGGTAAGGGCGAGCAGGGCTGCAGCGGCGATGGCTGCGGTTATTTTCGTGCGGGACAAGTTCTTCTCCTTTGAAGTGGGCCGAGCTGTGTGTTGGGACGGCTTGTGGGTTGGGTGGTTTGGGTTTTAGGCTTCGGGGTCTTCGGTGAGGGCTTTGGGTTTGCGGAGCTTGAGCAGCGGGCTGCAGATGATCAGCAGTCCCACTGCGATGAGCACGGCGGAGATGGGACGGCTGAGGAAAACGCTGAAGTCTCCCTGGGAGATTTCGAGGGACTCGCGCAGGGAGCGTTCCATCAGGGGGCCGAGGACAAGGGTGAGGACCATGGGGGCCAGCGGGATCTCCAGGTGCCGCAGAGCCAGGCCCAGCAGGCCGAAACCGATCATGACAAAGACGTCAAAGACGCTGAAGTTGATCGTGTAGGCGCCGATCACCATGAAGAGCAGGATCAGCGCAGTCAGGATCGGAGCCGGGACCCGCAGGATGGAGGTCCAGAGGCCGACGAGGGGCACGTTGAGGAGCAGCAGCAGGACGTTGCCGATGAAGAGGCTGGCGATGATGGCCCAGGCGATGTCGGAGTGTTCAGTGAACAGGCTGGGACCGGGGGTCAGGCCCTGCTGGAGGAAGGCCCCCATGAGCACGGCGATGGTGGGGGATGCCGGGATTCCGAGGGTGAACAGCGGGATCAGCGCGGCGTTGGCGTGCGCGTTGTTCGCTGTTTCCGGTCCGGCCACGCCCTCGACAGCACCCTTGCCGAGTTCGTGGCGGTGCCGGGAGAACTTCTTTTCGGCCACGTACGAGAGCAGGGACGAGACGGATCCGGTCATTCCCGGGACCAGACCGAGTCCGAAGCCGACTCCGGTGCCGCGTGCTATGGCCGGGGCGCTGCGCCGCCATTCCATGCGCGTGGGCAGGAGCGACCGGAACCCGGGTGCGTGGACCAGGGGTGCATCCGCACCCTTACGGTAGGACAGGATCTCCGACAGTCCGAAGACGCCGACGATCACGGCCACGAAGCTGACACCGTCCAGGAGCCGGTCCATGCCGAAGGTGAAGCGGGGCGCGCCGGCCACAGGGTCGATGCCGACCATGGAGATCAGCAGCCCCAGGGCCCCGGAGATGAGGGCTTTGACCATGGATTTTCCGGCCAGGGCCACCAGCAGGGAGATCCCGACTACCATGAGCGCGAAGAACTCCGGCGGCCCGACGAGGAGGCCGAGTTCGCCGAGGGGTTTGGCGGCGGCGACCAGGCCAATAGTGGCGATGCTTCCGCCGATGAAGGATCCCACCGCGGCGATGGTCAGTGCCGATCCGGCGCGGCCGAGTTTGGTCATCGCGTAGCCGTCGATGGTGGTGATCGCCGATGATGCCTCGCCCGGCGTGTTCAACAGGACGCTGGTGATGGTGCCGCCATATTGCGTGCCGTAGAAAATGGCGCACAACATGATGATCGACCCGGCCGGGTCCAGGTTCAGAGTCAGGGGGATGAGCAGGGCGACGCCGGCCACCGGGCCGACTCCGGGGAGCACACCGATCACGGTGCCCAGCAGGCAGCCGAGGAATGCGAAGAGCAGGTTTTGCCAGGTCAGGGCGGCCGCGAAGCCGTTCAGCAGTTCATTGAGGGTGTCCATGTCTAGAGTCCGATCAGGTTCAGCGCAGGAATGGCTGAGACGGGGAGGGCCACGTTCAGGCCGTAGTTGAAGGCATAGAACGCGCCGACGCTGCCGGCCAGGCCGATCAGCAGTGAGGACAGCCAGCTCCTGCCGCCGCGGATTTTCAGGTGGTACATCAGGAACAGGAACATGCTCAGCTGGAAGCCGAGCAGGTCCAGTACAGCGGCGAGCACCAGCAGGCTGACGACGACGGCGATCACCAGGCCGCGGTCCGCGCCCTCGCCGGCCGCGCTTGGCTTCTTGAGCTCCTGCAACAGCCACACGACCGACATTGCAGCCAGTACCGCGCCCATGGCGAACGGGAACAGGCCGGGTCCCGGCCCGAGGGACGTCCAGAGGCCGAGGTCCACCGAGCTGATGAGTACATAGACGCCCAAGGCGCCGAATGCGCCGATGCCGGTCAGAACGCTGCGCGCTGGCCTTGCCCGGGCCGGGGCTTGGGTCAGGGTCGACTTCATTGTCATCAAATTGCCTTCCAAATGCTTTCATAGAATGAAAGTCTCTTACGTCAGAAGAAATAGTGACACGGCCCACAGGTACTGTCAAGATGCCTTTGCGGCCCCGAAGTTACATAGAATGAAAGAATGACGGTGACCAGCACGCGGCCAGGCGCTGCAGCGGAAGACGGCGGAAAGCCGTCCAACATGCGCTCGCTCTCGCGGGCGATGGAGGTTTTCGCGGAACTGCAGCGGGCGGACCGGCCTCAACGGCTGAGCGATCTGGCGCGGACCTGTGGCATGAGCCTGCCGACCACTCTGCGGATCCTGCGTGTCCTGCAGGACTTCGGCATGGTCAGCCAGATCGACAAGACTTACCGGATCGGGCCGGCCGTGCTTCCCGCGGCACGCAGCTACCTGGAGAACGACCCCCTGGTGACCTCATCCCGCCCGGTGCTTCAACAGGTCGCGGCGCAAACGGGAATGACCGCCTCGCTGTACACCCGGCTGGGCTTCGAACGTATTCTCGTGGCGCGCGTCGACGGCGATGCTCCGCTCCGGTATGACATGCCGCTGGGCAAGCGGCTTCCCCTGACCGTCGGCGCCGCCGGCAAAATCCTGCTTGCGGGCGCACCGGACAGCCACCTGCAGGAAGTGGTGCAGGCGGCGGTGGCGGCGGGGCACGAGCCGACCTCCTTCAGCCTTGCCGAGCTCAAGGCCCGGCTGCCCGAACCCGGCACGGACTACGCCTTCTCGGCCGACGAGCGCGCCAACGGCGTGCTCTCGGTGGCCATCGCGATCAACAGGAGCGGGCTGCCCAGCGAATCCATTGCGTTGACGAGTCCGGTGGAGGCGGCCACCGAGGACGGTATGAAAGCCGGTGTCCCCGAACTGCGCCGTGCGGCAGGCCGGCTGGCGGAACTGCTCGAGGGAACCGTCTACTGACCTTTCCGACCGGCCTTGCCCGGGCGGAGGCGTTTTTGTCAGTGCCCCCTGCGATGCTGTGGGTATGGAAACCAAGGCGGTTGCGGAAGTGGTGGAGGCCATGAAGGACTCCATTGCTGCCGTGGCCGTTTTCGCCGCCCGTGCGGCCGGGCACGCGCCCGGGTCTGTGTCCGGGCGTGCGTCTTTGGCCGGGTCCGATCCTTTGCGGGACCAGGCGGACGCGTACTTGGACGGCCTGGCGGAGGTGGCCCGGATGGAAGCCCGGCTGGCCGGGCTGAAGGTGCACTTCGCCGCCGGGTACGCGGATGCTGCCGAGACCCTGGCAGCCCCTGCCCGGTCGCCGCAAGAGCACACGATGCACGAGATGTCGCTGATCGCTGAGGTCGCGGGCGTCCTGACGGTGAGCGAACGCAGCGCCGCTGCCCTGTTGTCGGACGCCCGCACCCTGGCCACCGCGCTGCCGCTGACCCTTGGCGCGCTGCAGGAAGGCATGTTGTCCTGGCAGCACGCGCGCGTGATGTGCGACGAAACGTCGGCCCTGGAACCCCCGGCCGCAGCGGCCCTCGAAGCTCACTTCCTTGACCCGGACGCTCCCCGGGCCGCGCGGGGCTGCCCCGCCGGCGAGCTCGTCCCCGCCCGTTTCCGCGCCAAAGCCCGCAGCTGGCGGGAGCGGCACCATCCGGTCAGCATCGAGGCGCGCCACCGCAGGAGTGCCGCGGACCGCCGGCTGGAATACGCCCCGGACCGGGATGGCATGGCCTGGCTCTCCTCGTACATGCCCGCGGACACGGCGTCCGGTATCTGGGCCCGGGCCACGGAGGCCGCACGCGCACTTCAGGGGCCCGACGAACCCCGGACGCTGACGCAGCTCCGCGCAGACGTCGCCGCTGACTGGCTGCTCCGTGGCGTGGCGGAAGGAACCCCGTCCCCAACCGCCCAGGTGCTGGTCACCGTTCCGGTGCTGTCGCTCCTGGGAACCGGCTCTGAGCCGTCCATGCTGGACGGATACGGGCCCATCCCGGCGAGCATGGCACGCCGGATTGTCGGGGAAGGCGCAACATCGTTCCTGCGGGTGCTGACAGATCCTCGCAGCGGGGCGCCCCTGGAGATCGGCCGGACCAGCTACCGGATTCCTAAGGCGATGCGCCAATGGCTTCGGCTGAGGGACGGGCGATGTCCGTTCCCCGGCTGCAGCAACCCTTCCCTGGACAACGAGGCCGACCACCTGCTGGCCTGGGACGACGGCGGCAGCACAGGCATCACCAACCTTGGCCAGCCGTGTCCCAAGCACCACCGGCTGAAACACGCCACGCCCTGGAATCCTGTCGACGCGACGCGGGACAAGCCGCCTGGCTGGACCTCGCCCTCGGGCCGCTGCTACCCCAGCGAGGAACAGGATTGGGAACCGCCGGACCTGGCGCCATTGGGCGGGGAACCGCCGGAGTGGGCGCCGCAAGAGTGGGTGCTGCCGGTCCGGGAACCGCTGGACTGGGAACTTGAGGATCTGCTCGAGGACGTCGACAGCCTCGACCGGCCTCTGCCTGTGGATCCCTTTCCCGAGTGGGCTTCCTTCGCGGCCGCCTAAGAACGGGCGGTGGTGATCACGAAAGACGGGACGGAACTCCGGGCTCCGCCGGGCCGCGGCCCCGCGGGAAGAAGGCACGGACCGGCGCCGCGAGCCCGATCAACGAGAGGGCGATGAAGACGACCTGGTGGATGTGATCCGTGCCCGGCGGGAGGTTTCCGACCAGGTGGACCGCCCAGAACACCGGATAGAACCAGAGGGTCCACCATGCCCACCGTTCGGTGCGCCGGTACGGCACCAGAACGATCAGGCCGCCGAAAAAGCCGAGCCCGATCGAGGCCAGCCCGTACGCCCGGTACAGCGGCGCGTCCCCGGTCACCGGAGCGACCGCCACGACGACACCGAAAACGAGGATGCCCAGGCTGACGACCGCGAGGCACATCCAGCCGATCTGCACCGTCAGCTTTCTTGCGCGCACGCCACCCCCTTCCCTTTCCGGGCGAGCCTTGTGCGTGGGCGCCGTGCAGTCCTCGCCAACCGGCACGCCGACCAAGGGCGTGAGGCCGCTCCGCGGCGGACCATTCGCATACGCTCTTGTGATGGCCCACCTTATCGCTCCGGACGCAAGCTACCACTCATCCTGGCTGGAGGGGTCGGAGGAATTCGACGGCGCCCGCAGGGACGGTGCCGGCGGTGAGGACTGGGCTCTGGAAGACCTCCGGGAGCTTGCGTCATTCCGCCGCTTTGTCGACGCCCTCGTCAACGATGCGTTGCCGGAGAGCCCGAGGAAACCGGGGTACGTACCGTGCACGTACCTGTGGATCGTCGAAGGGGCCACGTTCCTTGGCTCCCTGGCCATCCGGCACGAGTTGAACGATTTCCTACTCAACGAAGGCGGCCATATCGGCTACAGCGTGAGGCCGTCGGCGCGGCGTCGCGGCCACGCAGCCAAGGCGCTGGCGGATGCCCTGCCACTGGCCAAGGACCTTGGGCTCTCCAGGGTCCTGATCACCTGCGATGAGGACAATGCCGGCTCCCGGGCGACCATCGAAAAGAACGGCGGGGTCTACGAGGACTCCCGCAATGGCAAGCGCCGCTACTGGGCCGATACCGCCCAGCACGGCGCCGGCTAAAGACCGGCTAGCCTTTCCGGGGGTCCTTCCGGGCCGCCAGCCCCACCAGCGCGCCGATGCCGAGGCCGATTAGCAGGCCCGTGAACGGCTTGTCCACCGTGGCCACGCCGATGGCGAAGCCGAGGGCCGCGCCCACGAGCATTCCGATCCACAGGGATTCGTATTTCACAGGCTCAGGCTAGGCAAGCATCACCGGGTCCACAAGGGGTCCCGGTGATGCTCGCCGCCGCGAGGCGTGCCGCTTAGGTGAGGCGGATCTGGCGGTTCATGTCCTTATACAGCAGGTAGCGGAACTGGCCGGGACCACCGGCGTAGCAGGCCTGCGGGCAGAAAGCGCGCAGCCACATGAAGTCGCCGGCCTCCACCTCGACCCAGTCGTTGTTGAGCAGGTACATCGCCTTGCCCTCCAGGACGTACAGGCCGTGCTCCATGACATGGGTCTCCGGGAAGGGGATGACCCCGCCCGGCTCGAACGTCACAATGTTCACCTGCATGTCGTGGGCCAGGTCGTTGGAATCCGTGAAGCGGGTGGTTTTCCAGGCACCGTTGGTATCCGGCATCGCGGTGGGTTCCACTTCGGCATCACTGGTAACGAAGGACTTCGCCTCGTAACCGTCAAGCCGCTCGTAGGCTTTGCGGATCCATTGGAAGGAGACAATGTCATCCGAGACGTTCTCCAGACCCCACGTGGCACCTGCGGCCAGGTAGGCGTAGCCGCCTTCCTCAAGCTGGTGCAGTTCGCCGTCGAGGGTCAGGTTGACCTTGCCCTTGGTGACAAAGACAACGCCTTCAACGCCTGCCTCGAACTCGGCCTTGGGAGCACCGCCGCCGGGACCGATCTCGACTATCAACTGCGAGAACGTGGTGGCAAACCCGGAGATCGGGCGGGCCAGGATCCAGGAGCGGGTGTTGGAGAAACCCGGCAGGGTGCTGGTCACGATGTCGGTCATGACGCCCTTGGGGATTACCGTGTAGGCCTCCGTGACGATGGCCCGTTCCGTGGTGAGGTGGGTCTGCGGCGGCAGGCCGCCCTGGGGGTAGTAGTACTTGCCCATTATTGGTCCTTACTTCGAAGTGGGGTGGAGGCGGCCAGCCGCGGGTGGGCCAGTACGGTGAGTTGGGAGAGTCCGACGCCGGCCAGCGCCAGGACCTCATCGGCGCCGACAGCGCCGCACTGGACGCCGCGGAGCACGAACGCCGCCAGGGCGCGTGCGGTGGCGGGTTCGTCCATGACGCCGCCGGCGGTGTGCTCCACATAGTTGCGCAGCCGGGAGGCTGCGGCAGGGAGGCCTTGCCGGTAGAAGGCGTAGGTGGCGGCGAAGCGGCTGGGCAGTTGCGCCGGGTGGAGGTCCCAGCCCTGGTAGTAGCCGCGTTCCAGCGAGCGGCGGACCAAGCGGCCGTGAAGCTGCCAGGCCGGTTCCACGTTGTCGCCCACCGGGATGATGTTGGTGGAACCGTCGGAAAGCCGGATGCCGGTGCCGGCCACGGCCAGCTGCATGACTTCCTTGGCGAAGTCAGCCACAGGATGCTCCATGGACTGGTACTCCGCTGAAATCTGCAGCGACGCCGAGTAATCGTAGGTCCCGTAGTGCAGCCCGCTGATCCGGCCGGGCACCGCGTGCGGCAGGCGCGCCACCGGCGAGGTGCCGTCCGGGCCCAGGATGAGCTGCGGGGTTTCCACCTGCACCTCAAACCGGAGCCGGCCCGCCGGGAGGCCGTGGGCGTCCTCGAGGCGGGACACGGCGAAGTCCATGGCCTCCACCTGAGCGACGGTGGTGACCTTGGGCAGGGTGAGGATCAGTCCGTCCGGCAGTTCCCCGGCCGCGGCCAGCTGCGAGACGAACAGGTCCAGGGTGCGCAGGCCGCGGGCCCGGGTGGCGGCTTCGAAGCACTTGAAGCGGATCCCGATGAACGGCGGCGCGGTGCCGGCGGCGACGGCGGCGGCCACGGCGGACGCTGCGGTAACAGCGGCGGCGTCCTCGGCGTCGTCGCCCCGGTCCCCGAACCCGTCCTCAAAGTCCAGGCGCAGGTCCTCGATGGGCTCGGCGGCGAGCTTGGCGCGGACCCGCGGCGCGACAGCGGCCGCCAGCTCCGGGTCCTGGCCCTGCAGCGCGCACAGGCTTTCGAGGCCGCCGCGGGCGTCCGCCGCGGCGAGGGCCTGGGCGCCCCAGTCCGCGGTGAACACCGGGCTGAAGCGGTCCGCCGGAACGTAGACGGTGTGCACCGGCTGGCGGGAGCCGTCGTCGCCCGGGTAGTTGCGCTCCAGCAGCCGGTCGGTGTCGGCGAGCTGCGCGTCGATCCTGGCGAGGTCGGCTCGCGAGAGGGCTGGCGTCATGGAGGCCGGTGTCGGTGGCTGCAGCCCGGCGGAGGTACCTGCCATGCCTCAGCCCACCAGTTCGTAGGCCGGGGTGGTGAGGAAATCGGTGTAGTCCTCGGACAGGCAGATGTCGCCGATCAGGCGGCTGGCCGGCAGGTAGTGCTGCTGGAAGGCGTCCTCACCCACTTCGCTCCGGAGTTTCTCGGTCTCCTCGGCCAGGATTTCAGACACCAGTTCACGGGTCACGGTCCGGCCGGTGTCCGCCAGCACGGAGTGGTTACGGAGCTGCTGCCAGACCTGGGAGCGGGAAATTTCCGCCGTGGCGGCGTCCTCCATGAGGTTGTGGATGGCGACGGCGCCGTTCCCGGAGATCCAGACGGCGGTGTAGGCGACGGCGACGTAGAGGTTCAGGCGGAGCCCGGCCTCGGTGACCTGGCCCTGGGCGGAACGGATGTCCAGGAGCTGCTCCGCGGTGACGCTGACTTCGGGCCGCTGCTTGTCCAGCTGGTTGGGCCGGCTGCCCAGGACGGAGTCGAACACCTCGCGGCAGACCTGGACCAGGTCCGGGTGCGCCACCCAGGAGCCGTCGAAGCCGTCGTTGGCCTCACGGGTCTTGTCCGCCCGGACTTTCTCGAAGGCCTGCGCGGTCACCTCGGGTTCACGCCGGTTGGGGATCACGGCCGCCATGCCGCCCATGGCGAAGGCGCCGCGGCGGTGGCAGGTCTTGACGAGCAGTTCGGTGTAGGCCCGCATGAACGGCGCTGTCATGGCCACTGTGGCCCGGTCCGGCAGGACGAAGCTCTCCCCGGCGTCGCGGAAGTACTTGATGATGCTGAAGAGGTAGTCCCAGCGGCCGGCATTCAGGCCGGAGGCGTGGTCCCGCAGTTCGTAGAGGATTTCGTCCATCTCGAAGGCTGCCGGAATGGTCTCGATTAGGACGGTGGCGCGGATGGTGCCTTGCGGGATGCCGAGGTAGTCCTGCGCGAAGACGAAAATCTCGTTCCACAGCCGGGCCTCGAGGTGGCTCTCCATCTTGGGCAGGTAGTAGTAGGGTCCATGGCCGTTGGCCAGGAGCCGTTTGGCGGTGTGGAAGAAGTGCAGGCCGAAGTCCACGAGGGCGCCGACGGTGTGCTCGCCGCCGATCAAGAGGTGCCGTTCGCCCATGTGCCAGCCGCGGGGCCGGGCCACCACGACGGCGAGCGGGGCGTCGGTGCGCAGCGTGTACTCCTTGCCTTCGGGCGAGGTGTACTTCAAGGTTCCCTCAGCGGCGTCGCGGAGGTTGAGAATGGATTCGACCACGTTGGACCAGGTGGGGGTGCTGGCGTCCTCGAGGTCGGCCAGCCACACCTTCGCGCCGGAGTTCAGCGCGTTGATGGCCATCTTGGCCGGGGCGGCGGGCCCGGTCATCTCGACCCGGCGGTCCTGCAGGGCCTTCGGCGCCGGCACCACGCTCCAGTCGGCGTCGCGGATTTCCTGGGTTTCCGGCAGGAAGTCCAGGCGGTGCGTCCGGGCGACGTGTTCGCGCTTGACGGCGCGGGCTTTGAGCAGCTCGGCGCGGGTGCCGGCGAAGCGGACGTGGAGTTCCTCGACGAACGCGAGGGCTTCCGGGGTGAGGATTTCCCCGGCCCGGTCAATCGGCTGGGGATCGGTGACGGTGAGAGTCATTGCGGGTCCTTCCTGGGCTTGAATAAGGCTGCGGGTAGGGCTGCGGATCAGGCGTGGGCCGGAACGGCCGGTCCGGCAGCGTGCGCGGCGTTCGCGCGTGCGGCGGCGGCCACGGCGGCCGCGACGTCGCCGGCAACTTCCGGGTCGAAGACGCTGGGGATGATATAGCTGGCGTTCAGTTCGTCGTCGGCCACGCGGTTGGCGATCGCCTTGGCCGCGGCCACCAGCATTTCCGGCGTGATGTCCGAGGCTCCGGCGTCGAGCAGGCCACGGAAGAAGCCCGGGAATGCCAGCACATTGTTGATCTGGTTGGGGAAGTCGCTGCGGCCGGTGGCCACGACGGCGGCATGCCGGGAGGCGATCACCGGGTCGATCTCCGGGGTCGGGTTGGCCATGGCGAACACAATAGCGTTCTCCGCCATCGAGGCAACCTGCTCTTCGCCGATCACGTGCGGGGCGCTGACGCCGATAAACACGTCCGCGCCGGCCAGGGCCTCGTGCAGGGTGCCGGAGAAGCCGGCCTCGTTGGTGTTTTCGGCAATCCAGCTGCGGTGCTCGTCGTCGTACTTGGCGCCGTGGTGGATGGCGCCGGAGCGGCCGGCGGCAATGATGTGCCGGGCGCCCTGCGCCTTGAGCAGCTGGATGATCGCCGAGCCGGCGGCTCCGACGCCGGAGACCACGATCCTGACCTCGGAGAGCTTCTTGTCCACGACGCGCAGGGCGTTGACCAGGGCGGCGAGGGTGACGATCGCGGTGCCGTGCTGGTCGTCGTGGAAGACCGGGATGTCCAGTTCCTGGCGGAGCCGGTTCTCGATCTCGAAGCAGCGCGGGGCGGCGATGTCCTCCAGGTTGACGCCGCCGTAGACGGGGGCGAGGGCCTTGACGATCCGGATGATTTCCTCGGTGTCCTGGGTGTCCAGGCAGACCGGCCACGCGTCCACGTTGGCGAACTGCTTGAACAGCGCGGCCTTGCCTTCCATGACCGGGAGCGCGGCGGCCGGGCCGATGTTGCCCAGGCCCAGGACCGCGGAGCCGTCCGTGACCACCGCGATGGTGTTTCGCTTGACCGTCAGGTTCCGCGCGGCGGCGGGGTCCTCGGCGATTGCCAGGCAGACGCGGGCGACGCCGGGGGTGTAGGCGCGGGAGAGGTCGTCGCGGTTGCGCAGGGCCACCTTCGGGACCACCTCGAGCTTGCCGCCCAGGTGCATGAGGAACGTGCGGTCGGAGACGTGCTGGACCGTGACGCCGTCGAGGGCGTTGAGAGCGTCCTTGACGCGGCCGGCGTGGGCGTCGTCCGTGGTGTTGCAGGTGACGTCGACGACGAGGGTCTCGTGGTGGGATTCGGTGACGTCCAGGGCGGTGACGGCCGCTCCGGCGGCGCCGACGGCCGCCGCGAGTTCGCTGGTCGCGGTGAAGCTAGACGGAGCCTCCACGCGCAGGGTGATCGAGTTTCCGGGGCTGGGGTTCGCCATTGAGTTCCTCCTGGTGCGGTCCTGACGGGCCGCGCTCGCTTAGATGTTTTCGTATTATGGATATTATTATCTGCTTAGTGGAAAAACAACCCTTGACGGGTCCGCTGTCCGCGGGTGCGGTGCGGTATCTTGGTTTTCAGCTTTATTTCACGATGTGGATAAGAAATGTCGACGCCGACGCGCAGGAGAGAATCGTTATGGCTGATAAGCCCTCGGGAGGCGTGCAGTCCGTTGAGCGCGTCTTCGAACTTCTGGAACTGATCACCGATGCGGGCGGCGAGGTCACGCTCAGTGAGCTGTCCAACTCCACCGACCTCCCCCTCCCCACGATCCACCGGCTCCTGCGCACCCTCGTGGCCCTGGGCTACATCCGGCAGCTGCCCAACCGCCGCTACGCGCTGGGCCCCCGGCTGATCCGCCTGGGCGAGGCCGCCAACAAGCAGCTCGGCTCGCTGGCCCGGCCGCAGCTGAAGTCGCTCGTGGACCGGCTCGGCGAGACGGCGAACATGGGCGTGCTGGATTCGGACATGGTCATCTACGTCGCCCAGGTCCCCTCGCTGCACTCCATGCGCATGTTCACCGAGGTGGGCAAGCGCGGCTACATGCACGCCACCGGCATGGGCAAGGCGATCCTGGCCCAGCTGGACGATGCCACCGTCCGCGGAATCGTGGAACGCAAGGGCATGCCGACGCCTACGCCCAAATCCATCGGCGACGTCGATGCGCTGCTGGCGGACCTGAAGCTCATCCGCGAGCGCGGCTACTCCATTGATGAGGAAGAGCAGGAGATCGGGGTGCGGTGCTTTGCGATGGCCATCCCCGACGCCCCGACGCCGTCCGCCATCTCGGTCTCCGGTCCTGTGTCCCGGGTGGACCAGAACTTCGCGGACAAGGCCGTGCCGCTCCTGCGGGAGGCGGCGCAGGCGATCTCCGCGGAGCTGCGGCAGGGCTAGGCGCTCGAGGCGGCCGGGCCGCCCCGGCCGCCGGGCCGCCGTCGGGCCTGGAAAATCCCGGAAGCACGACCGTTGGGGCCCGCGGCTGCGGGCCCCAACAGTGTCTGCGCGCGTTGCGATGCGGCCGGTCCTGGTGTCCTGTTGTCCTAGTGTTCGTCGGCGGCTATCCGGGCCGGTTCGACCGGAACTTCCTTGCCCTCGCAGTCGATCAGCTTGCCGTTCTCATAGCGGTCGCCCTCGGCGAGGCATTTGAGGTCTTCGGCGCGGATCACCCGCTCGGTGCCTGCCACGAAGACCGACTGGTTGTCGGAGTTCCCGGCTTTTACGTGGTTGAAGAGCAGGTTCAGCAGGATGGCCATGACGGCCGCCGAGCTGATGCCGGAGTGGAAGATCGTGCTGAACCAGGTCGGGAACTTGTCGTAGAAGGTCGGCGCGGCGATCGGGATCATGCCAAAGCCGAGGGACGCCGCGACGACGATCAGGTTCATGTTGTTGCGGTATTCCACCTTGGCCAGGGTGCGGATGCCGCTGGCAGCCACGGTGCCGAAGAGCACGACGCCGGCGCCGCCCAGCACGGGGGTGGGCACCGAGGCCACGACCCGGCCGAGGACGGGCAGCAGTCCCAGGACCACCAGGATCAGGCCGCCCGCGCTGACCACGAAACGGCTCTTGACGCCGGTGATGGCCACCAGGCCCACGTTCTGCGCGAAGGCGCTCTGGGTGAAGGAGTTGAACAGCGGCGAGACGGCGCTGGAGAGCATGTCCGCCCGGAGCCCGTTGCCGATCCGCTTCGCGTCAACCTTGGAGCCGACGATGTCGCCGACGGCAATGATGTCGGCCGAGGTTTCCGTCAGGGTGACCAGGATGACGATCAGCATGGAGACGATCGCTGCGACCTCAAACGTGGGCGGACCGAACGCGAACGGGGTGGGGAAGGCGACAATTTCGCCCTGCGCCACCTTGGAAAAATCGGCCATGCCGAATACGAACGCAATCGCGGTGCCAAGCACCATGGCGAGCAGGATCGACAGCCGGGAGATCGCGGCGTTGCCGACCTTGCTCAGGAGCAGGACGATCGCCATGGTGACGGCCGCGAGGCTGATGTTGGCCACGCTGCCGTAGTCCGGCGACTTGGAGTTGCCGCCCATGGCCCAGTTGGCGGCCACCGGCATCAGCGTCAGGCCGATGGTGGTGATGACCGTCCCGGTGACCACCGGGGGAAAGAAGCGGATGATCTTCGAGAACAGCGGCGTGATGAGCAGGCCGATCAGGGACGCGGCGATGACGGAGCCGAAGACGGCCTGGATGCCGCCGCCGCCGTGGACGATCGCGACCATCGTGGACACGCCGGCAAAGGAAACGCCCTGCACGAGCGGAAGCTGGGACCCGAAGAACGGGATGCCGATGGTCTGCAGGATGGTGGCGAGCCCGCCGACGAAGAGGCAGGCGGCGATCAGCAGGCCGATGTCCTGGGACGACATGCCGGCGGCGGCGCCGATGATCAGCGGCGGGGCGATGATGCCGCCGTACATGGTCAGGACGTGCTGGAAGCCGTAGGCGAAGGTGCTGGCGAGCGGCAGGCGCTGGTCTTCGGGGCGGGCGGGCTGCTTGGCGACCGCCGCGGCTGATTTCTTCTTGGTGTTCATGGCAGACTTTCTTGGTTCATGGCGGACTTCGTTGTCCGGCTAACAATGTCTGGCTAACGGTGACTGGCTAACAGTTGTGGCAAATCAGTGGGCCCGGCTCCCGGGGTCCTGTCTGCTGGTGCGGGACAGGGACCCCGGGACGGGCGGGTGGTGCGGTGCGCCCGCCGGCCTAGCAGAAACCTGCGATGCCGCTCCAGGCAATGTCGGCCGGTGCGGCGTCCTCGCGCTGGACCGTGGCCTCGATCAGGCCGTAGGGCCGGTCCGCGGCGAAAAAGACCTCGTTGGGGTTGTCGAGGCCGAAGGGGGACAGGTCCACCAGGAAGTGGTGCTTGTTGGGCATCGAGAACTTGATCTCGTCGATCTCGCCGTGGGCTTCGAGGACCTTGGCACCCATGTCGAAGAGGGTCTGCTGCAGGGCGTGGGAGTAGTTCTCGGTGAAGCCTTCCAGCAGCAGGCTCTTGACGTCCTCGTAGCTCTTGTTGAAGTCGACGGCGGTGAAGTCGGTGCCGGTCTTGAAGCGCCAGCGGGCGGAAACGTCCGTCGCAAGGATCCGGTCCGTGGTCTCGGGCAGGGTGGTGTACTTATCCCGCGGGTAGCCGACGAAGCCGGACTGCGTGGATTTGAGGACAGTGAGGTCCTTCAGCCCGGAGATGAGGTGCTGGTCCGCGCCGTCGCGGACCAGCACGGCGGTCCGGACTTCCTGGCCGCTGCGCACGAAGGAGTGGTCGTGGGCTGCGCCGTGGGCCTGGATGCGGTCCCAGTTGTAGGACTCGGCTTCCCAGCGGCCGCCGGTCACCCAGTCGAAGCTTGAGGTGAAGTGCTGGCCCAGCCGGAGCAGGAAGGCCTCGGGGGAGCCGATGCCGTCCCGGGCGAAGGCGTAGATGGTGTTCTTCTGCGTGTCCGTGGCCACGACGTGGCTGTTGTCGCCCTCCAGGTGGGCAGCGGCGAAGTCGCCGCGGAGCTGCGAGGTGACGTTCAGGTCTTCGATCTCGTGGCGTGCCGTGTTGCGGGTGATCTTGACGACGCGGACTTCGGCTTTACCGTACTGGTTCTGTCCGAGGATGATCTTGTTGTTCATGGTGGAGTTCCCAACTTCCGGTATGTGGAATCAAAGTCCCACATAGAGATGTCGTACGCATTTCGCGTGGGTTTCTGTCTCCGCCGGCCCACAAAAAAGAGCCGACGTCGGTTGACGCCAGCTCATTACAACCCTGCCTGCTGCTCCCAGGTTACGTGACGTGCGCCACGAGTTGGGTTAAACAGTAGCCCCGCCGAGGCGTGGTGTACATCACTTTCGGAAAAATCGAATTGTGACCGGCGGCGGTCCCGGGCTGCGGCGCTGGCTCTTGACCGCCCCGCCCGCCCTTCTTAGAATTTCCGCATAACAATAAAAAGTTTCCAAAATGCGAAATTTGATGATGAGCCGTGCCGAGCCTGTCAAGGCCGCACGGGAACGAGGAGGAAACGATGAACCCGCACGAGACAGGCCCTGCCGCCGAGGTCCAGACCGCCAATGGCGTGGCCAACCGTACGGCCGGGGGCGCTGGAGCCGGCGACGCCACGGCCGGCCAAACCACTGCGGAGGTCCGGGAGCTCTACCTGCCCTTCGGCGGCACGGACCCGGACTTCTACATCCCGGCCGACCGCGACCGCACGTCCGGCGGCATCTCCCGCTGGTTCCGGGCGCTGCCGGTGTTCGGCCGCGGGTCCTAGCTGTCAGCCTGGTCCGCAGGGGCGGGGATCCGAACGGCCGGGCCGCTGACCGTGATTCCGCCGGCAGCGGGAATCGCCACCGTGAGCAGTCCCGGCCGGCCGACATGCCGCCCCTGGCGGATTAAGATGCGCGCCGGCGCGTCGACCAGGCCCAGCAGGCGCAGGTAACCGCCAACCGCCGCCGCGGCGGCCCCGGTCGCAGGGTCCTCCGTGATAGCACCCACGGGGAAGAGGTTGCGGGCCTCGAAGGCGTCATCGGCAACCCGGTGCAGGACGGTCACCGTCGCAGCCCAGCCCTGCGCATCCATGAGCCTGCGCACCGCATCCGGATCGAAGCCGAAGGAGTCGAACACGGTGGCGTCGGCGACCACCAGCACCGGATGCCAGTTTCCCGAGTACGCGATCCGCGGCGGATAGGCCGGATCGAGGTCGGCGCGGGTGAGGCCGAGCAGCCCGAGGAGTTCAGTCAGGACGTCGTCGTCGAATGCTGCCACCTGTGGCTCGACGCCGGTGAACGATGCGGTGACGTCGGCGCCGTCGCCGGCTGTTTCGATGACGACGGGGCCCACCGGGGTGTCGAAGGTGAAGGAACCTGCCCCGTCACGAAGGCCGTTTCGGCGTACCCGACGGCGGCCGCCACGGCCAGCATTCCGGCATCGTCGAGGTGGCGGGCGTCCAGGACCAGACCGGCTGGATTGCCGCCGTCGGGTGAAGTGGAAAAAGCCGCATAGCGGAGGACTTCGGGGGTGTTTTCCATGGCCCGATCCTCGCATACCGGGTGCCGGCCCTGACCGAGTAGACCTATCCGGCGACCAGCTTCCGTGCCGCTGCGGAATGCTCCGCAATGAGCCCGGCGACGTCCAGGCCCGGGATCTGCCCGTCGACCACGCGCCACTCGCCGCCCACCATGACCCGGTCGGCCCGGTCCGCGCCGCACAGCACGAGGGCTGCGAGGGGGTCGTGGCTGCCGGAGAACCGCAGCTCATCGAGCCGGAAGAGGGCCAGGTCCGCCTGCATCCCCGGCGCCAGCTGGCCCAGGTCCGGCCGGCCGAGGACTGCGGCGGAACCGCGTGTGGCCCAGCCCAGTGCGCGTTCCACCGGGACCTGCGCACCGTAGCGCAGCCGCTGCAGGTACAGTGCCTGCCGCACCTCCAGGATCATGTTCGAGGCATCGTTCGACGCCGAACCGTCCACGCCCAGTCCCACCGGGACGCCCGCGTCCTCCAGTTCCAGCACCCTGGCCGTGCCCGATGCCAGCCGCATATTGGACGTGGGGCAGTGCGCGACGCCGGTTCCCGCGGCCCCCAGCGCGGCAATCTCGGCGTCGCTGAAGTGGATGCCGTGGCCCAGCCAGGTCCTGGCGCCCAGCCACCCGACGCTGTCCAGATAGTCCACCGTACGCAGTCCGAACCTCTCCCGGCAGAACTCCTCCTCGTCCAGCGTCTCGGCGAGGTGCGTATGCAGCCGGACATCGTGGCGTTCGGCCATGGCGGCGCTCTCGGCCATGATTTCCCGCGTCACGGAAAACGGCGAGCACGGAGCCAGCGCGATCTGGATGACCGCTCCGTCGCCGCGCTCATGGTATTCGCCGATGAGCCGCTCGCTGTCCGCCAGGATGAGCTCCGCCGGCTGGACCGTGGACTGCGGCGGCAGGCCGCCGTCGGCCTCCCCGAGCGTCATGGACCCGCGGGTGAGGGTGGCCCGCATCCCCAGCTGCCGGACCGCGCGGACCTCAATGTCGATCGCCTCTTCCAGGCCGGCCGGGAAGAGGTAGTGGTGGTCCGCGGCCGTGGTGCAGCCGGAGAGCAGGAGTTCGGCGAGGGCGGCCGTGGCGGCCAGTTCCAGGTCGCGGGGCGTGAGCCGTGCCCAGACGGGGTAGAGCTGCTGCAGCCAGGGGAACAGCGGGGCGTTGGCCACGGGACCCCAGGCGCGCGTGAGGGTCTGGTAGAAGTGGTGGTGCGTGTTGATGAGGCCGGGCAGCAGGACGTGACTGCCGGCGTCGAACGTCTCCTGGCAGGGGGCCGACGGCTGCTGGCCGGCGGCCAGGACCTCGGTGATGACCCCGCCGCTGACCACGATTCCGCCCGAGGCGTCGAGGTTGTTGGCGGTGAAGGCGGCGAGGGGGTTGCGGATCCAGAGGCGGGAGGCGGAGGGCTGTGCCGGCATGGCGGTTTCCTGTCTGAGCGTGCGGAAAATGAGCCAGCTCAGTGTGGGCCTGTCTGCTGATCCAGGCGCCCGGCTCGCGGCGCCGGTTGGGGTTCAGGCTAGGCTGGCGGGATCGCGGAAGTCAACGCCGCGGATTGTGACACCTTGGAAACCAAAATTTCACATCACGAAATTTACTTTCCAAAATCTATGGCGTGGCTCACGTTCCGGTGCTAATGTCGATTTTGCCAAAGGCGGGCCCCCGGTCTCCGGGGAAGCTATCTACCAGGCGCAACTGAACCTTCAAAAGCAAATGCTGAAGCCTGGTAACCGTCGCATCTGGTCCTGTCTTTCCACCTCGGCGTACCGGCTTCCACGGCAAAGGGAGTCGCATCATGAGCACCACCGTCACGGCCCAGGAGTTTTTGGCCAGATCCATTGAGTTAGCCACTGCCAACGTCCTCAACAGCGGGGGCCCGTTCGGTGCCGTCATCGTTACCGCCGACGGACAGGCGTTCGACGGCGTCAACCGCGTCACCGCCACCAACGACCCCACCGCCCACGCGGAGGTGATGGCCATCCGCCGGGCGTGCAGCGAACTGGGCACCTTCGACCTCACCGGGGCCATTCTCTACACCAGCTGCGAGCCGTGCCCCATGTGCCTGGCCTCGGCACTGTGGGCACGCGTGGGGCGCGTGGTGTTCGCCGCCGACCGGCACGACGCCGCATCCGTCGGCTTCGACGACGCCGTGTTCTACGAATACTTCGAAAACCGCCAGCGCCAAGCGCTTATGCCGGTCGCCAAACTTGAACTGGAGAACCCCCAGGCGCCTGCCATCCTGGAACCGTTCAACACGTGGAACACGCTCGCATCCAGGATTGACTACTAGGTCGGGTGGCTGAGATGACAATCCTGGACACCACTCCCGACGGCCGGCAGCAGGCGGCGGCCCCCGAGCCGCCGCAGCCGTCGAATGCCTTCCTGGACCGGTTCTTCGAAATTACCAAGCGCGGTTCCACTGTGGCCCGCGAGGTGCGTGGCGGCCTGGTCACCTTCTTCACCATGGCTTACATCGTCATCCTGAACCCCTTGATCCTTGGCGGGTTCAGCGCAGACAATGCCCCCACCGACGTCGCCGGCGGCTGGCTGTCCGCTGCGCAGGTCGGCGCTGTCACAGGTCTCACCGCCGGCGTCATGACCATCCTGTTTGGCTTGATCGCCAACCTCCCCTTCGGGCTGGCGGCAGGTTTGGGCATCAACTCCTTCCTCGCTGTGGCCGTGATCCACGAGGTCACGTGGGCCGAGGCCATGGGGCTGGTGGTGATCAACGGCATCCTGATCGTCCTCTTCGGTGTCACCGGCGCCCGGACGGCGATCTTCCGGGCCGTGCCGAAAGAGCTGAAGGCCGCCATTACCGTGGGCATCGGTCTGTTCATCGCCTTCATCGGCTTCGTGGACTCCGGCTTTGTCCGGGCCACCACCGCAGGGCCCCCGGTCCAGTTGGGCGACAACGGTTCCATCACGTCGGTGCCCACCATGGTGTTCATCTTCGGCCTGCTGGTCATGGGTATTCTCGTGGCCCGCAAGGTCCAGGGCGGGCTGCTGATCGGCATCGTGGCCACCACAGCGCTGGCCGCGGTAGTCGAGGCGGTCATGAAACTCGGTCCCGGCAGCGAGAGCAACCCCGGCGGCTGGCACCTCAACACCCCGGTTCTCTCGGGGCGGTTGGTTTCGGCCCCGGATCTGGGCCTGGTAGGCCAGTTTGACCTGTTTGGTGCCTTCGGCCGGATCGGCGGGCTGGCCGCGACGATGCTCATTTTCACTCTGGTGTTCACCAACTTCTTTGACGCCATGGGCACCATGACCGGCCTGGCGAAGAGCGCTGGTGTGGCACACAAGGACGGCACGTTCCCGCGGCTGAAGCCTGCCTTCATCGTCGAGGGCCTGGGGGCCGTGGCCGGCGGCGCCACCTCAGGATCATCCAACACGGTGTACATCGATTCCGCTGCCGGCATCGGGGAGGGAGCCCGCACCGGGCTGGCCTCCGTGGTCACCGGAGTGCTGTTCCTGGGCTCGATGTTCCTGACACCTCTGACCTCCGTGGTGCCCCTGGAAGTCGCTGCTGCCGCCCTGGTTGTGGTCGGCGCCATGATGATGGCCCAGATCCGCGAGATCAAGTTCAGCAAGTTTTCCGTCGCGCTGCCGGCCTTCCTGACTATCGTCACCATGCCGTTGAGCTACTCCATCGCCAACGGAATCGGCGTCGGCTTCATCTCCTGGGCGGTCATCAGTGCCTGTTCCGGCAAGGCCAAGAAGGTGCATCCGCTCATGTGGGTGGTCACTGCCGGCTTCCTGGTGTACTTCGCCCGCGGACCGATCAACGCGCTGCTGGGCGCGTAGGAAACCACACGTCACACGGTGCTTCCGCCCGAGCAGGATAGGAACAAGAATATGGACACCATCGCCGCGCAGGAAAGGGGCGTGCAGCAATGTTGGAGCTGATGCCCTCGCTCAGGGACTGGCAGCCGGCAGTCACCGGCAGGCGCTGCGCGGTGGCAACCGTGGTGGGCGCCGGCGGTTCCGTGCCGCGTCCGGTGGGAACCTCCATGCTGGTCTCCGAAGCCGGCGATGTCCTGGGCAGCCTCTCCGGCGGCTGCATCGAAGGTGCCGTCGTGGCGGCGGCCATGGAGGTGATCGACGACGGCGGCGCGCGCCGCGAGTCCTTCGGCTACAGTCCCGAGGACGCGTTCGCCGTCGGGCTCACCTGCGGGGGCGAACTCGACATCCACATCGAACTGCTGGACGACGCCCTGACCGTGGTGGAGGCCGTGACTCCCGCCGCGGGCGTGGCGCTCATCCGGCGGGTGGATGTCCGCCGGCCGGATGGCCGCCTGCCCGAAGGCGGCGGCGCCGTCGTCATTGCCGATCCTGCCGGCTACGAGATCGAACAGTCCGGGGCCATGGCCGCGTTACTGGGAGTCGCCGGGGACGGGGACCGCGCCCTGCTGCTGGCGGCGGCCGCACAGCTGACGCCGCTGCTGCGCAACGGGACCACCGGTGTGGTGAGGTTGGCGGCGGACGCCGGATGCTTCGGCGGCCCGGCTGATGAGCCCGTCACCCTGCTGGTCGAGAGCCGGCTTCCGCCGCCACGCCTGCTGGTCTTCGGGGCCAACGACTTCGGAGCGGCCCTGGTGCCGGCCGCCAAGCTGCTCGGCTACCACGTGACCCTGTGCGATGCGCGGCCGGCCTTCGCCCGGCAGGAGCGCTTCGCCCTGGCCGATGACGTGGTCACGGACTGGCCGCACCGGTACCTGGCTGCCGAAGCCGCGGCGGGCCGCCTCGATGCCCGGACCGTTGTTTGTGTGCTCACCCACGATCCCAAGTTCGATGTTCCGCTGCTGGAGACGGCGCTGCGCCTGGACCTGGCGTATGTCGGGGCCATGGGATCGCGGCGCAGCCACGGGCAGCGGCTGGCGTCCCTGCTCGCTGCAGGCGTGGCGCCGGAGGAAGCGGGGCGGCTGCATTCGCCGATCGGACTGGATCTGGGGGCGGTCACCCCGGCCGAGGTGGCCGTCTCCATCACCGCGGAGATCGTGGCCGGCCGGACCCGGTCCGCCCGCGGCCTGTCCCTTAAGGACGGGAGCGGTCCTATCCACCAGGTGGCCGGGACGGCTGCCGCCCCGCAGCAGCCCACCCGGCAGCACCGCATTCCGCAAGACCGCATTCCGCACCGCTCCACCCCGCAACACCAGGAGATGTCATGGACATGAACACCATCGAGGCCGTGGTCCGCACCTCGGATCCGGCCGACTGGCGCGACGGCGACGCCTGGCTGGCCGGCGGCACGGTCCTGTTTTCCTACGGCAGCTTCGCCTTTGGCCGCGAACCCCTCCGGCGGCTCCTGGACCTCGGCGCCACCGGCTGGCCGGCGGTCACCGTGTCCGACGCCGGAATCGACCTCGCGGCCACGTGCACCATCGCCGAACTCTATGCGGTGCCGGAATCGGACGCCGGCCGGGCCCGTGCGGCTGCGTGGCCCGGGCTGGAGCTGATCCGGCCATGCTGCGATTCGTTCGTGGCATCCTTCAAGGTCTGGAACATGTCCACCGTGGGCGGCAACCTCTGCACGTCCCTGCCGGCCGGGCCCATGATCTCGCTCTGTGCCGCCCTCGACGGCACGGCCACGGTGCTCGGCCCGGGCGGCACCCGCCGCGAGGTCCCCGTGCGCGACTTTGTCACGGGCGACGCGCGCAACTGCCTCGCTCCCGGCGAGCTGCTCCGCAGCGTCCACCTCCCGGCGTCGGCCCTTGCCTCCCGGGTGGCGTTCCGCCGGCTCTCGCTGAGCAACCTGGGCCGCTCCGGCGTGCTGCTGATCGGACGGCAGGGGCGTGCAGAAGATGGCGCCGACGGTGCGCTGGTCCTGACCGTCACCGCCGCCACCAAGCGGCCCGTGCAGCTGCGCCTGCCTGCCGGCGCGGACGACGCCGGCACAGGTGCCGAGCTCGACGCCGCCATCCCGGACGGGCTCTACCACGATGACATCCACGGCCTGCCCGCCTGGCGCAAGGACATGACCTACCGGCTGGCCGAGGAAATCCGCGCCGAACTGGCCGCGCCGGCCGGCACGGCACCGGCACGCGTTTCCGGTGACTTCTGGCCTCCGCGGCGCGCGTCAGCGCAGGCTTCGCAGCAGGAAGGGGCCTGAGCATGGCCGTCGAGAACAACAGCGCAATCGAAATCACTGGCGCAATCGAGATCAACGGCGTCCCGGCGCTGGCCGGCCCCCGGCCCGGGCAGTGCCTGCGGACCTTCCTGCGGGAGCAGGGGAACTTCGGCGTGAAGAAGGGGTGCGACGGCGGTGACTGCGGGGCCTGCACCGTCCACGTGGACGGCGTCCCCGTGCACAGCTGCATCTACCCCGCGGTCCGGGCCGAAGGCCGGGCCGTGACCACGGTGGAAGGCCTCGCCGGTCCTGAAGCCGGCTCCGGCCTGCATCCGGTGCAGCAGCAGTTCCTGGAACGCCAGGGCTTCCAGTGCGGATTCTGCACGGCGGGCATGGTGATGACGGCAGCCACCTTCGACGACGAACAGAAAGCGAACCTGCCCCGGAACCTCAAGGGGAACCTGTGCCGCTGCACCGGCTACCGGGCCATCGCTGACGCCGTCTGCGGCGAGGCCGGGCACAGCGAATCCAGCCACCCGGACCCGGCAGCGCTCGGGTCCGGGGCCGGCGGTGACGCCCAGGCTGGCCCCCGGCCAAAGCCACAGCCCGGCCAGCTCGGCGACGACGTCCCCGCGCCGGCAAGCCTCGCCGTCGTCACCGGCAAAGCCCGGTACACACTGGACGTTCCCCCGGAGGAGCTCCCCGGGCTGCTGCACATCAAGCTCCTGCGCTCGCCGCACGCCCACGCCCGGATCCTTGCCATCGACACCTCGGCGGCGCTGGCCGTTCCCGGCGTCGTCGCGGTGTTCACCCACGAGGACGCGCCCGCGCAGCTGTTCTCCACCGCCCAGCACGAGCTCTACACCGACGACCCGGACGACACCCGGGTGCTCGATGACGTGGTCCGGTTCGTCGGGCAGCGGATCGCCGCCGTCGCCGCGGAGACCGTGGCCGCAGCGGAAGCCGGTGTCCGGGCGCTGACGGTGGAGTACGAGGTCCTGGACGCGGTGTTCACCGCGCAGGACGCGCTGCGCCCCGGCGCCCCGCTGGTCCACGGCGACAAGGACGCCGCCACCGCCCGCATCGGCAGGCCGGAGCGGAACGTGGTGGCCGAGCTCCACTCCGAACTGGGCGACGTCGCGGCGGCCTTTGCCTCGGCGGCCTTCATCCACGAACAGACGTACCGCACCCAGCGGGTGCAGCACACCGCGCTGGAGACCCACGCCGCCATCGGCTCCATTGACGACGACGGCCGGCTGCAGATCCGCACCTCCAGCCAGGTGCCCTTCCTGGTCCGGCGCACCCTGGGCCGGGTTTTTGGCCTGCCGGAAGATGCGATCCGGGTGGTCGCGGGACGGGTGGGCGGCGGCTTCGGCGGCAAGCAGGAAGTCCTCACCGAAGACATCGTGGCGCTCGCCGCGCTGAAACTGCGGCGGCCCGTGCAGCTCGAATTCACCCGCACCGAGCAGCTCACTGCGTCCACCACCCGGCACCCGTTCACCATCCACCTCAAGGCCGCCGCCAGCGCCGAGGGCAAACTGACGGCGCTGCAGCTGGACGTGCTGACCAATGCCGGCGCCTACGGCAACCATTCCGTGGGCGTGATGTTCCACGGCTGCGGCGAATCCCTGGCCGTGTACAACTGCGCCAACAAGAAAGTGGACGCCCACGCCGTGTACACCAACACTGTGCCGTCCGGGGCATTCCGTGGCTACGGGCTGAGCCAGACGGTGTTCGCGATCGAATCCGCGATCGACGAGCTCGCAGCCGGGATCGGCATGGACCCGATGGAGTTCCGCCGCCGCAACATGGTCCGCGAGGGCGACGACATGCTCTCCACGCACCCGGACCCGGAAGAGGACGTGCTCTACGGCAGCTACGGACTGGACCAGTGCACGCGGCTGGTGCAGGATGCCCTGGACCGCGGCCGGGAACGCTACCGGACCGCCGGGCTCGAGGACCTCGGCCCGGGCTGGGTCACCGGGGAGGGCGCGGCGCTGTCCATGATCGACACCGTCCCGCCGCGCGGCCACTTCGCCCACTCCAGGCTCCGGCTCCTGCCGGACGGGACATACGCCGCCGACGTCGGGACCGCCGAGTTCGGCAACGGCACCACCACCGTGCACGCCCAGCTCGCCGCGACCGCGCTGGCCACGACTGCCGCCCGGATCCTCGTCCGGCAGTCCGACACCGACCTCGTGGACCACGACTCCGGCGCCTTCGGCTCGGCCGGGATCGTGGTGGCGGGCAAGGCCACGCTCGCCGCGGCCGAGGACCTCGCCGTCCGCCTCCGCGCCTTCGCCGCCGGCCTCCGGCAGGTCCCGGCCGCCGGCTGTGTGCTGGACGGCGACGCCGTGGTGTGTGAGGGAACCCGGGTGCCGCTGACGGAACTGCACGACGCCGCCGCAGCCGCCGGCGTCGAACTCGCCGCCGAGGGGCATTGGGGCGGGACGCCGCGCTCCGTTGCCTTCAACGTCCAGGGCTTCCGGGTGGCCGTGAACACCGGGACAGGGGAGCTGCGGATCCTGCAGAGCGTGCAGGCCGCCGACGCCGGCGTGGTGGTGAACCCGCGGCAGTGCCGCGGGCAGATCGAAGGCGGCATCGCCCAGGCCCTCGGCGCCGCGCTGTACGAGGAAGTCAGGGTGGACGACGCCGGCCGCGTCACCACGGACATCCTGCGGCAGTACCACATCCCCACCTTCGCCGACGTGCCGCGCAGCGAGGTGTACTTCGCCGATACCAGCGACAAACTCGGACCGCTCGGGGCCAAGTCCATGAGCGAAAGCCCGTTCAACCCGGTGGCACCGGCCCTGGCGAACGCCATCCGCAACGCCACCGGGGTCCGGTTCGCCGAACTGCCGATCTCCCGCGACAAGATCTACCTGGGCCTGAAGGAAGCCGGCCGGGTCCCCTCGCTGTAGAGCCCCTCCGCCAAAGCAACGCGGGGTCAGATATCGCCCATGGGAGCGCTCCCAATGGGCGATATCTGACTCCGCGTTGCTGTCGTAGCAACCGATTATGACTGACCGAGGTCCCGCCACCCTTGACTGATAAGTGATCCGGGTCATACCGTTATTTCACTACTCGATACCCATCTTCCGCATTGTGGAAAGAGAAGCAATGACGCTCCTGCCGTTCGTTCTTTGGCGCAAGTCCCGACGCGGAATGCATGGAAGACCCTTTCAAGAAGCGAGACCACGATGCAGACGACCCCGATGACCGGCGTCGACCCGGCAGCCGAGACCGCAGCTGAATTGAACAAAGCCACCCACCCTTCCATGGGTGTCGACGCGCTTTGCGATGCAGCCAGCGCCGCCTCCGGCCGGACGATCAGCCCCACCCTCTACAACATTGACCTCGCTCCGACGAAGCGGGAAGGCCGCCGCTGGACGAGCTACAGCATCTTCACCCTCTGGGCCAACGACGTCCACAGCCTTGGAAACTACGCCTTCGCCATCGGACTCTTCGCCCTCGGGCTCGGCGGCTGGCAGATCCTGCTGGCCCTGGGCATCGGAGCCGTCCTGCTGTTCGGGCTGCTCAGCTTCTCCGGCTTCATGGGCGTCAAGACCGGTGTCCCTTTCCCCGTCATGAGCCGGATCAGCTTCGGTATCCGGGGAGCCCAGATCGCCAGCCTCCTGCGCGGCGCGGTGGCCGTGGCATGGTTCGGCATCCAGACCTACCTGGCGTCGGTGGTGCTTCGCGTCATGCTCGTCGCCATGATTCCCTCGCTCCGGGACCTGGACTCCAACGCCGTTCTTGGCCTCTCCACGCTCGGCTGGGCAGCGTTCGTGTTCCTCTGGATCGTGCAGCTGGTCATCGTGAGTTTCGGCATGGAAATGATCCGCAAGTACGAGGCGTTCGCCGGGCCCATCATCCTGGTCACGATGGCCACCATGGCTATCTGGATCTTCGTCCAGGCTGGCGGCTCCATCGCTTGGTCCTCGAACCACGCCCTCGAAGGTATCGACATGTGGCGCACCATCTTTGCCGGCGGTGCCCTGTGGGTGTCCATCTACGGAACGTTCGTCTTGAACTTCTGTGACTTCACCCGGTCGGCCGTCTCCAAGAAAGCGGTGGTGCGGGGCAACTTCTGGGGTATCCCCATCAACATGCTCCTCTTCGGCGCAATCGTAGTGGTCATGGCCGGCGGCCAGTTCAAGATCAACGGCACCATCATCAAGAGCCCGTCGGACATCGTCCAGACCATCCCGAATACCCTGTTCCTTGTCCTGGCCTGCCTTGCCCTGCTGATCCTGACCATCGCCGTGAACTTGATGGCGAACTTTGTGGCTCCCGTCTACGCCCTGACCAACCTCTTCCCGAAGCACCTGAACTTCCGCAGGGCCGCCTGGGTCAGCGGCACGATCGGCCTCATCATCCTGCCGTGGAACCTGTACAACAATCCGATCGTGATTGTGTACTTCCTGGGCGGACTCGGAGCGCTCCTTGGTCCGCTGTTCGGCGTCGTCATGGCCGACTACTGGCTGCTGCGCCGCGGCAAGGTCAACGTGCTTGAGCTGTACACCGAGGACCCCGCGGGTGCCTACCAGTACAAGAAGGGCTTCAACGCCAGGGCGATCATCGCGCTGGTGCCCGCCGCCTGCGTTGCCCTCCTGGTTGCCTTTGTTCCGGCGTTGGAAGCCGTCGCCCCGTTCGCGTGGTTTGTCGCGGCCGGAATCGCCGCGGCGATCTACTACGCCATCTCAGACCGCTCCCAGCGGTTCGACGACATCGACGGCGAGGCGATCGCCGTCGCCAGCACCCACTGACCGGACTGTCTGAAAGCGGAACCACCATGCGGATCCTTGTAGCCAACGTCAACACCACCCAGTCCATGACGGACTCCATCGCCGCGCAGGCGCGCCAGGCCGCGCTACCGGGCACGGAGATTGTGGGACTCACTCCCCGGTTCGGCGCGGACTCCTGCGAGGGAAACTTTGAGAGCTACCTCGCCGCGATCGCCGTCATGGACAAGGTCCTGTCCTATCCCGAGCCGTTCGACGCCGTCATCCAGGCCGGCTACGGCGAACACGGCCGCGAGGGCCTCCAGGAGCTCCTCGACGTTCCGGTCGTGGACATCACCGAAGCGGCCGCGAGCACGGCGATGTTCCTTGGCCACAAGTACTCGGTGGTCACCACCCTGGACCGGGCCGTGCCGCTGATCGAGGACCGGCTGAAGCTCGCGGGCCTCGACGCACGGTGTGCCTCGGTCCGGGCCAGCGGCATGGCCGTCCTGGAACTGGAAGAGCACCCGGACCGCGCCGTGGAGGCCATCATCGAACAGGCGCTCCTGGCCGTCCGGGAGGACAAAGCGGAAGTTATTGTCCTCGGGTGCGGCGGCATGGCCGGCCTCGACGAGGAGATCCGGGCCCGTGCCGGGGTCCCCGTGGTGGACGGTGTGGCGGCGGCAGTCACGATCGCCGAATCGCTGGTCCGGCTGCAGCTGAGCACATCGAAAGTCAGGACCTATGCAGCCCCGCGGCCCAAGATGGTCATCGGCTGGCCGCTCGCGGCTGCCTCCGCGCCGGTCACGCCGTGAGCAACGCGGGGTCAGATTCGGCCCATGGGAGGGGCCTCAACGGGCGATATCTGACCCCGCGTTGCTGTTCCGGCCTATAGTCGGATGATGGAAAAGCGACAGTTGGGCAAGACCGGGCGGGACGTCTCCATCGTTGGACTGGGGACCTGGCAGCTGGGCGCGGACTGGGGCAACGTGGACCCGGCGCAGGCGCAGGCCATCCTCGCCGCCTCCGTGGACGCGGGGGTCACGTTCCTGGACACGGCGGACGTCTACGGCGACGGGCGCAGCGAGCAGGCCATCGGAGCGTTCCTGGCCGCCAACCCCGGGCTGGACCTCACGGTGGCCACCAAGATGGGCCGCCGGCTGGACCAGGTGCCGGAGAACTACAACCTCGCCAACTTCCGCGCCTGGACGGACCGGTCCCGGCGCAACCTGGGCATGGACTGCCTGGACCTGGTTCAGCTGCACTGCCCGCCCACCGCGGTGTACAGCAACGCCGAGGTCTACGACGCCCTGGACACTTTGGTCAGCGAGGGCGCCATCCGGAACTACGGCGTCAGCGTCGAACGCACCGACGAGGCGCTCGAGGCCATGCGCCACGACGGCACGGCCACGGTGCAGATCATCCTCAACGCCTTCCGGCTCAAACCGCTGGACGAGGTCCTGCCTGCCGCGGAGGCCGCCGGGGTGGGGATCATCGCCCGGGTGCCGCTCGCCTCGGGCCTGCTCTCCGGCAAATACACCGCGGACACGACCTTCGCCGAGGACGACCACCGGAACTACAACCGCACGGGATCGGCGTTCGACGTCGGAGAGACGTTCTCCGGCGTGGACTTCGGCCAGGGCCTGAAGGCGGTGGCCGAGTTCGAGGACCTGGTGCCCGACGGCGTCAGCACCGCCCAGGCGGCCATCGCCTGGATCGCGGCGCAGGACGGCGTCAGCACCGTGATCCCGGGCGCACGGAATGTGGAGCAGGCGCGCTCCAACGCCGCCGCCGCGTCCGTCAGCGGCATTGACGCCACGTTCGACGTCGGCGTCCGGGAAATCTACGACCGCTACTTCCGCGACACCATCCACCCCCGCTGGTAGCCGCCCGCTTAAACCAACGCGGGGTCAGATACGGCCCATGGGAGGCGCGCAAAATCATACGGTCGTTGCAACATTCTGTTTTTGGAGGTTGCTATGCCGAGTGGTTATCCGGCGCCGGATGCGCTGAAGGATGAGTTCTTTTCACTTCTGCGGCAGGGGGTGTCGGTGAAGGAGGCCTCGGCCCGGATTGGGGTGTGGCGCAGTAATACGCAGCGGTGGCTGGGCAAGACTGGCGGCATGCAGATGCGTATGGGTGTTGATGGAGGCGTTGAGGCGGGCCCGGTGCCCGCTGTCCGGCCGGGGTCCAACCGGCTTGATCTGGTGGACCGGGCGGTGATCATG